>NC_019682.1:1276666-1595833 GCF_000316575.1 Calothrix sp. PCC 7507 | reverse complement strand
AAATCTAGATTGACAAAATCCTAGTAAAATATGCATCGCCTTTTCGTTATCGCCCTATGTCTTCATAATCAATTAGCTACAGTTTTTTGGTCATTACAACAAGATTAATGACATTGATAGCCTTTGATATCATTTCAATAATCTATTGATTTATAAATACAAAAACATATGACTATATCAATAATTCCCAGTTTACAGAATTGTTATAGTGTGAGCGAGCAACACCAAGATAATCACTATCCATATTGCACACTCCAATGGCGACGTGGACAACTGTTGGTGAAGTCTCCTGGAAAATTCAAACAGCCATATCTACCTGTTTTATATAATCAAAAATCGTTAATAGAATGCTTAAAACATTCTCCAGTAAGTTTGGTTAGTTTAGATCCAAAATTAGGTGAAGATTGGCTGAAATTTTGGGCTACGGCATGTGAACAAGCTGATAAGCCAATGTTTTTGCAGTTATCATCAAACCAGAAATTTCATAAAAAAGGTAATTCAGTTTTATGGTGGTTGCGGCGACTAGCTGATTGGCTTTTTGCCTTAATATCGCTACTAATAATTAGTCCAGTTATGCTGGGATTATTTTTGCTGATGCGGATTTATTCACCTGGGACAGTTTTTTCTCGTGAGTGGCATGTTGGAGAGCGGGGTAGACTCTTTCGAGCAATTAATTTTCATACTCAAAACATTACACCAGTAGAGCGGTGGATCTGTAAGTATAGACTACAAAATCTACCACAATTATTGAATGTATTGCGTGGTGATATGAGATTTCTCGGCTCTAATTGCTGGACTTTAGAAGATGCAGTGAAGCTGAGTTTAGCAGGACAACAGCAGCTGAATGCAGTACCAGAAATTATGAGTTCATGGCAGGTTGAGGCTCAATTTAATACTGCTGGCTCTTGATTGATAAAAGTCCGTAAATGATTGCAACAGTCGTAAAGGGTGGGGAAACCCCACTCCTACAAAGATATTTGTCGCATTCTTTTTTCAAATTGGTATTAATTAACCCCAATGTTAGTGAAAAATTTATTTAAGTTAAGGATGAAGTAGCACTATGCAGACAGCCATCTGTACTGTTTTTGAAAAAGACTATCACTATGGGGTGGGAGCATTAGCAAATTCCCTGTATAATCACGGTTTTCGTGGTGTGTTTTGGGCAGGATATCGTGGGGAATTACCACCTTGGGCTAAGTCCGTCAAAGATGGCAAAGGCTATCAAGAGTTTTCTGTAGCTGAGGGTTGTGCAATTCGGTTTGTGAAGTTAGATACCCGGAAGCATTTGGGTTTTTATAAACCTGATTTTATGTCTCTTTTGTGGGAAAGTTATTGCCCAGAAGCAGAGGCGCTATTTTATTTTGATCCCGATATTGTCAATAAGTGTAGCTGGGATTTTTATGAAAAGTGGGTGAGTCGGGGAGTTGCGCTGTGTGGGGACTCATGGTACAACGTACCGGCTAATCATCCCCGGCGCTTGGCATGGAAAGAATTTGCAGAAAGTAATGGCTTAGTATGCGATCGCCTATTAGATTACCACTTTAATAGTGGCTTTATTGGTGTTCATCAAAGCTGCAAATCTATCCTCTTGCTTTGGCAAAAACTCATAGAACTGGGTGGGATGGCAGGATATTCATATTTAGAGGATCTCTATGCCGATTCAACTTATCATCATTACCCCTATCTACATGGAGATCAGACTTATCTCAACTTAGCGCTGATGGCGTCTACTCATCCTCTCAGTACGGTAGGGCCTGATGGCATGGATTTTGTTCCTGGCGGGACTCTCATGTCTCATGCGACAGTCCCAAGTGTTAAGCCTTGGCGCAAAAAACTGATTATCAGCGCGCTACAAGGTAGCCGTCCTACCATCACAGATAAATTGTATTGGCGACACAGTCAAACACCAATACAACTATATTCTTCAGGAAAATTTTTGTGGCAAAAATTTGCTATTCTCTGTGGCTCTGCTATTGGCCGCTTTATCCATCGCCAGCCAATTTAAAACACTTTTATAGTGTACTTTGACTTGAGTGTATGACATTCTCCCGAAAAAACTTTTATGTATTTTAAGCTGCCAGTATCAACTCGTAGATTTCTCCAAGCCAGTAGTTTTTGGCAAAATAACTACTTGATATTAAGAGAATTTAAGAATTTTCCTAGGATTGCTATTTTAGCCGTAGTTTTATCACTGTGTGCTGTCACCTTTGAAGGATTTGGCTTAGGCTTTTTGTTAGCATTTCTCCAAAGCTTAACTACTCCTGATGCCGAACCAGTGCAAACAGGAATTGGCTGGTTTGATGTGGCTATTTTAGGGATTCATCGTTCAGCAAATGAAAGGTTATATCGAGTATCTACTTTAATAGTAATTATAACTTGTATACGTGCAGCTTTTAACTATTTAGCGCAAGTTTGTATTCAGTTTAGTGAAATTAACTTAGTCAATAATCTCCGTAAACAAATATTTGAACAGCTACAGGCTCAAAGTCTCAAATATTTTGCTAAAAAAAGCTCTGGCGAATTGATTAACAGCTTGACTACTGAAATGGAGAGGATTCGGCAGATTTTTGGTGGTATGGCTTTTGTCATCACTCGCACCTTGACGATCGCCGTTTATTCTCTGACATTATTCTTGCTCTCCTGGGAGCTTTCGATAGTTTCAGTCTTGTTATTTAGTCTATTAGCCGTCGGGCTGACAACTCTCAATAAACATATTCGTGAGCGGAGTTTTGCAGTTACTAAAGCCAACGATCAATTTACCTCTAGGTCACTGGAGTTTATTGATGGTATCCGTACGGTTAATGCGTTTTCTACCCACGATTTTGAGCGGCGACGGTATTACAAAGCTAGCAAGAATGTACTTGATACATGGAAACATGTTTATTGGATTTCTCTGATAGTTAGACCTATTGCTGAGAGTCTATCTACTGTGATTCTTGTAGCGATGATTATTGTAGCGTTGACAACTGGCTTAATGAAAGTTGCCTCATTGTTAACGTTCTTCTTTGTGCTGTTTCGCCTAGTGCCGATGCTTCAAGATTTGAATGGAGTTATTGCTTTTTTAAGTACTCAAGCGGGAGCGGTAGAAAATATCAAGCAGTTGCTAAGAACTGATGATAAAGATTACTTTAAAAATGGCAATGCTCAATTTCCAGGATTGCAGCAAGGAATTGATATAGTATCTGTGGATTTTGGTTACGAGCCAAATAATCTAGTGCTACATAATATTACCTTGAGTATTGAGCAGGGAAAAATGACAGCTTTAGTTGGCGCAACAGGAGGCGGTAAAACTACATTAGCTGACTTGATTCCTAGATTTTGTGATCCAGTAGAAGGACAAGTTCTCATAGATGGAGTTGATGTCAGGAAGTTTGAAATCGACTCACTACGTCGCAAAATGGCTGTAGTTAGTCAGAAAACATTTATTTTCAATACTTCTATTCGGAACAATATTGCTTACGGTACTCCTGAAGCCACTGAAGCCGAAATTTATGAAGCTGCTTTTCAGGCGAATGCACTAGAATTTATCGAAAAAATGCCTGCAGGTTTTAACACAATTTTGGGCGCTGATGGAGTGCAATTATCTGGCGGACAACAACAGCGAATTGCACTCGCACGTGCATTAGTAAGGAACCCAGAAATTTTGATTTTGGATGAAGCAACTAGTGCGCTAGATTCTGTGACTGAGCGATTAATTCAAGAGTCTTTAGAAACAATTGCTGTAGGTAGAACAGTAATAGCGATCGCTCACCGTCTTTCTACTATTAGTAAAGCCGATAAAGTTGTGGTTTTAGAACAGGGAAGAATTGTAGAACAGGGAAAATATCAAGAATTGCTGCAGCAACGCGGTAAGTTTTGGGAATATTACCAGATGCAGTATGAATTGGGGCAATCAAAATAGGGAATGGGGAACTTGTACTGAGCGTAGTCGAAGTATAGGCAATAGGAAAGAGTAGGGTGGGCAATGCCCACCAAAACCTCGATATGCTAGGCACTATCCACCTTACACTACTTAATATTTTTCACAAATTATTTATTTGCGCTTTTTGAAAAATCAGGATAATCAATGAATAACCAAATACCAAAAATTGTAGTACTTACACCTGTCAAAAATGAGGCGTGGATTTTAGATCGCTTCTTATCTGTGACTAGTCAATTTGCTGATTACATTATTATTGCTGATCAAAATTCCACTGATGGTAGTCAAAGCATTTGTAAAAAATATCCTAAAGTAATACTGATTGAAAATCAGTCCGAAAAATTCAACGAAGCCGAGCGGCAGTTATTATTAATAAAAACAGCTAGAGAGTTAATTTTAGAGGATAAAATTCTCTTAGCTTTAGATGCTGATGAAATACTAGCTGCTAATGCCACTAAAACCCAAAGTTGGCAAACAATGCTCACAGCAAAACCAGGGACAGTAATATGCTTTGAAAAGCCAGATTTATTTACCACAACTCATCAGTGTATTAGAAGCGGTATTCTTACGCCTCTTGGTTATGTCGATGATGGCGCTGAACATCAGCCACTATCTATCCATAGTGTGAGAATTCCCACACCTGAATATGCTACAAGATTGCATATCCATGATGTGAAAGTTCTACACTATGCTTTTACTCGTTTAGATGCACATGCTGCCAAAATTCGCATGTATAGTGTCATCGAAAATGTGCTGGGAGTTGGTAATGCAATTGGTAGGCGATCGCGCTATTCTTCAAAACAAAATTATTTGCAAATTGGTAAAGTAGAAACTGCTCCTCATGAGTGGTTTACAGACTGGGAAGAACTGGGAATTGATATGCATACTATTATCAAACAAAAGTATTACACTTATGATTTTGAAATCCTGAATTACTTTCATAAGTATGGAGTCAATCGCTTTTGGGTAGAAGACATTTGGAAATTTGATTGGGAAGCCTGCCGTCAATATGCTAAATCACAGGGAATGAGCAATATACCTGATACTGAAATTTTCCAGCAGTCGAAATTTACCCAGTTAATAATTAACATGATGGTTAAAATTTATAGACAGATTAATTCACTGTTAACTTACTTGAAAATCAAGAATTAAAGCCTTGATACAAGGTTCTTATTTGATTGATGAAATATAAGTAGGGTGGGCAATGCCCACCAAACCCATGATACGCTGGGCACTGCCCAACCTACTAATAACAAGTGACAAATGACAAATAAAAATGAACCTTTAGTCAGTGTGATTATTCCTACTTACAATCGACCAGAGTATCTCAAGCAGGCGATCGCTAGTGCTGTTAACCAGACTTATCGCCATATTGAAATTATTGTTTCTGATAATTGTAGTACCGAAAATATCCTAGAAATAGTTGAATCTTTTGGTGACTCACGCATTCAATTTTGGCAACAACCGCAAAACATCGGCATGTTTGCTAATCAAATTCATGCCTTCAAAATGGCGCGGGGCAAATACGTTGCAAGTCTCCACGATGATGATATGTGGAACGCAGATTTTTTAGAAAAGCTTGTGCCACACCTAGAGGAAAATTCAGAGTTAATTCTCGCCTTTTGTGACCAATATATTATAGATGCACAGAGCAAAATTAATAAATCTGAGACTGAAAAAAATACACGCGGTTTTAAGCGAGATCAATTGAAAAAAGGAGTTTATCAAACCTTCCACAAAATTGGTTTAGTAGATAAAAGTATCCCAACAGCAGCAGCTTGCGTGATTCGTAATTATGTTGTGGATTGGGATATAATTCCTGCAGAAGTTGGTGGTATGTGGGATTTATATTTAACTTACCTCTGCTGTATATCTGGTTATGGAGCTTATTATAAGCCAGAAAGATTAACGCAATATCGTATGCATGAGCAAACTGATACTATGCTCAGTGGCAGTCGAGATGTGAGGGCAAAAATTCGCAAAGCTAAAAGCGAATTATTTTGTTATAAAGTATTTTTAGAAGATGCTCGTCTGCAAGAATTTAAGCAGCACTTTCAACAAAAATGGTTAGAAGCTAATACAACTTTAGGAATTGGCTTACTGCGGAGTGAAAAAATAGCAGATGCTCGTCCTTATCTTTGGCAAGCACTGAGTGAGCAAAAATTTAATTTGCGAACTATCGTAGCGTTAGTTCTCAGTTTTATTCCGCGATCATTAGCTAATCAACTGCTGGGATTAGCAAAAACATAATTAGTCTTTGTAGGGTGGGCACTGCCCACCAACATCATGATTCTGTGGGCAGTGCCCACCCTACTTACTGAATTAAAGAGGTAATGTGTGAAACTTTGTATAGTGACTCATAAAATTAAAAAAGGTGATGGTCAAGGTAGAGTAAACTATGAGGTAGTAAAAGAAGCAATTAGTCGTGGTCATCATCTGACATTATTAGCCAGCGAAGTAGCTCCAGAATTAAAAGATCATAGCTCAGTTAACTGGATTGAAATTCCAGTGCAAAAATATCCTGCTGAATTGATTCGTAATTTTGTATTTGCGAAAAAAAGTGCAGATTGGTTGCGAAAGCATGGCTCGGATTTTGATTGTCTTAAAGTTAATGGAGCAATTACAACCACATCTGCAGATGTTAATGCTGTGCATTTTGTCCACAGTTCTTGGTTGCGATGTCTAGCGACAAGCCGCTTTGCGTCTACGCCTGTACACATTTCCCGCACCCGCCGCGATATTTATGGTTTTTATCAGTGGCTCTATACTGCGTTGAATGCCTACTGGGAAATCCAGGCTTTTCAAAAAACGAAAGTCGTCATCGCTGTATCTGAAAAAGTCGCCCAAGAACTAGTCAACATTGGTGTTCCCCGTTCTAAGATTCAAGTAATTGTCAATGGCGTAGATTTGGCAGAGTTTGCCCCTGGTGTGAGCGATCGCCAAAAATTAGGTCTACCAAAAGACGTAACTTTGGCACTTTTTGCCGGAGATATTCGCACATCCAGGAAGAACTTAGATACCGTATTACACGCTTTGGTGCAAGTCCCTGATTTACATCTAGCGGTTGTTGGCGACACCGAGGGTAGCCCCTTTCCCCAGTTAGCCGCATCTCTAGGTTTAAGCGATCGCGTGCATTTTGTCGGATATCGCCGGGATATCGCCGATATCATGCGGGCGGCAGATTTATTTGTGTTTCCTTCCCGTTACGAAGCCTGCACCTTGGTATTATTAGAAGCCCTCGCCTCTGGATTACCCGTCATTACAGCCACCGCTACCGGAGGTGCAGAACTAGTCACACCAGAATGTGGAATCGTTTTGCCCAATACCGATGACATTGATGCTTTAGCAGCGGCGTTGAAATCCTTAGATCACGCTCAAAGACAGCAAATGAGTCAAGCAGCCCGCACCGTCGCCGAACAATATAGCTGGAATACTATGGCGCAAACTTATCTAGATCTATTTGAGGAGTTAAACAAGCATGAAGAACACCGTTCTCATCCCCACCTATCGCCGTCCTCAGGATCTCTCTCGCTGCCTTTTAGCGCTGCAAGTGCAGACTAAACCAGTTGATCAAGTTATAGTAGTTGTCCGAGATACAGATGCAGCAACTTGGCAATTTCTCAGCCAATTCCACCCGCACAACCTGCCAATACATACTGTCAAAGTCACACTACCAGGGGTAGTAGCAGCCCTCAACGCCGGACTAGCAGCAGTAGAGGGAGATATTGTTTCCATTACTGATGATGATGCTGCACCCCACCCTGATTGGCTAGAAAGGCTCACCGCTTATTTCCTCTCCGATAGTTGCATTGGTGCTGTTGGTGGACGTGATTGGGTACACCAAGGCAACAAACTAGAAGATGATTCCCGTCCAATAGTGGGTAAATTGCAGTGGTTTGGGCGAGTGATTGGCAACCATCACCTAGGAGTGGGAGAACCTCGTGAAGTCGATGTTCTCAAAGGTGTGAATATGAGTTTTCGACAAGCAGCAATTGGGCGATCGCGTTTTGATCAACGAATGCGAGGTACAGGCGCACAAGTACACTTTGAAATGGCATTCACCCTAGCCTTAAAACGCGCTGGTTGGAAGATAATTTACGATCCTCAAGTTGCAGTAGACCACTATCCAGCACAACGCTTTGATGAAGATCAGCGTCATAATTTTAATGAAATTGCCTTTATTAATTTAGTTCATAATGAAACTCTAGTTTTACTAGACCATCTATCGCCCCTGCGTCGAGTTATATTTTTATTCTGGGCAATATTAGTCGGTACACGAGATAGTTTGGGCTTAGTACAATGGCTCAGACTTTTGCCCAGCCAAGGCCAACTAGCAGGTAAAAAATGGCTGGTGTCCTTGCGTGGGCGTTGGCAAGGATGGCAGACACATCGACAATTCTGAAGTCTGAGGTCTGAAGTATAAAGTATGAAGTCTGAAGATATGTAGTGGACTGACAAGACTATAATGTTGCAATAAAAAAGGTTCGTAGTTGCGCTTCAGCACCTTCTTAACCATAAATCTAATGCACTACTTCAGCCTTGTCACGCTACTACTAATACCTAATTTTGTTCAAAAATCAAACCCGATTCCCGTACATCTGATAACTGTTCACTGATACTTCGACTCCGCTCAGTACAAGTAACTGATAACTGAACAAAGTGACTTCTAAACAGATACTTTTTAATAGTTTCTTACAAGAAAACTTTTCTCCCCAAGAACGATCAGCACAGGCTTGGAGTGTCATTATAGGCTTCATCTTGCTGACCGTAGGGTGCTATTTTGCTGGCGCTGCTGCTATGTTGCGCTCAGTTTTTCCGGTGACAGCACTGTTGGTAGGCTTATTTCTCTACTTGCGTCATCCCATTCTCTACATCGGCTTTACTTGGTGGATCTGGTTTCTCACCCCTTTACTTGGTCGTTTGATTGACTATCAGGTAGGCTGGGATGCTACCCGTCAAATACTTATAGCGCCTTATTTAGTAGTTTTTGTCACCATAGGGACTTTTTGGCGACACTTTCCTAATGCCTTGCGCCAAGGGGGATTGCCGTTTGTTTTAGCTTTTTTTGGCGTATTCTACGGCTTTTTAATTGGTTTAGTTTACAACGCACCTATCCCCGTAGCACGGGGCTTTTTGGATTGGCTCAGTCCGATTATTTTTGCTTTTCACTTATATACAAATTGGCGAGATTATCCCAGCTATCGTCAGAATATTCAGCAGACATTCCTTTGGTGTGTGTTAATTACAGGAGCTTATGGCATATTTCAATTTGTAGTAGCTCCTGAGTGGGATAGATATTGGCTTCTAGAATCAAAAATGTTTACTAGTTCTGGAACTCCGGAACCTTTTGGAATGCGCGTGTGGAGTACAATGCATTCTGTCGGACCGTTTGGGGCAGTTATGCAGACTGGTCTACTTTTATTATTCACTAGTTCTGGCCCTTTAATTTTTCCGGCATCGGTTGTCGGTTATTTATCGTTTTTGCTAGCGCAAGTACGTACTAACTGGGGCGGCTGGTTATTTGGGATAGTGATGATTATGGGTTCAGTTAAGCCCAAAATTCAAATGCGCTTAATTACCATAATTTTAGTGATGGCGACGTGTATTGTGCCATTGGCGACTATCGAGCCAGTTTCTAAAATTGTGAGCGATCGCTTTGAATCTTTTGCCAATCTCGAAGATGATACCAGTTTCAAAGATAGGTCGGGAAGCTATGACAGAAACCTCAGTTTAGCCCTGTCTAATGTTATGGGTAACGGGTTAGGAAATATCTGGAAAGTCAATGAAAAAACTGGTCAAATAGAAGTCTTTGTCATTGACAGCGGTATTTTAGATATGTTTTTTACCTTGGGCTGGGTGGGCGCTATCCCTTATGTTGGTGGGTTAATTTTGATATTAGTTAATGTCAGCAAGTATACCGAAGCTCGTTTTGATAGTTTTGTCAGCGCTGCTCGCGCCATTGGGATAACTTCCTGTGCCCAGTTAATTATTAGTAGCGGAATGCTGAGTGTTGCAGGAATGATTCTTTGGGGATTTTTGGCTATGACTATGGCAGCACATAAGTATTATCAACACCAAGGAATTAATACAAAGTAAAATTTGTCAAGAGTCAAGGGTCATTCTCCCTCATCTCCCTGCCCCCTTTTGGCTGTATCCTCAGATAGGCGTATTCTGCGTTTGCATATTGCTTTATGTCTGCTGGAGAAAAACTGCGACAGTTACTAACAAGTCCGGAAATAATTGTGATTCCTGGTGTCTACGACTGTTTGGGCGCTAAGTTGGCGGAACAGTCTGGTTTTGAAGTGGCAGCTACCAGTGGTTTTGGGATTGCGGCTTCGACTTTAGGTGTACCAGATTATGGTTTAGTCACTGCTACAGAAATGCTCTACAGTGCGGGGCGCATTGCTCAGTCAATTAATATTCCCCTGATTGCTGATCTGGATACTGGCTATGGTAACGTTCTCAATGTGATCCGCACTGTCAAAGATGCTGTGCAGTTGGGTTTGGCTGGGGTACTGCTGGAAGATCAGGAATGGCCAAAAAAGTGCGGTCACTTTGAAGGTAAACGAGTTATTCCGTTGGCAGAACATGCTGGGAAAATTCGCGCCGCAGTAGCAGCTCGTGGTGATAGTAATTTGGTAATTATCGCCCGCACTGATGCCCGTGCTTCCTTGGGTTTAGAAGAAGCGATCGCCCGTGGTCGAGCTTACATCGCTGCTGGTGCTGATATACTTTTTGTAGAAGCTCCCCAGTCTGTTGAGGAATTAAAGGCGATCGCAACTGCTTTCCCAGATACACCACTAGTAGCTAACATCGTTGAAGGTGGTAAAACCCCGCAGCTTTCTACTGCTGAGTTACAGCACTTAGGTTTCAAAATAGTCTTTTTCCCTCTGACTTCTCTGCTGGCTGTCACCCAAGTCATGACTGCTTGTTTCCGTCATTTAAAAGCACAGGGAACCACTGCAAATTTCCCAGATTTAGTTAACTTCCAAGATTTTCAAGAACTCATCGGTGTTCCTCAATATCTGCAAATAGAACAGCAGTTTGCTGCAGAAAAAAACACGCCATTCTCTGAGAATAAGTAAAGCGGTATTTAGACGGTGCGTTACGGACTTCATCCTAACGCACCCTACTGGGATAATACGACTAAAATGATGCAATAGATTTTTGATGTAATTGATATAAATCAATATTTTCTGTTTATTTCTAATATCCATTTGCCACAACAATGTGACGGTAGAGGAGGTGTTTCCCCGCCCTTGACGACAATCCATGTGTCGCCAAGAGTTTTTAAATTGGTATAAAATTTCAATATTTCCCAGATTTATAATGCAATATTTTGGCCTTGTCACGCCACTACAAATACTGAGATTTTTTCAAAAATAAAATCCGATTGCTATATGACACCTGCGTATGTTCTAAATCTAAAGAAATATTAATAGCTTGATAGTTATGAAAAGATTAATAGTTAAATGATTTTGGGAGTAAATAGAAATGGCTGGGATCTGCATCGGCAGTGGTATTTGCTGGATCGGATGATGCAAATCCTCTCTAACTCCAGAATAACAATCCTCTAACTCTGACATTGACTCAGAACTGGGAGACATCCTGAGTCGATGACTGGGTGGAACCTTGCGCTTGAACAAGAAGGAAGCAAAAATGAGCAGTAATTTAGCCGTCAAACTCCGCTCTGGAACCCAAAAAGCTCACACATCGGCAGAAAATGTGGGATTCATGAAATGTTTTCTTAAAGGGGTTGTCAATAGAGACTGCTTCGCCAAGTTTTTAAGTAACTTGTATTTTGTTTACAGCGAACTAGAAGCAGCCTTAGCGACTTATGCAAACCATCCTGTGATGAGTCTAGTTTATTTCCCACAACTGAATCGTCACGCTGCTCTAGAGAAAGACTTGGTATTTTATTATGGTGAGGAATGGCGATCGCATCTCATACCCTCAACTGCAGCCTGCACCTACATCGCTCGCATTCGTGAGCTATCTGCTAACAAACCGATTTTTTTGCTAGGTCATGCATATACTCGTTACATGGGTGATCTTTCCGGAGGTCAGATGTTGCAAAAAATTGCCCAGTCGTCCCTGAATTTATCAGGCTATGAAGGCACATCTTTTTATAATTTTGAGCAAATTCCTGACAAAAATGAATTTAAAGATAAGTATCGTCAAGCATTAAATGCACTGCCAATTGATGATATAACGGCAGAAGAGATTGTTGCTGAAGCTAATCATGCTTTCCAGCTGAATATGCATATAGTTCAAGAGTTAGAGGGAAGTTTAATTCAGGCGATCGGTCAAGTTTTGTTTAATAACCTGACCAATTCTCCTAACTCCGGTAGTACTGAAGTCGCTACAGCTAAGTGATTTTATGCAGACTGATGAGAAAGTGGACAATTTAAGGTTCTGATGTCAATGTTTCTAGTGAACTGTCCCAAAAGTTTTGAAAGGTTCGTAGTAAGCACTACCCTGTGGGAAGCCGCTGCGCGTCTACAGTGCTTAAAAAATCAAGGACTAAAGTCCTGACTACAAACAGGTATGACCATCAAAATTAATGGACTCTTTTACTTTCTTGCAGATCTACATCCCTACATCCCCAGATAACTAATCATTAGGTGGCTTAGTCGTAGCACCTCGGAGGTTTTAATGGTTTTTCTTTTACCTAGTGTCAAATTTGATCTGGATATGATCAAAAAATACGATCACCCTGCACCTAGATACACTAGTTACCCGCCTGCTACTGAGTTAAGCGAAGCATTTACCGACACTGATTTCAAAAATGCGATCGCTTCCTCAAATCAAAGAAAAACCCCTCTTTCTTTGTATTTCCACATCCCATTTTGCCAGAGCGCTTGTTATTTCTGTGGCTGTAATACGGTAATTTCCAACAATAAGAATATTGCTAAACCTTACTTGGAGTATTTGGTTCGAGAAATCCAAAAGACTGCAGCCTTAATCGATGCTGATAGACAGGTACTACAAATTCATTGGGGTGGCGGTACTCCTAACTACTTGGAAATTGAGCAAGTAGAATTCTTGTGGCAGAATATCAGACAATACTTCACTATCGATCCACAAGCCGAAATTTCTATTGAGATTAATCCCCGCTATGTTGATAGAGAATACATTTTATTTTTGAGACAGATTGGGTTTAATCGCATTAGTTTTGGCATCCAAGATTTTAATCCAGAAGTGCAAATAGCAGTGAATCGTGTCCAGCCGGAAGAAATGCTATTTGATGTTATGAGTTGGATTAAAGAAGCCCAATTTGAGAGTGTGAATGTAGACCTAATTTATGGTTTACCACATCAAACTAGAGAGACTTTCCGAGAAACAGTAAAAAAGACGATCGCACTAGATCCAGACAGAATTGTGGTCTTTAACTTTGCTTATGTGCCGTGGATGAAACCAGCACAAAAAAATATTCCTGAAGCTGCACTTCCACTTCCACAAGAAAAGTTAGAAATCCTGAAAATGACCATTGAAGAATTAACGAGTAATGAGTATCTTTTCATTGGGATGGATCATTTTGCTAAATCTAATGATGAATTAGCGATCGCCCAACAGAATGGTAGCCTCAAACGCAATTTTCAGGGCTATACTACCCATGCAGAAACGGAACTCTTTGGTTTTGGTGCTACATCCATTAGTATGCTAGAAGATGCTTATGCTCAAAATCATAAGCAATTAAAGGATTATTATCAAGCAATTGATGCAGATGCTTTACCAACTAGTAAAGGTATTAAACTGACTCAGGATGACATGATTAGACGAGATGTGATCATGGGCATCATGTCTCACTTTCATCTGTATAAGCGAGACGTTGAAGATAAATATCACATCAATTTTGATGAATATTTTTCCCAGGAATTAGAGGTGTTGCATCTCTTAGCAGCAGATGGACTGGTCAGTCTATCAACAAGTCACATCCAAATCACAGATATTGGTAGATTACTGGTGAGAAATATTACTGTGATATTTGATACTCACACAAGCACTAGAGAGAAACATTTTTCTCGTGCGATTTGAAAGGAATGGGGAATTTCAACAGTTATCAGTTACTTGTACTGAGCGACGCGCCCTGAGTGGAGCCATCTCGTAGAGAAGGGAGAAGGGAGTCAAATCCAAGGGCTGAAACAGTGTTAACTGTTAACTGATTTAATCCCCAGTCCCTTTTTTGCTTCATAAATAACTATTTTTAGCTTTAATATTCCATGCTTCGCAGAAGATCAGCTATTTAACTATTCTTTAATCTAAATCTTTAGCTCTACCTTTTGACTCTAGAACTTATTTCATTCGGCAGAATGAATTGTGAAGAGGGATTGATAGATTGTATACAAATCGAATTTGAGAGGCAATTATGAACCTGATTGTTTGGGTGGTATTGGGACTTCTAGCTGGTGCGATCGCTAAGGCTATTTATCCAGGTTATCAAGGTGGTGGAATTCTTTCTACCATGATTTTAGGTATTGTCGGTGCTTTTCTCGGCGGAAGTTTATTTACATTACTACGAACGGGAACTCTACAACTTACGGCCGCTGGTGCTGGTTTAAGTATTCCCGGCCTATTTGTTGCCGTAATCGGTGCAATTATCGCTATTTATCTGTGGGGATTGTTGAGCAGAAGAAGTAATGCTTAGTATCCTGCTAGACAAATTTTGTGGGTTTGTAGTTAGCGCTTGAGTGCCTAATCAAGCACTAAAGCGCTGACTGTGTATCCTGCAAAACACCTTAGCACAACACTAGTATTACGAACGGAAAATTAAACAGCAACATACAAGGATTATGTGGCATGAGTCCTATGGGTTAGCAGTTTTAACTACAATTGTAAAAATCATAAGAATTAACCAGTCAATATATCTATTCTGTAAAGGATCAGGGCATGTTTTTTCACAAAAAAGAACCCATTCATTCGGTAAAAATTGGTGAGGCTAATCCTCGTTTTGCTCAATTACTACTAGAGCAATTTGGTGGAGCTACTGGTGAACTTTCAGCTGCGCTACAATACTGGGTGCAATCATTTCATGTCGAAAATCCTGGGATTAAAGACATGCTCCAAGACATTGCAATCGAGGAATTTGGGCATTTAGAAATGGTTGGTAAGCTCATCGAAGCCCATACTAAAAATGTAGATCAAACAGAGGCTTACAAAAGTACTTTGTTCGCAGTCAAAGGGATAGGCCCCCACTTTCTCGATAGTCAGGGTAGCGCTTGGAGTGCAAATTACTTGAATGAGGGTGGAGATGTAGTGCGTGATCTGAGAGCTAATATTGCGGCGGAAGCTGGAGCGCGTCAAACTTACGAAGCTTTAATTAAGCTAGCAACTGACTCAGAAACTAAAGAAACTCTGGTGCATCTTTTAACAAGAGAAATTTCTCATACTCAGATGTTTATGAAGGCTCTAGATTCACTGGGTAAGTTAACAGATCCACTATTTGGTAATATTCAGCCTGATGAAACTGTCGCTCTTTATTACAACCTATCTACAAATGGTAATGGTAAAGATGAGCGTGGCCCTTGGAATTCTGAACCAACCTTTCAATACATTGCTAACCCGCTAGAAAGTCATTCCTAATTAACTTTAGCAAGGCCAAATCACAACTGAGAATTGGGAGATTAGACCTCTTGCATAAATATTTTTTAGTCTCACGCAAAGGCGCAAAGACGCAAAGAAAGAGCGCGAAAATAACGACTTTTGCAAGAGGTCTATTGATTAATGATTGTCTGATGAAAGGTTTTTAGAAATTAGCAAAGGTCTTGATGATTGGCGCTATAATTTAGCTTCAATCAAGATTTGATTTGCCACAAAACTAAAAATGGGAGAGTGCGATCGCATTCTCCCATTTTCTTGATCAATGGCTTTTTTTAGCCCTTTTTCACGTCACGCGCCATGTTCAGGTAGTAATTTTCAACTTTTTTGGCATTAGGACGACGGCTGGTGAAGGTTATGGGAGTTTCAGGAATTTTCTCCTTTTGAATTGGATCTTTAGCTGCACTTTGCTGGATACCTTCTGCCTTACCATCAGATTCTACAAAATAATTAGGACTGGCAAGTCCAAATACTTTAGCAAACAAGCCAAAAAAGCTTTTTACAACATTAGCTAAACTTGCGAAAATAACACCAAACAAGGCTTCAATCCGAATGAAAGTGTTTTGAATAATTTGAGTTATCCGAGACATAACACCCCCTATGATTGCTTATTATGATTATTATTTAATTTTATACGTTTATCTATAGTATTTCTCATGTAAATGGAGTTCGGTGGTAGGGGTGTACAGCTAATAGCGGGAAAGCTTGGTTAAATATGAGAATCCCTATCTGAAGCCAGATATGCGCGTTAGCAACTTAGTTTTCATCTAATACACTACTTTAGGCTTGAGACGCTACTAGTAGTCTGTCAGGGTTGAAATGAGGGACTGTAGTGTGAGCGTCTCGCTCACGCGGGCTTTTCGTCCCGCACTACCAAAAACCCCTCAAAACAAAATTGACAAACCACTAGTTTTGAAAAATTTGAGGTGATTAAATTATTTATGTGTGTAGGGTAGTGAGTAATATCTAATTTCTTCATTCCAATTAAAAAGCGCCTGGGAGTGTTGCCGTGTTTCCACCCCAGGCGCTTTTTATTTTCAACTTGCTCCTCACACCCCTAAAACATATCACTTGTTTTAACAATTGGCAAGTGTTTTGAGTGAGAGTTTTTCAAATGCCCAAAATATGTAATTTCTGCTATAAACATAAAAAACGCCTGGGAGTGTTGCCGTGTTTCCACCCCAGGCGTTTTTTATTTTCAACTTGCTCCTCACACCCCTAAAATATATCACTTGTTTTTGCAACTAGCAAGAGTATTGGGTGACACTTTGCCAACTGCACTATTTGTGCGCTAATAACTTAATGCAAAAAGTGACGCACGCCTGTTAATACCATCACTAAACCCAGTTCATTAGCAGCTGTGATGGAATCTTGATCGCGCAAACTTCCTCCTGGTTGAACAATGGCGGTAATTCCAGCGGCGGCGGCGGTTCTGACTGAGTCATCGAAGGGGAAGAATCCATCGCTGGCGAGGATTGCACCTCTGGCTCTTTCTCCAGCTTGTTCTAGGGCAATTTTAACTGAGCCGACGCGGTTCATTTGCCCAGCACCAACACCTAAGGTGGTGCGATCGCTTGTCACAACAATGGCATTAGATTTAACATGTTTGCAAACCTTCCAAGCAAACAGCAATTCTGCTAACTCATCGTCGCTGGGTTGACGTTCTGTGGCTATTTGCCATTTGCTAGCGTCAGCGATAATATCATCGGCAGCTTGGACAAGGAAACCACCAGCGATCGCTTTCACGGTATCCTTATTTCCACTGCTCAAATCGGCTAGAGTCAAAACCCGCACGTTAGATTTCTTAGCCAGGATTTTTTGGGCTTCTGGATCACAATCAGGTGCAATCACACATTCTAAAAATGTTTTAGTTAACTCTTGTGCTGTAGCCGCATCAATTGGGCGGTTGAGGGCGACAATACCACCAAAGGCAGAAGTTGCATCAGCATTGAAAGCCTTTTGGTAAGCTTCTACCAGGGTAGCGCCTAATGCAGTACCGCAAGGATTGGTGTGTTTGATAATTGTGGCTGCGGGTGTATCGGTGAATTCTGTAATAATTCGGCGTGCGGCTTCTAAATCAACTAAGTTGTTATAGCTGAGTTCTTTACCTTGTAATTTAGTTGCAGCCGCCCATCCTGTTGGAGTAGTACCAGTTTGATACCAGGTGGCGGGTTGGTGGGGATTCTCACCGTAACGCAGAGATTGCAATTGTGTACCGCTGAGGGTGTATTGCTGTGCTTCTGAGAGGTAAGATGCGATCGCTTGGTCATAGCTTGCAGTGTGCGAAAATCCTTTCAATGCAGCCCTTTGGCGAAACTCTAGGGATGCTACGCCGTTATTTTGGCGTAATTCCTGCAAATACTCTTCATACTGCGCTGGATCGCATAATACAGCGAGATGGGCGAAGTTTTTTGATGATGCCCTTAGCATCGCTGGGCCACCGATATCAATCTGTTCAACGGCTTCTAATAATGTTACTCCTGGTTTAGCGATCGTTTCCTCAAAAGGATATAAATTCACCACCACTAAATCAATCGGACGAATTTGGTTATTTTCTAAATCTGTAATATCTTCGGGAACATCTCGCCGCGCCAAAATCCCGCCATGAATTCGGGGATGTAGGGTTTTGACTCGGCCACCTAAAATTTCTGGTGAACCTGTGTAATCCGCAACCTTGGTGACAGGGAGTCCCGCATCTTTGAGTGCTTGGGCTGTTCCCCCACTGCTGATTAAATCAAAGTCGAATTCTTCAACCAAGCTACGGGCTAGGTCAATTATACCAGTTTTGTTAGATACACTCAGCAGGGCTAGACGCGCCATTGATCAATTCCTTAAAAGTAGGCTAGAAGCGAAGGATCTCAAGTTTTGCATAAGCCTTGGTTTACTTCAAGACCATGAGGAATAATATTGACTACTGTAATTTATATGGTTACATCTCTCAGAATCAGCACTGTCAGAAATGCTGGAAATCAGGATTAAGTAGGCTTAGTCTCTAATATTGGCGATCGCCTAAACTAAAAGCAAGCATCTTTTACCCACATAACATCTATGGTTCAGTCTTCTAATCAACGCCTAACACTAGAAGAATTTCTCGCACTTCCCCAAGGAGATATTACATACGAGTTTGTTAACGGTGAAGCTGTACCCAAGTATAAAGATAATGAAATGTCACCAAAATTTTTTCATGGCTCGACTACTGGTGCTTTATTTATACTATTGTCTACATGGGCACAAACAAAAGGTCGGGTTGTGATTGAATGGGCAATTAAACTAACACGAAATCAACAAGATTGGATGCCTGTAGCAGATCTAACTTATATTTCTCATAACCGTCTTCCTGCTGATTGGCTATTAGATGAAGCTTGCCCTGTCGCACCTGAATTAATCATCGAAATCATTTCACCCGGTCAGAGTTTTGGTGAAATTGCAGAAAAAGCAACTGATTATCTGAAAGCTGGCGTTTCTCTTGTTTGGGTAGTTGATACAAAAGCTAGAACTGTAACTGTGTTTGCGCCATCTTCCTTACCGATTACTTATCGTTCTCATCAAATAATTACTGATGATTTACTACCAGAATTGGAAATTACCCCTCACGCAATATTCCAACAAGCTGGATTAAATCCCTAAAATTTTATTAGGAATCAGAACAAGCTAAAGTATAGCAGTCCTAAATCATTCGTGAACAATAAGATCCCCGACTTCTTTGAGAAGTCGGGGATCTGAGTCTCTCGATTTTCACATATTTAATGCCGATTAAATTAGTTAGTTATTCAAATTTTTCTTACTTAATTTTATTTTAATTTACAGAGAAATGAGAAATTCAATTAACTGTATAAATTGAGTCTTTTAGGATAATGAATATGGTCAGCATTTAGCCGTCAAGATAAACCATTGAAGACCACAAGGCATTACATCAGTAAACAGTTTTTAGCGATCGCTATTTTATGGCATCCAGTGAACTGAATCTTCTCAATACCATTCTATTGGAAGATGAAATATAAATTTTGACATGTATTTGAAATCAATTTTAAGCGATAGCATAGCTTTGACTAGAAGACATTAGCACACCTCCCAATTTTTCCACCTCAACTGATTTTCGATTATTTCCAGGCAACTTAATTTCTTTGGTAATAGAGAACTGATTTTTGGTTACATCTAGAACATAAGTAGTAACTTGCGGTGCAGCGATCGGGATTCTGATCAAGAATGGAGGGGAATTAGTAGTAATTTTTTCGCGCCTTGTTAAACTCGCACGAAATACATTACCGCTAGTATCGACTTGTATAGCAGGCAAGGTCAATTTTTCACCAGTTTTTTGGTTCACTAATAACATTTGAATAGTTTTATCTGTTTTCTGACAAATATTGATGCTATATGAGTTAGTGGTTGTGGTTACAGTCATGATGCAATCATTCATAGCAACTTGCACGGGTTGGCTAGTCGGAAGAGCTTGAACAGGCAATGATTGTACAAACAAAGGTGTTAAGAATAAAAAGGCGGTTGCACCAATTAAAGCTTGCTGGAATTGTTTTTGATGATTATAGTTAGTGATATATTTCATGTGTTTAGTTCCTGAATATCTAAAAAAATGATTGGAAGAAATAGGGGTTAGAATTAGAGAATTAGTAGAAAAATTCATAACCCCCGCTGGTTTAGTATTATTGGAGATTTAAAGAGAAGTCGTCGCTTTTGCATTTCTTTAAGAAGCAGGCTTCTACTTTACCTTCCATCCGCACTGGATTAATTTTCAAACAACCTTTAGCTTGGGCACGAGTTCCAGCAACATCTACTGTCCCGAAGGTAGCGCAACCTCCATCTTTGCCGACATATTGCTTCTGGCTGGTAATTGGCCCCAACTTGGAATAAATCTCATAACCTTGTCCTTTAGATTCTGCACAGACAGACACGCCTTTAATGGTTTTCACACATTTTACTGATGCCGCGTTAGTAACATTATTCATAGAAGTTATCCCTAGAAAAGGAACGCTAGCAACGATAATTGCAGTCACTATTTGTAACGGTCTACGAACTCGCAATTGCTTGGTTTGAGTAGCTGGGTGAGACTGACGAGTGGTTGCGGAAATTTGAGTAACAGACATGATTGAATCTCCTTGATTAATGAATTAGTTGAGGATTTTAGTGATGTTTGATTGATCAGCAGGACAAGTTGACGACGCTGGAAATACCTTGCTTTTGCAAGTTAGCGATCGCATATATCATGCTTGGGTGTGACTCTAAGCCTTGTTAAATGGTTTGTCCTGTCTGGTTTGAGTCCGTCCGTTTTTCAGGACTCCTATACTTTATGGGTTAATTTCAGTAGGGTCGATGGGGATAAGTTGAGGAAAGTTAAGGATCTAGTTAAGTAGCCATCATGAACTGGGGATTGGGGATAAGTATTTTTCGGTTCAGCACTCAGCAATTTTCCAAGTCACTTTTAACAGGGGTAGAATTATTAGTTACTTTCCCTTTGTCTCATCTCTCTATTGCCAGCCCTGGAACAGATTCCGTAAATGCTTCCGTCCCTACTGTATCAACTTATAAAAACCCCAATTTATCCCTCAGTGCCATGCAGGTCTATTGCAGTCAACAACATTTAAATAATGGTAGTAACCGTTTTTGTACTCACTGTGGTGAACCATTACCGCTGCCTGTGGGGCAAATTGTGCATAACCGCTACCGAGTTATTCGACAATTAGGACAGGGTGGCTTTGGTCGTACTTACCTGGCGGAAGATAAAAATCAATCCCAGCAACAGTGCGTACTGAAGGAATTTGCGCCCCAAGTACAAGAAAAGCAAGATTTACAAAAAGCTAAGGAGTTGTTTGAGCGAGAAGCGAGTGTGCTAAAAAAACTCCAGCATCCGCAAATTCCCCGGTTTCATTCCTCGCTACAAGAAAAGTTAGGCGGCAAAGATTTTTTCTTTTTGGTACAAGACTATATAGATGGCGATAATTATTACCAATTATTAGAACAGCGTCAAAGTCAGGGAAAAGCTTTTAGTGAAGAGGAAGTACTAACTCTACTGCAAAATATTTTACCGGTTTTATCCTACTTGCATTCGCGAGATGTGGTTCACAGGGACATTTCTCCCGATAATTTGATTTGGCGGCGTGCTGATAATTTACCAGTGTTGATTGATTTTGGTGGGGTGAAGCAGTTACCGGCTTCTCAGGGTTTGTGGATGACTAGATTGGGTGTAAATCACACTTTGTTGGGGAAAAAGGGCTATGCGCCTGAAGAACAGTTACGACAAGGAAAGGCTTTTTTTAGTAGTGATTTATACTCGTTGGCGGTAACGTCTTTGGTATTACTCACGGGTAAAGAACCACAACACCTTTACGATAGCTATCAGGGGCTTTGGCTCTGGGGTAAAGAAATTAAAGTCAGTCCGAAGTTGGAAACTGTGTTGAAAAAGATGTTGGCTTATAAACCGAGCGATCGCTATCAAAATGCTGCTCAAGTTCTCAAAGATTTGCCATCGTCAGCTACAGTCAAATCTGCGAATCCCTATGTCACCAAAATCAAAACTATGATAGCTGCTCCTGGAGTGAGACGTACACAGGCGATCGCTAGTAAATTCCATAGCAAAACCCAATTAGCGGTACAAAAAATCCCTATGCCAGTTTGGCTGCGTCCATTTGCAGTTAGTTTTGTGGGGACAAGTGTCGTTGTTGTAACTGTAGCGGGTACTTGGACGTTGGTAAATGCCGCATTGCAGGGTATTTCTTCAATCTCTTTACCAGAAATTTCTCTACCAAAGTTCCCGGAAAGTGGCAAGCCTGCAGCTAAACCCGTGAGTGACAAAGGCACAAGTCGGATTGCTCAAATTTTAAATCGCCGCCAACAGCTAGAAATTCCCGAAGGATTTTTTATTCAGATGGCAGATAAGATATTTTATACAAAAAAACCAGAATTACAGAGGCGTAGCCTCACTTCTGAACCAGAAGATGCGGCTTTGCGGGATGAATGGTACGGTATAGCTGAAGACTTGTTGCAAAAACTAGAACAGGCTAACCTCAGTAGTGCATCTCGTCGTCAATTAGGAGGCTATAGTCAAAGAGATTATGACATCTGGAGACAACAAGCACAAGCTGGACAGTTCGGTAAATATACAATTAGTCAATTGAACAAAGACACCTACGCAAAATTTGATCAGTTGTTTCCTGGTCAAGAGCGTGGGAAACTGAACCAGCAAACTTACGGTCAAATTTGGTATGCGATCGCCGCCGATCAGGTCAGTAAAGTACAATCTAGCAATCAGTGAACAGTGAACAGTGAACAGTGAACAGTGAACAAACTGACCAATGACAAATGACCAATTATTGTTCTCAAGGACACGAAAATCCTACAGGTAGTCGCTTTTGTCTCAGTTGTGGTGAGAAGTTATTGGATATGCCCATAAATCATACTATCCAACCAGGACAAACTTTAGGCGATCGCTATGTGATTGTGCGTCAACTCGGTCAAGGGGGTTTTGGACGCACCTATTTAGCTGAAGACTTGAACCGCTTCCGCGAACTTTGTGTTTTAAAAGAATTCTCTCCCCAAGTTCAAACTGCTTACGTTTTACAAAAAGCCGAAGAACTCTTTCAGCGAGAAGCAAGTGTCCTCTACAAGCTGCAACATCCCCAAATTCCCCGCTTTCGGGAAATTTTCCGCATCAATTTAGGGGGTAAGGAATACTTGTTTTTGGTGCAAGATTATGTAGAAGGACAAACATATAGTTCCTTATTTAATACTCGTAAACAGCAGGGTTGGCGGTTTACAGAGGCGGAAGTCCGTCAGCTGATGCAGCAAATTTTGCCCGTGTTGGATTATGTCCACTCGATGGGGGTAATTCATCGGGATATTTCTCCAGATAACTTGATGCTGCGGACTGTAGACCAATTGCCTGTATTAATCGATTTTGGCGGTGTGAAACAGGTAGTAGCGGCTGTTGCTTCCCAATATTATGAATCTGGTGCAGTCACTGCGCCCCCTGTCCCTACTCTCCTTGGTAAGGTGGGATTTGCGCCCCCGGAACAGATGCAAACTGGTTTGGTGTCTCCCCATAGTGACTTATATGCTTTGGCGGTGACAGTGTTAGTTTTACTGACAGGTAAACAACCGCAAGAATTAATTGATACTCATACCCTAACTTGGCAATGGCCACAAGAAGTTAGCATAAGTCCAACTTTGGGGCAAATATTGAATAAAATGTTATCCCCTAGACCGAGCGATCGCTATCAATCAGCGCGTCAAGTTCTAGTAGCACTCGCCCCATCACCGTTTACCAACACCCCCACACAGCCCCCCGCCCCGGCTCCTGATACCACAGGGACGATCGCCGTCTCTCCCCCGCCTCCACCGCCCATCCCTCTCTCTCCCTCCCAAACCAGCACCTGGACGCCAACAAAAACCATCTTCACGGTGTTTGTAGCAGCTGGTGTTGCTGGCTTAGGTTGGTGGGGAACGAATAGCTGGATACAATCACGCACTGGTGGAGATGACACCGACATAATTAAACCTACACCAACAGCCAGTCCTACTAATTCCTCAGCCCAATATTCGCCAGCAGAACAACAACGCAAACAAAGATTAAGCGATCGCCGTCAACAATTGGGGATTGACTCGAACTTTTTCACTAGCTTAGTCAATCAACTCTTTTGGGAAAAAAATCCTAGGTTGCAAGGACGTACTCTCAGCGATCGACCCGAAGATGAGAAATTGCGAGAAGAATGGGATCAGCTGGCAGGACAATTATTAGACAAGCTGTCAACAATGACGACAAAAGCCCGTCAGCAATTGGGTACTTACACAACAGCCGAACGCGATCGTTGGAAGGTGGAAGTTAACCAAATCAACGTTGGTAGCCGTTCTTTATACGATATAGGGGATGCCGCTTTTTACAGTACTTTCCCTGAACAGCGCGGTAAAGATTTTATCAACCAGCCCATAGGACAGGTTTGGTATGGACTTGTCAGCGATAAACTGAGTGCAATCCTCGCAGGTAGCGCTTTTCAAAAAATTGTTTTTGAACAAGGTACCACCAGCAAAACAGTCAGCGGCTCTCTGCAACGAGGAGGTGGTAAAGTCTTCATTGCCGAATTGAGTAAAGAGCAATCTTTGACAGTAAACCTAAAAGCGGACTCCAAAGTTTTGCTATCAATTTATTCCCCCTCTGGTAAAGTCCAATTTTTGGCAGATTCCACACAGCGGACTCTATCAGCAAAACTACCAGAAAATGGTTTTTATGAGTTTGTTGTCGTCTCTACAGCATCACAACCAGTAGATTATCAACTTAGCATCTCAGCAGAAAATCCTACCCCTCCCCCAACACCCACACCCACAGATACACCAACACCCACAACAACACCAACACCTACCGAAACCCCGACACCCACACCCACAGATACACCAACACCGACAGACCGTCAGTGAGAGGTTAATGCCTCTGGATATCGCACTGGGGATATGATCGATTAAAATATCTAATTAGAACTTAATTTCATACTGAATTCAATACGCTCACTATATGATTAACCTCGAAAATATCCACCCGCTGACAGACTTCAAACGCAACGTCAAACAGTTTATCGAGCAAATCAAAGCGACAAAATCCCCACTTGTACTTACTGTTAACGGGAAAGCAGAAATTGTCATTCAAGATGCCAGCAGCTTTCAGGAGATGATGCGACGCTTAGAAAGTTCGGAAGCACAAGTACAAAAACTCAAGTTAGAAGCACTACAGCGCGATATCGCTCTGGGTGTAGAACAGTTACAGAATGGAAAATTTAAAGAATATGATGATGAGTCTTTACCAAGTTTGCTGCAAACCATTAAAGAACGAGGACGACGCAAACTCGACCAAAAACAAGTTCCATGAATCTTTACAAAATCTCTCAACTCGCAGAGCAAGATTTGGAAGATATTTGGGTTTATATCGCTCAAAATAATCAAATAGCGGCGGATAAGCAGATTGGTGACATTTTAAATCGTTTGGTGAAACTGTAAGTTTAAGATAGTTGTGTAGCGATCGCACTCCTGATCAACCAGATAATATTCTCATAAATCATCTATTTAGTTTTCAGTGGCTTCGGCTTCAAACTTTTCTATAGGAATCCTATTTGATTTTTCAAACGCCGACTCCCAAGATTTGTTAGGTTGCGTCGTCAGGTTCCTCCATTTCCTCCCCAAGCGTGTGCTGCGATGCGTGCCGGATATGGAGAATGCGAACTATCGATATCTCTTGACCCTCCAAAATAGTGAAAAGGACTCGATATGAATTACGCCCCCGACCATACAATAATTGTCGAATTTCTTGACTGAAGTACTCATTCTCTCTTGCCAGGGGGCAACGTTTTGGCATTTGCACCAAAGATTCTATTGCTTGTAACAGTCCTGCGTACCATTGAGTTGCCTGGGTGGGAGACGTGACTTGAGATAAACACAGAAATGCATTGTCTGCTTCAGCCTCCGCGACACTGGAAACTTCGATGCGATATTTCATGAATCGGCTGGTAGGCTATATTTGTGACGCTGTTCTTCTGCAAACTCATCGAAAGACCGAAACCGTCCTACTTCAAAATCGTCTAGTCCTTGTTGAATCCCTTTTATCGTATCCTCTGAGTCTTTGACTTCCCACTCTAAGACACCAGTCAACAATTCAGAAGCAACCAAGCTAACATCTTGACCTAGTTGAGCAGCTTTGTTACGCAATAATGCTTCTAATTCAGGGCTAAGGGTAACAACAATTGTCATCGAGCAACATCCTCTGGCACAAAGCCTCCACACAATATTATAGCGGTTCTCGGTCGGATGGAACACTTCGGCTCTTTACCCTGCGGGAACTTGATATATAAACAAAAATATGCATTCCCAAACAAGACGGGGTTGAGCATAACAAAGTAAAGCTTTACGCGCTTGTTCCAGCTGCTTGATTGCGCCTGGTTGATGCCACTTTTGCCAATAGGAATGCTGGAGATAATCAACTAACCACAATTGTTGCTCATTATCTAATTCTTTATCAATTTTTTTGGCTAACTCCAGAGCGTGGAGATAGGATGAGGGGACTTTCATCACGTCTTTTAGTAATTGTTCAGGAATTGTTTGTAATTGCTCATAAGATGCGATCGCCTGACCTGGACTACCAGCCGCTATACTTAATACTGCCGGATGCTGCAAAACTTCCTGGTGTCCGGCTTGAGTGAGTACCTGAGTCAAGGACGATACATCTAAGCTATAAAAAGGAATGCGATGAGTACGGGAAACTAAAGTTGGCAATATCGACTCAGGTGTAGGCACCATCAAAATCAGCGTCGCCTGTCCCGGTTCCTCTAAAGTTTTGAGTAAGGCATTTGCTGCGCCTTCTGCCATTGTTTCTGCTTGTTCTAACACCACGACATTTCTAGGTGCTTCCATTGGCGGACGGCCCAGAAATTGCGTAATTTCCCGAATTTGCTCTAGTCTGATTACAGGGGGTGCTTTGCGCTTCAGTCCCTTTTCTGTGGCTTCTGCGGCTGTTAGTCGTTGTCCTTGATATTGATATGTCGGTTGCACCCAGAATAAATCAGGATGGTTGCCTTCATGCAGACGTTTATGCAGAGATGTTAAATTTCGCGTTTCTCCCTCAGAAAAAAGCAATTCAATAAAACACAGTGCAGCTAAACTCCGTCCCACACCATCGGGGCCAGCAAACAGATAAGCTGGAGCTAGCCGATTTTGTCTCACGGCTTGGGTGAGTAACTCTACGGCTTGCTGTTGTCCTACCAGTGGTGCAAATGGGTTAAGCGTCATTAGTCAATTGTAGATTGACTGTCGCTACGTTCCGAGTCAAATGCAATTTGGCGGCAAATATTTGAGAAACTTAGATTTCACACGCTCCCACATCTGCTCAGATAATAGATGCCCTTGCTCCTCCTCAATAAAGTAACTGAAGCTATCTTCACCCTCATACTTCCCATAAGCCTTCTCAATAGTCTCCATAGCCTTTCTGACATCAAGAACCGGACTGTGTCTATCTTCAGCACCAAAATTCAGGTGTAAAGGACGAGGCGCAATTAGCGCCGCAATGTCTGGTGTATCTCCGTATTGGTTCCAACCGGGAATAAAAATACCGAAACCCGCAAGGCGACGAACTCTGTGAATGGCGGAGTAGGTTGGAAGGGCGCAGTTTCCTACTAGACACTTGAGTCGTGGTTCCCAAGGACCGACAAGCCATGTAAAAATAGAGCCGAGGGAATGACCGTAGCAGCCTATGGCCTCAGGATTGACATCAGACCGGGAAGACAAATAATCGATCGCTCTACGCATATCAAGTATATATTTCCACGCCAGGCATTTGCCGTTGACGAGATAGCGCAAGAAAACAAAGCGCTCAAAATCACCTCCTCGCAAAATCGAATCCTGTCGTTCCTCAAAGCACAGGGCATCTGGACATAATACGACATACCCTAGGCGTGTAAGAGCAACACCTGTGAATTGTGTCGAGTCGCCTATTAAGCCAGCCGGCTCACTTTTACCTAGCGTCCAATTATTGTTATGCTGATGCCAAGAAGCGATCGCTGGAGCAGGAGATTCCGCAGTCACACCGTCAGGTATCAGAACATATGCAGGTATGCGCTCTCCCAGTTCAACCTGATATGTTACCTTGTCAATTCGATATCCCTGACGAACTATTGAGTCCTCTAACCGTGGTTCGAGGGGACAAGGTTCGGGCCATTCGCCTCCCAAACATCTCAGCAGATGCTGACGAAAGTCTTGTGAGTCATTCATTTTGGCTGGTTGTCTAAGTTGTCACAGAAACCTTTGCTTGACCCACTTCTGTTGCTTTTGATACTTCAATCAATTGCCCCGTCTTGACATCATAAATAAAACCATAAATAGGAATTGCCGCAGGAACAAGGGGATGGTTACGAATACGCTTGACATCTTCGTAAACACTTTGTTCTAGATTTTTAAATGTCAGCCAATCTATGTATTCTCCTTCTGGAGAACCGGGCCCTTTGCCAACATCACGCCAGCCGTTTTCGTCAACTATTGCTGTCTCTAGACTGTTGTTGAGCAAACCACGAATGATTTCATCGGTAAACAGTTGCATTCCACAATCACTATGGTGAATTACGAACCATTCACGGGTTCCTAATAGCTTGTAGGAAATCACCAGAGAGCGAATTGCATCGTCACTAGCACGTCCGCCTGCATTACGAATCACATGAGCATCACCTTCTGCCAATCCTGCATACTTGGCAGGGTCAAGACGAGCATCCATACAAGTTAGAATGGCAAAATGGCGATCGGGTGGTAAAGGTAAGTTGCCTTTTTCGCCAAAGTTCGTAGCGTATGCTTGGTTGGCTGACAAAACTTCTTTTAAAATTTGACTCATGATTTTTACCTAATATCCTGGTGAGCAACTATTAGCTTCAATGTTGCGAACGTAATCTACTGTAAATCGATAAAGATTTAATAGTTTATCAACAGTACTTTCTCATGAGTGCAGACCAAAAGGCAAGTATCATTTTATAGTTAGTTATCAGGTAGCAGCTGATGGCTAGGGCAAACCCTTGAGGCGATTGGCTCCAAATATTTTTTCTATTTTTTCCAAACCCTGCGTAAAAACTCCCCACCTCGTTCGTATAAGGGTTTAAAGAGGTAGGAGAGGAATTACCATGCATCGATAAAAGTCGAATGTATTCCCGCTAAAAGCTCGATACCTAGGATATTTCACCGCGCGGTGTGGCGTTGCTTCCGTCGAAGGTGCAAATTTTCAATAGCTCAAACAACTATTTACCCTACAGTATTTTATGTATCTATGATGACAACAAAATACCAAGCATTCGAGGTGCAGCAGGAGATTTCGATGGATGATGATTTAGATTTACAGTTGCGTCAGCTAGTCTACGCAGCACAAAACCATCCCCAAAAAAGTGCAGAACGAAGGAAAATTCTTAATAAATTGATTGCCAAAATTCAAAGTTCGGGAAAACTAAACAAGTTTGTAGAATGGCGGAATCGTCATGATTTTCTAGATATTTATAGCGAAGCAAAAGCAAATACCTATTTGGAGATTTGCAACCAAATCGAAGATTATCGTCCAGAACATCCCGTGATGGCTTGGGTAAATAAAAGATTTTATTCGCGGTTTATAGATGTTTTAAGGAAATCCGAAAATCAGCGACACAAAATATTATCCCGTGATGATTTAGATAGTCGTAATAGTGATTCTAATAAACCTATAAGCAAAGAATTATTGAGGGTTGAAAAGGAAATTAACGATGGATTGATCTCGAAGACTGAGGATGAGTTGGAAATATCAACAACCAAAAATTTCGTCGAAAATGACCCCGAAGGAATTTTACAAAATACTTATATTGGCGAAGATAAAAATGCCAATTTACAGAAAGTCATATTGATGAGATTAGATAATGAAAAATGGGAAGATATATCTCAAAAATTAGGTCATCCGATATCAAGGCTATCTGAGCTATATCAACGCAACATTAAAAAGCGTAAAATCATCGATTATTTTCGTAAATATTTACAATAAATCGGACATTCAACAGAACATTAATTCTCAATCATTCACTCTTGCACAAACATATTCAATGAAAATCATGAACACTAACCACGAACAAACATCTTTCACTATTCCTCTGAGTATAGAAGCTCATGAAAAGGCAAATAAACGAAGACAAGGAATATCAAATACTGAGGATGGGAAAAAAATCTATCTCAATACTTTAGCTGTGTATGCGGTCAATTATTATCTTGATTGTATGGGGTTTGAAACTAATTGGTCAAATGCAGATAATAGCAATCCGTGGATGCTAAGTTTAATTGATTTAGCTGATTTGGAAGTAAAAAATATTGGTAAAATCGAATGTCGTCCGGTGTTACCAGATGCAGAATATTTGGAAATTCCCACCGAGGTAAGAGCAGATAGAATTGCATATATCGCGGTGCAGTTTAATCAGTCTTTGAGAGAAGCAAATATTTTAGGGTTCACTACTCAACAACTAGCCAGGATACATTTAAATCAATTACAACCTGTTGATGATTTACTCGATTATTTAACAGCAAAAGCAGCAACTGCAAAAGTCAATATTCGCGAATGGATGAAAGGAGTATTTACAGAAGGTTGGTTAAATGTGGAAGAAATCTTTAACCCACGAGAATTGAGTTTTAGATTTGCGAGAAATTTTAGCGTGACGAAGTGCAAAAAAGTTGATGTTGGTTTGCAGTTAAATGGCGAGTCTGTGGTTTTGCTTGTCAAATTAAATCCCAACAATCAAGAGATAATTGATGGGGAAAATCAAAATCAGGGCGAAATAGATATTATTGTACAAGTTCATCCTGATCGAGAGAAAAGTGTTGCTTTACCTCCAGGATTAAAATTGGTTGTTAATGATGAAAATGGAAAAGAAGTAGATGCTGTTACTTCTCGACAGCATGATGATTGGGTGGAGATTACATTAAGTGCAGAATTAAATGAGGAATTTAGTGTTGACATAATTTTAGGTGAGTCGAAAGTGACTCAGGAATTTGTTGTATGATGATTAAAAATTTCTATCAATTTCTGGTTTCTATGCTCTGTATGGGAACATCATAAAACAGGCTTTGCATCGTAAATTGTTTTTTAAAGTAGTGGGAGCAGCGTTCGACTGAGCGCTCACGCCAAAGTCTTGCTCCCTATTGGTAGTAGTGGGAATCCTTCCTATTGATAATAGCAGGAATCCTCTTTATTGGTAGTAGCGGGCAAGATGCCCGCACTACTACAGGTTGTAATATGGATGATATTTAAATCAAATATATTAGGTTATATCACCTATGAAAAAACTGGTTATTTTAAAATTTGATGGCAATTTTGAATCAGGGTTTCAAGTCAATTTAGAAATAGCTAATGAAGGACAACGCGCTTACCGAACCACCACAGCTAAGTTACCGGAAAATATTAAGATTCCGCAATTATTAAATAACTGGCACGAAATATATTGCAGTCAATATAGTCAATTTAGGGTTAAATCTGAGGGAAGTCGTCGGGTTAATCTGGAATCTTTAAAGCAAGAATGTACAAGAGAATCTATCAACTTACTTGCTAGTTTTAATCAATGGCTGAATGTACCATCTTTTACCTCTATTGTCAATTTTTTACAAAAACTAAATCCCAAAGATGAAATCAGAATCATAATTACGACTTCTTGTCATGAATTACGTCAACTACCTTGGCATTTGTGGGATGTTTTGATTAATTTTCCACTGGTAGAGGTGGCTTTAAGTTCGCCAAATGCAGAACAGGGAGAACGAGCATATCGAGAAAAAATTAGAATTTTAATTATTTTGGGCGATAGCTCAAAGATTGATATTGAAGCTGATAAAAAGCTGCTACATAATTTCTGTGGTGATGATGCGGAAATTGTCTTATTACAACAACCATCACGGGAGGACTTAAATCATTATCTGCAAGATGATTTGGGTTGGGATATTTTGTTTTTCTCTGGACATTCTCGAACGGAGAAAACCCAGGGGATGATTTATATAAATCATCACGACAGTTTGACGATCGCAGAATTGCGGGATGCTTTGCAAGTTGCAATTCAAAGACGTTTGCAAATCGCATTTTTTAATTCCTGCGATGGTTTGGGGATTGCTTATGAGTTGGAACAATTGCATATTCCCCAAGTAATTGTGATGCGGCAACCTGTACCGGATAAAGTTGCACAGGAGTTTTTGAAGTCTTTTTTGCAAGAGTTTACTGGTGGGAAGTCTCTATATATTTCGGTGAGAAATGCACGGTTGGAATTACAACAACTAGAGTCAGAATTTCCCTGCGCTAGTTGGCTTCCGGTAATTGTTCAAAATCAGACGGAAATACCACCAACTTGGCAAAGTTTGGGGATAATTTCTTTTTGTCCATATCAAGGTTTGAGTGCGTTTAAGGAAGAAAATGCCGAGTATTTTTTTGGGAGAAATAAAGCAACAGCGAGTTTAGTTACTGCTGTTAATAGTAAACCTTTGGTGGCTGTAGTTGGTGCTTCGGGTAGTGGGAAATCTTCGCTGGTGTTTGCTGGGTTAATTCCGCAATTGCGTGGGGATACTGTTAATAATTGGTTGATTTTGTCGTTTCGTCCTGGTAAAAATCCCTTTGCTGCTTTGGCTGTAGCGTTGGTTTCGGCGTTAAATTTACCAGACAATGAGCGACGTTTGGCTGAGTTGGAATTGGATGTCAATTTACAGCGCGATTCGGCGACTCTACAAAATTTTATCAAAAACCTAACCCCCCTACCCCCCTTCCCTACAAGGGAAGGGGGAAATATGCTCCCCTCCCCTCTCTTCGAGACGCTGCGCGAACGCAGGGGAGGGGTTGGGGGAGAGGTCACGCGAATACTGTTGATAGCTGACCAATTTGAGGAAATTTATACTCTGTGTACGGATGCAGAGGAACGCAAAATTTTCTTGGATGGTTTGCTACAAGCGGTTAATAATGCACCATTTTTTACCTTATTACTCACCTTACGGGCGGATTTTTTATCTAGGGCGTTGGATGATTATGAGCCTTTTGGGCGATCGCTACAACAGTATCAACTAGAGCCTGTGGTGCGGATGAATCGGAAGGAGTTGGAAGCAGCGATCGCACTCCCCGCGAAACAATTGGGTTTTGAGTTTGAGGAGGGTTTGTGTAATACCATAATTGATGATATCGAAGATGGGGATGGGCGTTTGCCGTTGTTGGAATTTACCCTAACTCAGTTGTGGAAGCAGCAATATGCGGGAAGGTTAACCCATCAAGCATATAAGAAAATTGGCGGGGTGGAGCAAGCGCTGGCGAATTATGCAGATATGGTTTATGCAGACTTGAGCGAGGGGGAACGGGAAACAGCCCAACGGGTGTTTATTCAGTTGGTGCAACCGGGGGAAGGTACGGAGGATACCCGCAGGTTGGCGACGAGTGAGGAAGTGGGGGGAGATAATTGGGATTTGGTGACGCGCTTGGCTGACAAGCGGTTGGTGGTGACGAACTGGGATGAGTTGAGGAATGAGGAAACGGTGGAAGTCGTCCATGAGGCTTTGATTCGCCATTGGGGACGGTTGCGGGGATGGATGCAGGAGAACCGCAAGTTTCGCATTTGGCAACAGGGGTTGATGGTTGCGTTGCAGCAATGGGTGGAGAGTGGTAAGGATGAGGGGGCTTTGTTGCGGGGTGCGACTTTGGCTGTAGCAGAGGATTGGTTGCAGCAACGGGGTGGGGAGGTGAGTAAACCGCAGCGATGGTTTATTGAGAAGAGTGTGGCGTTGCGGGAGAAGGAGAGGAAGCAGAAACAGAGGTTGCGGAGGAGTGTTATTGCTGGGTTGGTTTGTGGTTTGGTAGTGATTTCGGGATTTGCTGTATTTGCTGGGTGGCAATGGCGAGAAGCAAGAACTCTAGCTATAAAGTCTCAAAATTCCGAACTAGTTTCAGGTAGTTATTTTGCAGAAAAACTTTTCGCATCAAACAATGAACTTGAAGCATTGTTAGAAATTGTCAAAACAGCTAAGAAACTTAAGTCCTCAGCAGGAATTTCAAAAGATACAATTCAACGAGTTGTAGAAACATTAACGAAAGTAGTTGGCAGTGTAAGAGAGCGTAACCGCTTACAGACTGATGCAAGTTATGCCTTTGAAATCTCCAACGCTTTTCAAGAAGAAATTAACACTCAAGAAAAAGATAACATAATTATTATCAATAATTATGAACCTATAATTTCTTTTAGCCCTGATGGTAAAACTATAGCCGCAGTTAACAATGGAGGAAAAATTAAACTTTGGGGTACAGATGGAAGATATTTAGAGACAATAGAAACTCATACTAGTATAGTTACAGATATTCATTTTACTCCCGATAGCAAGACATTAGTATCTGCTAGTAATGATGGGATAATTTATTTTTGGAAAAAAGTTGATAAAGGAATGCATTTATCAAAAACCATAAAAATTAATGCCGATGATACGGGTACTCAAAAAAGACTTACTTTTAGTCCTAAAGGGGAAAATATTATTTCTTACGATAACTCCATAATTAAACTTTGGAATCTAAATGGCAAACTAATACAAACTTTCAATAGACAACAACCAACAGATAAAATTAGTAATTGGAGGCAAGCTATTGCATATGATACTACTAAAGAACGGAAAAAATACATATGGAGTAATTCTAGTCAAACAAAGTCTATTTTCCCTCGCTTATATAATGCAGAAAAAGAATCTCACCATCTTCTCCTTTGGAAGACTAAACCTTATAATCTTGTTAGTTTTAGTGCCAATCCCAAGCAAATTGCTGTCGGAAATTACGACGGGACAATTACTTTAAGGAATCTAGACGGCACTAACTTCAGAATATTGAAAGGTCATCTTGGAAAGCTTCAAAGCCTTATATTTAGTCCCGATAGTAAAATAATTGCATCTGCTGATGATGAAGGTAAAATAAAAATTTGGAGCTATCAAGGTGAGGAAATTGCAACATTGACAGGTCATACAAAATCAATTACAGATATCTCCTTTAGTCCTGATGGTAAGATTTTAGCTTCTGCTGGTAATGATGGAACCATCCAACTTTGGAACAATCAGGGTAATCAAATATTAACATTCAAAAGTTATAGTGCTTCAATTTCAAGTATCAATTTCAGTCCAGATAGTAAGACTTTAGCTTCTGCTAGCGATAATGGAACAATTAAACTTTGGAGTTTAGACCATATTGATGGAAGTAGAAGACTTTGGAGTTCAGAGAATTTGAAAGAAATAAACCTCAAAGATGACAATCTAGCTTATTTGCTTAAAAAAGGTTGCAACTGGCTGCACGATTATCTGCAAAATAACCCCGATGTCAGCGCAGAAGATAGACGTTTGTGTGACAACATCAAAAATAATTCGTAATTCGTAATTCGTAATTTTAAATACCAGTTTGCTGCGATCGCTGGATTTGGGTGATTGGTTTGGTAATGTTGGTGTGCGATCGCTTTTACAGTACGACTTGGTTGAGAAGTGCGATCGCTTTTACAGTATGGCTTGGTTGAGAAATGCGATCGCTTTACGGTATGGGTTAAATTCAAAGTGCGATAAGCCGAAGGCTTTACGCTTCGCGTATCGCGCTACATTAAATTAGGAGATTAGTATCATCAAATTTTAGAAATATAACCACAAGGAAAATAAAAATGAAAAATCAGCAATTACTAGAACGAATAGTCCTCAACCCAAAAGTCCTAGCAGGAAAACCTACCATCAAAGGAACTCGCTTGAGTGTTGAGTATATTCTTAACCTCCTCGGTCACGGTGCCAGCTTCACAGAAATTATCGAAGAATACGAAGGGCTAACTTCTGAAGATATTCAAGCTTGTATTTTGTTCGCCAGTAAGTCACTATCAAACACCACTTTTATGCCTCTACTAGTGGAAAATACTTAAATGCGCTTTTTAGTAGACGAATGTACCGGGTCAAAAGTTGCTCGTTGGTTACGCGATCGGGGTTATGAAGTGTTCTCCGTGTATGACGAAGCGCGGGGTATCAGCGATGACGAGGTTCTAGAAAAAGCATTGAATGAAAATTGGATTTTAATAACCAACGATAAAGATTTTGGTGATAAAGTATTTCGAGAAGGTAGTTCGCACAGAGGTATAGTTTTCTTGCGATTGGAGAACGAAAGAGCTACTAATAAAATCAATAAACTTCAGCTTTTGTTAGAAAATTATGCAGATAGACTGCCCGAACAGTTTGTAGTCGTTACTGAAAATAAAGTAAGATTTGCATCACCATAATACTTGTAATGAGAATTTGCTTAATGTTGCTTGGGCGAAGCTTGCGCGACGTAAGTCGTTCGCTTGTAGAGTAAGGCTTGGTTGAGAAGTGTGATCGCTTTTACAGTAAGGCTTGATTGAGAAGTGCGATCGCTTTACGGTACGGGTTAAATTCAAAGTGCGATCGCTAAAATTATGGGTATCTTTGACGATTTGCTGCGACCTTAGCATTAATATACACATATTCATATTTAGGTGCATCGGTGAGTTCGTTATCTGCTGGGGAGCTTTACCAGGAAGTTGGTTAAATAGGTTTAATATGAGTAGTGGAATATATCAAATATTAGAAAAAATTAAAGCTAGACCAGGAATGTATATTGGTAGAGCTTCAGTTAACAACTTATTTATATTCTTAGCAGGTTATAAAATAGCTAGGAGAGAATTAGGCATTGAATTAACCGAAGAAGAAAAAGATTTCTGTGACAAATTTCATGATTTTGTCGAGCAGAAATATAAACTGCATACCTCAAACTCCTGGGCAAAAATTATCATGCTCTATTGTCAGGATGAAAAAGCTGGTTTGGCAAGATTTTTTAAATTATTAGATGAGTTTAAAACCCGCGATAAAAACTTATCTCATGAGGAAGAAGTTGCAGCTATTACACATAATGTAACCAAAAAGTAAGTAATTAGTCTATTTGATAAATTGGTAAATTTGCTCTATGTATGTTGGGTGATTCCTACGGAAAGCTGACGCGATCGCGCTTTTGTTCCCTTGTTTTAGAGAATTGGTATCACAGATGCGATAGGGTGATTAGTTTGGTGATGTTGGATAGCGATCGCTTTTACAGTATGACTTGGTTGAGAAATGCGATTACATGGAAAATATGGGTTAAATTAGAAGTGCGATTGGCAAGGTTCTGTGATATGCGATCGCTTTACGGTATGGTTTGAATGAGAAGTGCTGCGATCGCTTGGCTAGTTAGGGTAGAAGCCAATAGTATTATACTTGCACACCTTAACTATGAGGTAGAATGCTAATACTCCCAGATGAATAAATTAAGTTATGTCAGCGAAGGATAAATTTCACGATATTGTGAGATTAGCTTTGGAAAAAGACGGGTGGAATATTACAAACGATCCTCTATATATTGATTTTGGTCAAGTTCAGATGCGTATCGATTTGGGAGCAGAGAAGTTACTTGCAGCAGAAAAAGAAGGTGAAAAAATTGCTGTTGAAATCAAAAGTTTTCTAAATCCATCAGCTATCACTGATTTTCATCTTGCTTTGGGACAATTCCTTAACTATCGTACTGCTCTTAGGAAAAAAGAACCAGAACGTAACCTATATTTAGCAGTTGATGCAGAAACCTATAATGATTTTTTTACGCTTCCGTTTCTACAGCTTCAAATTCAAGAATTTCAATTAAAACTGGTAGTTTACGATACTGAAACTGAGGAGATAGTAAGATGGATAAGTTAGAAAAATATAGGGAATACATTCAGCAACTTTTGACAAAATATGGTAGTTATAAACCTTCTTATGGCGATGTAGAAGTAGAACAAATATTTGATACTGTACGCGACCATTATCAACTTGTTAATGTAGGCTGGGAAAATAAACGTCGTGTGTATGGTTGTTCAATACACATTGATATCAAAAATGAAAAAATTTGGATTCAGTGGAATGGAACAGAGATAAATATTGCGGAAGAGCTAGTTTTAATGGGAGTTCCAAAACAAGACATTGTTATCGGATTTCATTCACCTTATAAAAGACAGTTTACAGATTTTGCTGTGGGTTAGGAAGTATCGTCGCACCACTATCTACTAACCCAACGACTTCAACAAATCTATTATTACTACGAAGAATAAGTGGAATTCTTGGCAAACTATCAAATTCATTTTGCGATGGTTTATTTGTTGAGTATTTGAATCGCATATTATTTAATCAGTCTTGTCACCCTGTTGGATGGCTTGCATTAAAACCTCCCCTACACCAAAATTATCGTATGGTGTTTCTAGGTAATAAGTTTTGTGTGGTTCTAAAGGATAAATATCGTCACTAGTTTCCAACTCTGAAGCGAGAATACGCATTAGTTCCACCCTATCTGCAACAGCAAGCTTTGGAAAATATAACCACAAGGACAATAAAAATGACAAATCAGCAATTACTAGAACGAATAGTCCTCAACCCAAAAGTCCTAGCAGGAAAACCTACCATTAAAGGAACTCGTTTAAGCGTTGAGTATATTCTTAACCTCCTCGCTCATGGTGCAAGCTTCACAGAAATTATCGAAGAATACGAAGGGCTAACTTCTGAAGATATTCAAGCTTGTATTTTGTTCGCCAGTAAGTCACTATCAAACACCACTTTTATGCCTCTACTAGTGGAAAATACTTAAATGCGCTTTTTAGTAGACGAATGTACCGGGTCAAAAGTTGCTCGTTGGTTACGCGATCGGGGTTATGAAGTGTTCTCCGTGTATGACGAAGCGCGGGGTATCAGCGATGACGAGGTTCTAGAAAAAGCATTGAATGAAAATTGGATTTTAATAACCAACGATAAAGATTTTGGTGATAAAGTATTTCGAGAAGGTAGTTCGCACAGAGGTATAGTTTTCTTGCGATTGGAGAACGAAAGAGCTACTAATAAAATCAATAAACTTCAGCTTTTGTTAGAAAATTATGCAGATAGACTGCCCGAACAGTTTGTAGTCGTTACTGAAAATAAAGTAAGATTTGCATCACCATAATACTTGTAATGAGAATTTGCTTAATGTTGCTTGGGCGAAGCTTGCGCGACGTAAGTCGTTCGCTTGTAGAGTAAGGCTTGGTTGAGAAGTGTGATCGCTTTTACAGTAAGGCTTGATTGAGAAGTGCGATCGCTTTACGGTACGGGTTAAATTCAAAGTGCGATCGCTAAAATTATGGGTATCTTTGACGATTTGCTGCGACCTTAGCATTAATATACACATATTCATATTTAGGTGCATCGGTGAGTTCGTTATCTGCTGGGGAGCTTTACCAGGAAGTTGGTTAAATAGGTTTAATATGAGTAGTGGAATATATCAAATATTAGAAAAAATTAAAGCTAGACCAGGAATGTATATTGGTAGAGCTTCAGTTAACAACTTATTTATATTCTTAGCAGGTTATAAAATAGCTAGGAGAGAATTAGGCATTGAATTAACCGAAGAAGAAAAAGATTTCTGTGACAAATTTCATGATTTTGTCGAGCAGAAATATAAACTGCATACCTCAAACTCCTGGGCAAAAATTATCATGCTCTATTGTCAGGATGAAAAAGCTGGTTTGGCAAGATTTTTTAAATTATTAGATGAGTTTAAAACCCGCGATAAAAACTTATCTCATGAGGAAGAAGTTGCAGCTATTACACATAATGTAACCAAAAAGTAAGTAATTAGTCTATTTGATAAATTGGTAAATTTGCTCTATGTATGTTGGGTGATTCCTACGGAAAGCTGACGCGATCGCGCTAGATTTAAAATAAATACAAGCCGACACATCCTACGGAAAAAACATGAACCCATCAAATTTATGTACCAAATTGCTAACAGAAATCAATCTCATCCCTGAAGAAAAGCTGGAAGAAGTATATAATTTTATCCATTATTTCCGAGTCGGTGTAGAAGCATCTCAAAGCACACCCGAACAAATCATGCAGTTTGCAGGCTGTTGGGATGATATGCCAGATGAGACATTTTTCGATTTCAGTGAGGAAATCATCACCCGTCGTCAACAGGCTTTTTTGGGAAGAAGAAGTGATGAAAGCAGCCTTAGTTGATACTGGAATTGCGATCGCTAACGATTTGGTTCTTGTAACTAACAATCACAGCGATTTCGAGAAAATCGAAGGTTTAGAGATTGAAGACTGGAGTCAGACGTAAAAGCGTCTAATTTTGCATTGCTCACAAAACTTGCGATCGCGGCGACTATAATCATCTGGAAATGGTGCGGTGCGAAGCTTGCGCGACGTAAGTCGTTCGCATGATATCAAGGAATCTGCTGTTGGTGCTGGTGTGCGATCGCAATATAGATTGATTTGATTTCTTCACGCTTTTTATTGTAGCCTTCACACACCCTAAAAAACATTATATTATTCTTCGAGAAAATCAAAATAAATCTTTTATAACCTGCGTAATTGCACGTAAATAAATTCGTATCTTCCTATGAAGGGGTTCAGAGAATATAACTGACATCTAAAACAATACATCGACAATATTCATAGGAGATACATAATCATGAAATCATGGAAATTGGCACTTGCAATCCTAGTGTTAGGAACTTCAGTTTGTCTTCCCAAAGCACAAGCCATTAGCGCATCAAAAACCCAAGCGAGTCAATCAGAATCGCCAATAATCTTAGCAGAAGCTAATACCATTTCTGGATGGAAAAATGTTTCCTCTAGTACCTGGAATTTCTCTGGTATCTTACCCGTTGAGCCAGGTGTCATGACCATGAAATTAGATAATGAATATATACTTATGGAGGCACAACTAGCAGAAACAGATGAAAGTAAATATGGGATTTTTTACGGACAGTATCGGATAGATATCAGCCAAGTTGATCCAAAGGAATTATTGACTGCATTTGTCGGTGGGTTTCAAGATAAATATAAAAAAATACTGGAAACTCGCAATATCTCCTTAGGTAGTTATCCTGGTAAGGAATATACATATCAAGAGGGGCAAAAAATTACCAAACTTAGAGTATTTTTAGCAGGTCAACGTATATATGTACTCTTCGTTGAAAATCCTGCTGTTGGTGACGCGAGTAGATTTTTTAATGCTTTTCAAATTTTGTAGCAGTTACGTGAGGTACACTCATAAGGGCACGGCAGTGCCCATGCGTGTCAACTTAACGTGAAATCCATGTCCCGCCTCAGAATGAATTCTGAGTCTAATAGCAAAAGTAAGCTAAAGCTAACTAAAAATTATCATTTATCCCCAGTTTACTTTAGTAAACTTTGCCTATTAGCCTTGGAATTCATTCCAAGGTGGGTAGGTAAGCTGTGCAATAAGCCATCTGGGCTTAAGTTGACACCAATGGGCAGTGCCGTGCCCCCACAGTTTGGGATATAATTTTGTACCGCATCTGAATGGGAACCGCTATAATTGTTTTCTTAGATATTTTTCATTCAAACTTGTAGCGCGGGCATCTTGCCCGCTTTTTTATTAATAAATATTTCAATATAAACTGCGTAAATACACTATTGCTTTGTCGTAAACATAATCAAAGGGATTCAAACAAAGCAAATAGGCGTTTACGATTATGGCATCTTCATACATTCGCAGTATCTTTTTCACCTCATTAGGTCTTAGCAGTAGCGTTTTACTAAACCTCAATACACCAAGTTTCGCGCAAGTAGTAAGTCCATTACCATCACTTTCAACTACTACAAATTTATCAACTTATACCCCACGAGTACAACCAAAAAAGAATAATCTACAATGGTTCTATAGCGTAGCAGAAAAAGTAATTCGTGCTAACGGACTTGATGACCATCCCTGGCGCTTACAAATCGCTGATAAATATAATATCAATGCCTACGCAGATGAGTTAAACAAAATCGTAATTTATAAAGGTTTGTTAGACCAAATACATGGTGATGATGCAGCTTTAGCTTTTATTATCAGTCATGAATTAGCTCATCACACACAGCGCCATTCTGCACAGCAAGAAGAAGCCGAAGCTAGTTTACAAGAAAGATTACTTAAAGAAGCAGAAGCAGAATACAACAATTGGATTGTCCAAGAACGGAGAAAATCAAAAACTCCCATATCACACGCTAAAAAAGATGTCATCAAACAACGAATTATTATTCAGAAAAAACAAGAATTTGAGAGAACCATGCAAGCATTAAGTCGTCAGCATGAATTTCAAGCGGATGAAATTGGTTACACCTATATGAGTAAGGCTGGCTATGATGCAAATGGAGGTTTGCGAGTCTTGAACCTGTTTTCGCGTTTCCCTTCAGACTACACAGAAATTAGCAGCCATCCACCGACACAACAAAGAATCAATGCTTTAAAACAGGTAATGAGCAAATATTTGTGGTTCTCTTTATGGATAGATGGCAATGAGCGATTAAAAAATAATCCTCAACCACTAAAATTAGATTTATCGGAAGATGGAGTGTCTTTGCGAATCAACTCCAGATTTGTTTCACGATAATTATTTAATGTAAAGCGATCGCCCAAAATTCCCTGAATCACTTTTTGCACAGCTTCTTTGCTAGAATTACCATCTACCCTGACAATCCTGTTAGGGGACGATGCAGCTAACTCGGAGTATCCTTGCTGGACTCGGTGATGAAAAGCGATCGCTTCTTGCTCAATTCTGTCTAAACCTTCTCCAACTGAACGTTTACGAGCTAGACCTACTTCTACATCGACATCTAGCCAAATAGTCAGGTCGCTTGTCATACCACTAGTGGCAATCTGGTTGAGATGATTAATTATACTCATGTTCAAACCCCTGCCATAACCTTGATAAGCAATGGTAGAGTCGGTGTAGCGATCGCATAAAACATATTTCCCTGCTGCCAAATAGGGTTTTAATTCTTGCTCTACATGTTGCGCTCTATCAGCAGCATACAATAGCAATTCTGTCAACTCAGCAATTGGTTGATTTTCAGCGTTCTCCAATAATAGGCGGCGCAGATGCAAACCTAACTCTGTTCCCCCTGGTTCACGGGTAACGACTACAGAGATACCAAGACTTTGCAACCATTCTTGACACAGCTGCATTTGACTGGTTTTACCGCAGCCTTCCACCCCTTCAAAGACAATCAATTTACCATCCATACCTCGACCTCGCTCGGCATTTATACTTTGTCTTGGAAAGTTCTCCGGGGGGAGTATCGCCCCGGCAGACTTTCCGCTTTATTTAGCAGTCTGCTTTCTTAGGCTACCAGGTATGTTAAATCAGTGAACAGTGATCACAGTTTCAGTTGGGGATTTGACCCCAGAATCAATACATCCTCTCTACTGATAACTGTTGATCCAACCTAGCGATGGGGAACTCTAAGTAGGGTAACAGTTAACTGTTAACTGATTGAATCTCTGGAGAACAAAATGATCCTGGCTAGTCAGCAAAAATTGCAAGATGTGTTGAAGATTTGGCGATATCGACTGCAACTTAATAAGCGATCGCGTGCTTTAACAACACCGTTGATTTTGATTGGTACAACTTTAGCAATAAGTGTAATAGCTATTACTAGCTATAAAATAGTCAGAGAGATAATTCTCCAGCAAGTTCAAGAAAAAGCACTGCTTGAGGTTCGCCAAGGAGCGGATAAGATTGATCAATGGTTAGCAATTCGCTCTTCTGAAGTTAAAACTATTGCGAATACAAAGACTGTGCGTTCTTTAAATTGGTCAGAAATAGAGCCATATTTACAACCAGAAATTAAGCGGATTAATGAATTTTTTGTATTTGGTCTAACTTATCCTGATGGTTCTTTTTACACTACTGAGGCTGGTAAAAGTAAGCAAAAAAATAATGACCGCGATTACATTCAAAAAGGATTTTTAGGACAGGTCAATATTTCCGATCCTTTCATTGGTCGGACTACGGGACTTCCTGCTATAGCAGTGGCCTCTCCCATTTACCAAAGTAATGGAATCGGCGTTCCCAAAGCAGTGATTTTCGCTAGTCTCAAAGTAGATCGTGTGACCCAAGTAGTCAATAAACTGAAATACGGCAAAAATAGCTATGCCTTTGCACTCAACTCTCAGGGATATGCTATTGCTCACCCTAATCCAGAATTAATTTCCACAGCAGAAAAACCAGCAGTCAGTTTTCTGGAGTCACCTGACCCCAATTTAGCAGCGATCGCTCGTCACATGCTAAACAAAGAACTGAAAATTGCACTCATTCATATTGACGGTACAAGCAAGTATGTTGCACATGTTCCTCTCAAACAAGCCAATTGGTCAATAGCACTAGTCATACCCCGCCAAAATATCGAATCTCAATTAGAATCTCTCAATATACTTGCTTCCATATTAGGTGGGTTACTTGTCATCGCTACAGTTATAGGTTGGCGACAAATACATTTATCTAAACAGACACAAGCCCAAGTCATCTTGTTGAGTGAACAAAAAAATACATTACGACACCAAGCGCAAGAACTAGAGCAAACTTTACGAGAATTAAAACAAGCTCAATCTCAACTAATTCATACAGAAAAGATGTCCAGTTTAGGACAGTTAGTGGCAGGAGTAGCACACGAAATTAATAACCCAGTCAGCTTTATTTATAGTAATATTGCACCTGCCAATGACTATATTGAAGATTTACTCAAACTTTTGCAGCTTTATCAACAATACTATCCCCAACCAGTCCCAGAGATTGAAGATGAGGCTGAAGCAATTGATATTGATTTCTTAGCTACAGACTTGCCACAGTTACTAGCTTCGATGAAGGTTGGCGCTGAGAGAATTAAAGAAATTGTGCTATCTCTGCGAAATTTCTCTCGGTTAGATGAAGCAGATATGAAAGCAGTGAATATCCACGAGGGGATAGATAGTACATTGATGATTTTAGAAAGTCGTTTCAAGGCTACATCTAACCGTCCAGCTATTGAGGTAAATAAACAATATGGCGATATCCCAAATATAAATTGCTATGCAGGACAACTCAATCAAGTATTTATCAATATTCTCACAAATGCTATTGATGCAATTGAAGAGTCATTTACGATAAATCATTTGTCATTAAAAGAAGACAAAGGGCAAATTCGCATTCATACTGAAATTACTAGCAACAAACAAGTAATAATTCGCATTGTTGATAATGGTTTGGGTATACCAGAAAATATACAACAGCGGTTATTTGACCCCTTTTTCACTACTAAGCCAGTTGGCAAAGGTACAGGATTAGGCTTATCGATTAGTTACCAAATTGTCACCGAAAAACATCAGGGGAAATTGGAGTGTATTTCTGCTCTTGGCAAGGGGACAGAATTTGCGATAAGTATTCCCTTGCATCAATCTAAGTAGGTGGGCATGAAGAGTGCTGAGTTGAAAGTGCTGAGTGCTGAGTATTAGACCGCCACGCCACTTCCTACAACGGGGGGAGTTTTAGCTTTGTTTACTTTTCTTCACATAATGAAGAGTGCTGAGTTCCGAGTGCTGAGTGCTGAGTTAAAAAGACCACCCACGTCCCTTGCGCGTCTCCGACAGGAGAGGGGTGGGGTATCAACCAACTCCTGTATTAAAAGATTCCGCTTAACATCGGGCGGGGCATTTACCAAGTGCAAAAGTACTGAGTACCCGTTAATTTACTCAGCACTCAGGACTCAGCACTCAGTACTGAGTATGGTAAATATGACTTACGCAAAACATAACAAAAGTAGCGGTAATTCATGAATTACCGCTACGCAAGAATCAGGTTTACAGTCACATCTTGCGTAAGTCCTGGTAAAAATAAGTAGTGCGTTCGCGTAGCGTGTCCAAAGGACAAACATCTTGCTCGCGCGGGCAAGATGCCCGCACTACAAATATTAAATTGTTCAACTTATTTTTACACGACTCCTTAGATGCATGAAATACACCAAAATTCTCACTCCCGACTCCTGAATTCTGACCCCCCTTTATCGACACTTTATCCAGGTATTAGTTAAAACTAAGGGGATGAGATACATAGGTTGAAAGCAATGGGAATTGTGAACAACCTAATTTTCCCTGTTCCCTTTCAGAAGAGAATATTATGACTGAAGAAAAGACATACTTAGAGCTTTCAGAAGCTAATGGAAGTTCCCACAAGTTCTACGAAGTTATTGTTAAAGATACTGAAGTTACTATACGCTATGGTCGCATCGGCGACTCAGGACAAGCTCAAACTAAAGCTTATCCCACTCCAGATAAAGCTAAAGCAGAAGCCACTAAAAAGATTAACGAAAAACTGAAAAAAGGCTATGAACCAGCCGTCATGGGTGTGCGTCAGAAACGTCCTATCACACGGCGCGAAGTCACCAGTAGCACCTCAACAGCCAAACAAGCACCCATACTTTGGAAATTTACTTCCACTTCCGCCGCCTTTGGAATTTTTATCGATCGCAACTGTTGCTGGTTAGGAAACCAAGCTGGTCAAGTTTTCGCACTCAACCATCAAGGTCAGGTGATCAATCAGTTTAAACTCCCTGATGGCGTTAAATGTCTAGTTGCTGATGATGTTTGGATTTACGCAGGCTGTGATGATGGCAATGTCTACGATCTTACAGGCAAGTTACCACGCATCGGTTACAACATTGATGAAAATGTCGATATTTTCTGGCTGGATATCCACGATGGCTTATTGGGAGTTGCGGATGCTAACGGTGGTGTCACTACCATCGATCATGATGATGAATCCCAGTGGACTCGTTTAAGCCAAGGTAATTCTGGTTGGATGGTACGTTGTGATGAGGCGGGGATCTATCATGGTCATAGCAAGGGCGTAACCATGTACGATCGCCAAGAAGGTCGAATGCTCTGGCATCAAAATACTGGCGGTGCTGTATTATTTGGTTGGCAAGAAACCTCAGCTGTTTATGCAGGCGCAAGCGATCGCCAGATATACTCTTTTAGTAAAAAGGGCGAGGCTGGAGCAGTTTACAAATGCGATGCTGCAGTTTACTCTTGCGCTACAGCACTTGATGGCAAGTATGTATTTGCTGGTGATAACTGTTCTTCAGTTTACTGCTTCAATCAATCAGGTGAACGCCTGTGGAAACTGGCGACTGGCTGCGGTTCGGCTTTATCTATGCAGTTTTTTGATAATTGCATTTATATTGTCACTACCGATGGCTCTCTAGCTTGTATTGATGCTAGTGAAACCGCCATCCAAGCCGCTCAAGCAGGTACACTTCCCCAAGCGACAATTATTAAAGCACCAAAAACCGAAGGCGCTGTACCCTCAGCAGTTCTAGAAACCACAACAGACACCAGCCAAGGAGTCATTGTCGAGTGCTTTCGAGAGGGAAGTAAACTCAGAGTCCGCGTTGTCTCACCAGGATATAACCCCAATTGGAAAGTACAGTTTCCTAGGAATCTACGCCAAGAAGGACAGCGCTATCTTGTCCAAGAGGTGCGTGAGTCAGCCAGTGGCGGCTTTTACCGCGCCTATGGCGATATTAAATCAGTTAACAGTTAACAGTTATCCCTGTTCTGTCACTCTCCGGGAGGGCGATCGCTAGAAGCCCGATGAGGCAATCAATACAAGCTATTCTATTAGAAAAAAGTTGGTCTTGTATTTGTTATTAGAAAAGAATCGCGCAAACGCCTGCTATACAAAAGCTCTAGAATTCAGAAATGGCAAAAGTTTTCGGAGAGTGACAGAAGCGGGGTATTGGCAGGTGAGTAATGGTAGTTCGTTTCTCAGCTTCTGCCTTCATGGGGACTGTATTCAATCAGACTCCCTTTTTTTTCTTGAACATCACCGATTTAGTCTAAACTCCAGTAAGTTGACACAGGTGTACAAAGCTTGTAGCGGGGAAACACCGCCCCTACAGGCTTGGCGATTAAAATCTGTACGTCACTGATCTGACAACCGCTGTATCTATGCGCGCCATCGCTAACATACATCCAGGCGTATTCTCCAAACTCAGATCAGCTGAACCAGTTCCCGCCTGATATTCTCATGAATATTCTTAGCTAATTTTCATCATTTTTTCAGGATTAATTCAGAGCGATCGCTGATTATTAAAGATGTCAGGAGTCAAGAGTCAGGAGTCAAAAGTTATTTTCCCAATGACGCCAGTTTGCTCAAGTCGGGAAACCCGCCCACACAACTGGCTCCCCAATGCCCCATTCCTATCAACGATGAACAAACGCTATTTTTTACAAGCTAGTGTAGTAATAGTTGGTGCAGCGTTGTTACCACAATATTTCACGCGCAGGACGGAAACTATGGCAACTTCTAAAGATACTAAATTTGAAATTACCAAATCTGAGGCTGAGTGGCAAACAACTTTAACACCAGAACAGTTTCGTGTATTGCGTAAACACGGGACTGAACGTGCATTCACCAGCCCACTTGATAAGCAGTATGCTCAGGGTACTTACATTTGTGCTGGGTGTGAATTGCCACTGTTTACATCGGATACCAAATTTAATAGTGGTACTGGTTGGCCTAGCTTTTTTAACCCCATAGAGGGGGCAGTAGGCAGTACTGTAGATAGGTCGTTTCTGATGACCAGAACCGAAATACATTGTAGCCGCTGTGGTGGACATCTAGGTCATGTGTTTAATGATGGCCCTGCACCTACCGGTAAACGCTACTGTATGAACGGCGCGGCTTTAAAGTTTATTGCTGCTTAACTAAATGCGATCGCCTTTCATGATACTTTTCATCAAAAAGCGATCGCATCCTTTTTCATGAAACATCCCCCCTCCCCTTGGACATTTATCCCCACCTTATACTTTGCCGAAGGTATCCCCAACGTCCTCATCGGCACAGTTTCTGTCATCTTCTACAAAAAACTCGGCATAGATAACGATCAAATTACCGCTTGGACAAGTTTTTTGTATCTCCCTTGGGTGATCAAAATGTTTTGGGGGCCACTTGTGGATATTTACTCAACTAAAAGAACATGGATACTTGTCACTCAATTTGCCATGTTTTGTTGTTTGAGCTTAGTCGCCTTATCTTTACAACTGCAAAACTTCTTTTTCATCTCCCTAGCAGCTTTAACACTGGGAGCATTTATATCCGCAACTTATGATATTGCCACCGATGGCTTTTATATGCTGGCTTTAAATGCAGAACAGCAAGCATTTTTTGTTGGTATTCGTTCATTATTCTATCGTCTAGCTGTGTTATTTGGTAGTGGGTTTTTAGTAGTTTTAGCAGGTCGTTTAGAAACTAGCCTCAATAATATTCCTCTCAGTTGGACTATATCTATTGGCTTTTCTGCAGTTATATTTATAATTTTATTTATTTTTCATCGACTTATTTTACCCTTACCCACATCAGATATTCCTAGCCAACTCGAATCAGGCAATATCCCTTTTTGGGAAGTAATTAGAACATATTTCCAACAAGAGAAGATAGGGGCAATTATAGCATTCATTTTACTCTACAGATTGGGCGAAGCAATGCTACTCAAAATAGCATCTTTATTTCTTTTAGAAAAAATAGAAAAGGGAGGATTAGGTATATCAACGGAAGAATTTGGCTGGATATATGGAACTTTTGGCGTACTTTCTCTCATTATTGGTGGCATTTTAGGAGGAATATTAATTTCTAGGTATGGGTTGAAAAAATGCCTATTACCAATGGCTTTAGCTTTAAACTTACCTGATATATTTTATGTATATATGGCTTACACTAAACCATCGTTGCAGTTAGTTTATCCCTTAGTTGCTTTAGAGCAATTTGGCTATGGATTTGGCTTCACAGCTTTTAGTGTTTACTTGATGTATATTTGCCGAGGTGAATACAAAACCTCTCACTATGCCATATCTACTGGACTCATGGCGTTAGGTTTGATGTTACCTGGAGCGATTAGTGGTGCAATTCAAAAAGCCGTAGGATATCCATTATTTTTTGTGTTAGTTTGCTTTCTCACCATTCCTGGAATGATTTCTCTATTTTTCATTCCCTTACAAGCAGAAGCTAACCTTCCCAAGATTTAACAGTGATGACTCGGTTCGTTACACTATTGCTAGCACAATCTATAATACAATACGGTTTAGCTAGAGTCAAAAACCTTAAGTTCCGTAGGTTGGGTTGAGGCTTTGCAAAACCCAACATATCCAAGGATTTGTTGGGTTGAAGAATGAAACCCAAACTACAATTATTATTAACTGAACCGTATTACTTTTTAATATATAAATTTTAAATTACTTATGAGTTATGTTTTAGGAATAGATGGTGGTGGTAGCAAAACTGTTTGTGTATTGATGGATAGAACACGTCAAGTGTTAGGTCGTGGTGAAGCAGGTGCATCTAATTATCAAAGCATAGGTATTCCAGCAACATCGCAATCAATTCAATCTGCAATTCAATCAGCTATAAATAATGCATTAAATATTACAAAACCTATAAAAATTTCAGCGATTTGCTTAGGATTAGCAGGTGTAGGTCGTACAGCAGATATTGAAGTTATTAAAGGTATAGTGCAAGATTTACAGCATAACCAATTGCTATCTATTACCTGGGAATTACCAGCAGCTAATATTCTAATTTGTAATGATGCTTTAATTGCTTTAGTTGGTGGAATTGGTCATAGTGTATGTATTGTGGTAGCTGTAGGTACAGGCTCTATAGTTTTTGGACGAAATCATCGGGGAATTACTAAACGAGTTGGTGGTTGGGGATATATTTTAGGAGATGAAGGTAGCGCTTATAAAATTGCTGTTGCTGGTATGCAAGCGGCTTTAAAAGCCTATGACGGACGGGAGAAAAAAACCAGCCTAGTAGAGTGTTTTCAAAAGTATCTTGACCTAGATAGTATAGAAGATTTAATTGAAGTAATATATCGCCGAGACTGGGGAGTTAACAAGATAGCTAATTTGGCACAAATTGTAGATTTGGTAGCAGCTTTAGGTGACCAGGTAGCGAATCAAATTATTGACGATGCAGTACAAGAATTGGTAAAAGCGACTTCTACTGTAATCGAGGCAATTTTTAATCCTGACTCAATTTTGGAAGTAGTGACAACCGGGAGTGTGTGGAAGAGTCGATGTAAGATGCATGAGAGATTTTCAGCGTCTCTTGTTGAGAAGTTTCCTAGAGTAAAAGTGATTTTTCCCAGGTATGAACCTACCTATGGTGCTGGTTTATTGGCTTTGAAGAAGTTAACTGATAACTGTTGACTGTTAACGACTATAAAAAGTGTTTATATCATTTAGCTAATCATTAATGAAGGGGATAGATGACATTGCATCCATCCCCGAATAGCTGCCCAGATGAAAGAACCTAGAACCCTACATTCAGGTATCTAATAAATCTAGTATCAGCCTAGATATCTCTATCGTCACCCGGATAGATACGGATTTAGTTTTTTCTAAAATCAACCTCACGGCGTAGGTGGGAATTTGTCAAGAGTCAAGAGTCAAGAATTATTCCCTCACTCTTCCACTCCCCCAGTCCCCAGTCTCCAGTCCCCCACGCATTGCTAACAGGGCTGTTCCATAAGCGGCTTCTGTGTTGGCCGACGCTTTTATGCGTACCTTTAAATTCCTTCTACGAATAGCAGCCCAAGTTTTATTGGTAGCACCACCTCCAGCAGTGTAAACATGGGTTAACAGGTCAGCCCCTAGCTGTTGTAATAATTCGTATCCACGTGCTTCTATTCGGGAGATACTTTCTAATAATCCATGCAGAAATTCCACGGGATTATCTGGGCGAGGTGTCAACCGTGGGGGTAGATTGGGGTCGTTAATTGGAAAGCGATCGCCTGCTTTCAACAACGGATAATAATCTAGCGGGCTGGCTTTGGAGCTATCAATCTCGCGACTGAGGCTTTCTAACTCAGCATCAGTGAAAAATTGCCTTAATACTGCACCCCCAGTATTAGAAGCACCACCAGTCAGCCACAAATCACCCAAGCGATGGCTATAAATCCCGTATCGTGAATCTTCAACGCGGGTACGACTCAATAGTTTCAGTACTAGCGTTGAACCCAGAGAAGTCACCGCTTGACCTGGTAATTTCGCACCACTGGCGAGAAAAGCCGCAATACTATCAGTAGTGCCAGCACATACTAGACAATCATCAGGGAAAGCGAACTGCTTGGCAATTTCCGGACGTAATTTGGCAATGGGAGTACCAGGCGGTAGAACTTTGGGTAATTGAATTGTTATTTGCAGCTTTTCTAGCCATTCCGGGTATTTTAACTGTTCAACGTCATAACCCAGCTTTAAAGCATTATGGTAGTCGCTAATACCCAGAACCCCGTGTAGGAGAAATGCTAGCCAGTCGGCTTGATGTAAGAAATATTTCGCTTGACTAAAAGTAGGTAATTGTGACATCCACAGAAGTTTGGCTAGGCTTGAGGTAGCACTCAACACAGTGTGATTGGGGGGAGCGATATTCCTCAAATGCTCTAGCATCACTGATCCCCGCGCGTCGTTGTAGAGTAATGGTGTATCTACAGGCTGGCCATTACCATCGCTCAATAAGACGGTGGAAGAAGTACCATTAATAGCGATCGCTCTAATTTCTCGCCTTAACTCATCAGGGATATAAGTTAACAGGGTTAACAAAGCTGTCTGCCAGCTAGTTACTAAGTCAGAGATAGACGAACTATCCCAAGGGTACCGCACTTCTGCTTGGATACAAGCTTGATCATCAATCACTATCGCCCGTGCGCCAGATGTCCCAAAGTCAATCCCCAGATACAAATCCATAGATTGGTAAATTTTTCTAACGAAGAATAACCAACGACTACCTACTAATCGCTGCTTTTGTTGCATCTTGTAACAAGATAATTCCACAATTAGGCAAAACAGGGAAAAGTAGTAAACGAACCAGTCAAACAATTTTGGATTTTGGATTGACGATTTTGGATTGACCCCGACCACACTTTGGCAGGCTCAGTGACCACAAGGATACTTGGCTCTGAGGATTTTAAATTGAGGATTTTGGATTTGCCCCGCCTACGGCTGTGCATGAACCAAAAAATCTAAAATCTAAAATCTAAAATCTAAAATCTAAAATCTAAAATCTAAAATTCGTAGTCAAAATCTATTGAGTTTAGGAGGTTTCCCACCATGCTGATGTTAGATACTCTGTTCCTCGCTCAAGTGTCTTCCTTGTCAGATACTCAAGTATATATTGCCCTTGTTGTGGCGTTGATTCCAGGAGTTCTCGCTTGGCGTTTAGCCACGGAACTTTACAAATAACCCCACAGTGTGACTGTGACACACTCACCAAACTAACAAACCTGGCATTACGGAGTGAGGTTTCTAGACGATTAAGGCTAAATGCCATCGATTGCTGGAAAACCGCTACTTACGTAGGCCAGGTTTATTTTTTGGCATTCAACACACGTGTAGCATTTTCAAAAAAATGAAGTAATATGGCAGCTAAATCAAGGCTTAATAAACACAATGAACAAGGAACATGGAATAGGCAACACTTCGGCAGAACTTCAATGCATCGCGGGCAATAGGGAAAAGTAAGCCGCCCACTTTCTTGCGTTAAGGCAGTGAGTGGGACGTACCCTGATAGGTGTACGGAGCTAATTCTTCCCCTATTGCCTATTCCCCATTCCCCATTCCCTTAGTTCAGCTTTTTATGGTGTTTCTATTCAATCAGCGAGGTTCTTTCTAGCATCATGAACGCGATTCAACCAACCAGACCCCCGCTACAGCCCATACAAAAACAGCGGGTGACTCCTCGACCAAAGCGTCACCTCCGTCAACGGTCTTACCAGATCATGGCACTGGAGACTACAGCGAAAATAGCGGTTAACCTTGCTGTCTCAGCCGCCGCAATTTCAGCTTTGGTAAAACTTCTGCCCTATCACTGGTTACAGCAAGAAAGATTGCGAGAAATTCGGACTGAAGTTAAGCAGATGGAAGGACGTGTCAATATTTTGCAGACGGAGTTTAGTCGAAACTTCGATCCCCAGCAAAATAAAGTGATTATGCAACAACAAGCATACCGTTTCGAGCCTAACCAGCGTCCGGTGGTGTTGATGAATCAAGACCAGAAAGAGCTAGCACAGCCAGAGTCATCACCTTGAGTACCGTTGTGCGAAATTCAAAATTTAAAAAGCTTATATTGTCAGCTTTTCGCCTATTTTGTAGATTTATTCACTTTGGCGGTATTTCTCACTTGCGTTGTGGCTGCGTATAAACATTGTTATTTTGGCTAAAAATACTAAAAACTGATAGTTAATGGCTAATTTTTGCAGTTTTATGATAATTCTCGTCTAATAGCCGTTGCCAGCATCGTATCGCTAAACTTCTGTTGAAAATTCAACGCAATCATTTTGAATTTTCAATCCCCCAAAGGGATGAATCTAGGGATCAGGATGCTAAGGAAAAAGCAGTTCGTTCAACCAAATGTCAAGTTGTAAAAGCAAGTGGTCACTAGAAATATCCCTTTTACCTTTTGTGGTAGGTAGTTGAGTCATTGCACGGCGATAATCAGCGATCGCACAATTCCAATCACCCCAGAGATGATACGTTCTGCCTCTCTCTGCCCAAATATGACCCTCCAATTGACCGAAAAGCAATGCTATCTCAAAATTCTCGATAGCCTCCTCATATTGCCCCAAATCACGCCAGGTGATGCCGCGATTAATCCAGGCGCGGACATAACTAGGATTTAAATCGATCGCTTGATCGTAGTCGGCGATCGCTGCAGCTAATTCTCCACCGGCGGCGTAATAATTTGCCCGATTATTATAAGCACTCGCCAACTTAGGATTGAGTTGTAGCGCTGTGTTGTAGTCGGAGAGAGCTTTTTGCCTTTCACCGCTTTGAAAATAAATCAGCCCCCGGTTGTTGTAATCAACGGCATTCTGGGGATGACGATCAATGAGTTGGCTTAAAAGGGCGATCGCCTCTCTGTAATCCCCTTCTTGCGCCAACTGTAAAGCACAAGAGCGTAAGTAGCCGTCCCCTAAAGCTGATTCATCACAGCTATTATCTCCGTGTCCCCGATATCTGAAATTACTATTAACTACAAAGTTATATATATAATTTCCCTGATCGCCCGATGCTAAAAATGAGTGATTATTCATGCTGTTTTGACCGATACACTTGTTTTTGAAATCAAATTATAGTTTTTATACTCCTAGTGGTTTTACTAAATCGTCAGTTCTTAATGTGTCTATAATTACTAAAATCAATAATCTTCGGTAACGAGTCGAAGTCTTTGCCTTACACAAATCTATTGATGCTCTAACCCAATCATGGATACTTCATCCCCAAGTCGAATTCCAGAAAAAACAAATATCAATCTTCAAGACTAGTCAGGTAACGAGAGCAACAACTTGGTAAAATGCCAACAAGCCGATCGCTAAAGATGAGAAAAAGGAAAAGGTAAAAGGGGAATGGGTTAAAGAGTTGAATATTTCTTTTCCTCCTCCCCTTAACTTTTCCTCGCTAAGGGAACTTAGCAAACCGCCTCAGTCTTCAATACCCAAAAAAGGCAGAAGGTTTTGTTCTCAAATATGAGAGCGTAATTGTTACGGAGCAAGAGTTTAAGTCCCCCACCAACATCAGAAATTGGCTTAGTTTTTACCCGTCACATAGTACCCTCCTGTCTCCCGTCTCCTCCCTCCCCCCTCCATGTTTTGAGAAAATTTCTTATGAAAACTGCAATTTCCTATTCCAATGCTCCCGATTTAGCCGCGGAAGATTACATTGTGATCGGCTTGGCAACCTGTTTTGTCAAAGAAGACGGCGAAGTTCATCAAATCGAAGTGATAGAACCTATTCCCTCTGCGGCTTTGGAAGCTCTACTCAAAGGGATTCCCACTTCCTATAAGCTTGCTTATGCAACTACCTTGGGCGCTGTGTTGGATGGCGATACACCCTTATTTTCACCAGACTTCCCAGAAACAGCTCAATTAGGTGATGAATTTGTCCCACGGGTGTTTGCAGCTGCTCGTACCTACAAGCGTCGAGAAAGCGCCAAATCCCTGATTCCCGTAGGTACAACTTACACAGAGTTAGCTTATTCAACTGAGCGTAAGCGGGTGTTAAATGCTACTAGAGTGGTCACAAAAGAGGATAATATTAAACAGCACTCCCACACTCACAAAGTCCTTTAATCCCAGGTTGTTATGTTAAAACTTTATGGTGGCACTCGTAGCCGCGCTTCAATTGTGCAGTGGTATTTAGAGGAATTAGGAGTTCCCTACGAATTCGTCAAGCTTGATATGCAAGCAGGCGAACATCGCCAACCTGATTATCTAACAATTAATCCCATAGGTAAAGTCCCCGCAATTATCGATGGGGATTTACGGCTGTGGGAATCAGGGGCAATTTTGCTGTATCTCGCTGATAAGTATGGCAAAAATGCCACTTCCCCAGAAGAACGCGCTATTGCAGCCCAGTGGACTTTATTTGCCAATGCTACCCTCGGCCCAGGCATATTTGGAGAAGCCACTAGAGAAAAGGAAATGCCTCGTTTATTAGCTCCTTTAAATGAAATTTTTGCACGGCAACCTTTTTTGTTGGGCGATGAATTCACCGTTGCTGATGTCGCAGTCGGGTCTATCCTGACTTATATCCCCATCATGTTGAAGCTAGATTTGAGCGCTTACCCAGCCGTATTAGAATACATGACGCGGGTATCCGAGCGCCCCGCATTTCAAAAAAGCATTGGCGGACGCTCTTAATTAATAGCTGGGCATTGCCCAGCCTAAACATTTCTTAACGATAATTGGTAAATTGCAAAGCTACAGGGTAATCTTCTTCTTTCAACCGCTGGATGACAGTTTGCAAATCATCCTTGGCTTTGGCTGTGACTCGCACAGCATCACCTTGAATCGAGGCTTGGACTTTTTTGAATTCATCTCGAATCAATTTGGAAATTTGTTTGGCGATTTCTTGGCTAATACCTTTTTTGAGTTTGATTTCTTCACGTACCCGGTTCCCACTGGCTGATTCAACCTTGCCAAATTCAAAGATTTTTTGAGAGAGGTTACGTTTAGCGGCTTTTTCTCGGAGAATTGTGTGTACAGACTCTAATGTAAAATCGCTGTCGGTACTGACAGTGATGTTATCTTCCCCTAACTCGATAGTCGTTGCAGTATCTTTGAGGTCGTAACGGCTTTTGATTTCTCGCACAACTTGATCGACAGCGTTGACCAGTTCTTGGCGGTCAAAGTCGCTCACAATGTCAAAAGAAAAGGTGGAAGCCATAAAGAATTTTGGATTTTAGTTGGATTTTGGATGTGAGATGAGGAACAGTTATCAGTTAACTGATTTAATTTTGCCTTGATTGTCCTTCTCTTAGCTATTAGCTTGGATGATACTCAAAACAATGAGAGTCCCAGAACTGAGGGAGCCAATAGCAAATGTGAGCGATCGCAATAGGGGTATATTCAAAATATAGAAAATCGAGTATAGAAGCCGAGCCACAAGGAAAGCAAAGGCTGCCGTTGTTGCCAGTGGAGAATTCACGCCTGTGACGTATGCCATCAATGCTGCTGGAGCAAACAACATAAACGCTTCAAAAGAATTTTGATGTGCCCAGGTAGCCCGTTGAGCGTATGGTGGTAACTTATCCAACATGGCACGAGGAGTAGACAAAGCCTCGAATCCAATCTGCACACGCGCATAGGCTACTGGCAAAAAAGGCAGATAAATTAACACTGTAGCCGCAGCAATAGCGTACAAAAAAATATTCATGAGTTATTTGTCATTGGTTATTAGTCATTGGTCATTTGTCATTTGTCATTAACTAAACACATAAGTCCTCCAGCGACTACTCTCTGAGTTCTCTCAAACAGTACTCGCTTTTTTAGGATAAAGGACAAATGACAAACGACTAATCAAAATAGAAAAGCGTCACCACTTTTCTTTGTTCTTCTGCATCTCCACAGGTTTGCAGCAAGGTACGGCTGTCATGAAACGCAAAGCAGATTAATTGCTGGCAACGAGAAACAATCTCTTTGTTGCAAATGTAACTTGCTTCAGCGAGAGATAGATTATCGTTACTGGGATTTTCTACTAGGTGCATGACCTGTTCTAGTTGCTGGCGCGATTCAATCGGCTGACGTTCCAAGCTTTGGGGTAAAATTACCGTCAGCAAGTTAGGGTCAGCTCGCATTGCTCCTCTGATAGCAGCGGAGTTGGTTCCTGTAGCGCCGGAGGTGATAACCCGGTTGCCTGTTAAAACTAAGGCATAGGTCATCATTTCAATCAGATTCTGATGCGTAATTGGGACGTGACGGGAACCCAGCAAGGCAATTCGTTTAGAACCTGTTTGCTGGATTGTCGCCAGTTCTTGCGCTAATGTATCGAGTTTAATGAGGTCTGTTGACTGGCTCAAAGACGGATTTAATCAGATGAAACAACCCAGCTATTTTACCAAACAGAGTGTAGGTGCGAAGCCAAATTGAGTGGGACATTGTTACAATTTTCTGGTTTAGGGTCAAGGGTCAAGGGTCAAGAGTCAAGGGTCAAGGGTCAAGAGTCAAGGGTCAAGGTTATTAATTATTTCTCCCTCATCTCCCTCATCTCCCTCATCTCCCCCAATCCCCAGTCCCCAATCCCCAATCCCCAGTCCCCAGTCCCTATTTTCAAGACAATGCTGCTGCTGGATTTAGACCTAGTTTAGATAGCAGGCGTTCCATGTCAAAATGCTCACCCATTAACTGAGAAATGCATTGCACCTTAATCGGTTCGTGGAGGCGCACTTGACCAAAAGTGCGGTCAACAATTTCCACAGTGGTGAGTGTATCTAAATCGACCGATAAAATGGGAATTTCTAGTTCTTCGGCGCGATTGAGAATAAATGCGGGAGGTGGTAATTGTCCGGTGAGGATGAGGCATTGGGTGGAAGTTTCTAAAGCTGCTTGCTGAATTTCCACGCGATCGCCTCCTGTCACCACTGCCATATTCCGGCGTTTACGGAAATATTTCACAGCAGAATTGACGTTCATCGCACCAATAGCTAGACTTTCGACGAGTAAATCTAAGCGATCGCTCCCACAAAGAACCTCGGCCTTTAATTGCTTGACTAGTTCCCCGACGCTGACACTGCGTAGCAAATCGCTTTTTGGCAAGATTGCTAACACGGGAATACCTTGCTGTTCCAAAAACGGCCGCAAGAGCGTTTCTACAGTGGCTATTTGCTCAGTAGGGATATCATTCAGCACCACACCAATTAAGCGATCGCCCACACGCTCTTTAGCAGATAAAAGTGCTTCCACAGAAAGCAGTGATTTGTAACGAGTTACTAACAGCACACCAGCATCTAATATTTCCGCCGTTTGCAGCAAAGACAAATCAAACAGCTTGCCTTCCTCCAAATCACCAGGCCCCTCTAGCAAAACCAAATCTCCTTGGGAAGTTGGCAAATATTGCTGTGCTAAAGATTGCTGATAATCGGTTTTGTCTTCACCGCGTAGGCGTTTTTGCACACTTAGTTCATCCAAAGCCAGCATTGTGGGTGCAACACGGTTTGCTGGCAGATTGAGGCTGTGAGCAATGAACTGGACATCTTCCTCAACCACAGTACCACTAGACGCATTTAAACACGTACCTAGCGGTTTGCCATAGGTAATATCCAGTCCTTTTTGCTTTAGCTGATGAGACAAACCTAAAACTGTGGCAGATTTACCGCTGTAAGTCTCAGTTGATCCAATCAGCAAATATTTCGCGGATTTTGGCACACATGCACTCCTAAAATTCAAAAGAAAGTAGAACCCAGCTTGGTGTTTCCTAATTTTAGGTCTAACTCAGCCATCGCTGCCGCTACAAACCTTGACTAGAGGAGTCATTGTCCCATTCACAAGAGGTGATAAAGGGCTAGAAACAGGACTTTTTCTCGTAAATAGCACAAACTATAGCCATAATTGCCCAATTATGACTATTAAAGCAATTTATTCATCTACACGCAGCAGTTTACGATAAAAAGCTTGGGAAAAATCCGTTAGGCGATAGCGCTTATAGTTTTCCATAAGTTCAATTAAAAAAGTAATAAACTCGAAACTTGCCATCATGACTTCATAGCTGAGATCAGCTTCGGCATCGAACTGTAATCGGCAACGGGTTAAATCTGAAGGTAAAGTAGCTACATTCCAAGAGGCAACAAAAGGGATATTGTCACCAGATTCTATTTTGCGATGTCCTTCCAAAACACCTTTTTGATAAAGACTAATGGCATAGGGTAAGAAATTACGCCTGTTACCCTGGATGTAAGGTAAGTAAACACTTGCTTGTTGCTGAGTGGCAGGCTGGAGTTGCTCAATAGTCATTGTTAGAGATTCCTCAATTTAGTTGACACCAGGAATGTGAATGGATGTCAATAGTATTCCCAAAAAATGTGTATATACTCACATGAGGAATGGGGAATAGGTTGAGACTTGACTCCGATGACAGAGTATATATGTGCCAGTTGAGTAAGTCCTGGATTAGTTGTGATGATTCAGCGAAGTAGGTAACATGTGTACAGTTGACGAGTGTAACCCTTGAGGTTACGATAAAAATTGATTAAAACATTTAAGCATAAAGGACTGAAGAATCTTTTTGAAGATGATGATAGAAGTGGTGTTCAGCCCAAACACGCCGAAAAATTACTAGACATCCTTGATAGACTTGATGCGGCGATCGATATTGAAGATATGCGATACCCAGGCTCTAAGCTTCACCAGTTAAAAGGTGATCGTAAAGGTGAATGGTCAATATCAGTATCTGGAAATTGGCGCGTGACCTTTGAATTTGAAAACGGTGATGCTTACGTTGTTAATTACGAAGATTACCATTAGAGGAAATGTCATGATACACACCAGAAAACCAAGACATCCAGGTGCTTTAATTAAGCGTCAATATCTAGAACCTTTAGAAATGAGTATCACCCAGCTAGCTGAGATTTTGGGGGTGTCTCGTAAAACAATCTCTGAAATTGTCAATGAACGTGCTGGAGTCACCGCAATTATGGCTCTTAGGTTAGGAAAAGCATTCCAAACTAGTCCAGAACTTTGGTTAAATCTACAATTAAAATACGACCTTTGGAACGCTTCACAAGAGTCTGAAAAATTAAGTAATATATCTCCTATTAATCTATAGACTGGTTAAAAGCTTAACAAACCTAGTGGTTTGTCAATTTTGTTTTGAGGGGTTTTTGGTAGTGCGGGCCGAAAAGCCCGCGTGAGCGAGACGCTCACACTACAGTCCCTCATTTCAACCCTGACAGACTACTAGTTAAAAGCCCACACTCGCCTACAATCTTTGTGGTTGTGGGCTTTGAACGTTTAACCAGGACTTACGCAACTGTCACAAGCAATAACCCTGATTTTAAGGTAGGGGCAATACCTGGGGGAAAGCCGCTTCGCGTCTACATGAATTGCCCCTACTACGTGTATTTTTGCGTAAGTCCTATAGGTAAAAAGCTAGTGTTCAGAAGTGGCAGAATGTCGGGTACAATAGGCCTGCATTGGCTTTTGTGGAAGCTAGAAGCAATAACACCAAAAATTCTGGCTGTTAAAGAATGTATGTTGTGATTGCGATGTTTTTTAACGACTGCCTGCTGTTACTGCCCCATTCCCCATTAAGTAGCCTATGCCAGCGAATTCCTGGCCTGAAAACGATTCTAGTAAAAAGCTTGAGCCTCTCAGCTCTCTGTTGTCTGACCTTTCAGCCACTGAAGAGTCAGTGGTAAATGCAGAACCTGTTTTTTTATCATCCCGGTTTCAAGGACGTAGACGCAAAGCGGCTCTAGTTTTGATACTAGTCTGGGGTGGCACGATCGCCCTGCATTTAGTTTCTTGGGGTGCAATATTCATACTAGGACTGACTACGATTTTAGGCATTCATGCTTTAAAGGTGGTATTTGCCAAACCCCTTCGTCATCCCAAACTTATAGAGGGAGATTTGCCTTTTGTCTCTGTGTTAGTGGCAGCAAAAAATGAGGAAGCGGTAATTGGCAGGTTGGTCAAAAATCTTTGCACTTTGGAATATCCAGATGGGCAGTATGAAGTCTGGATCATTGACGATCATAGCAGCGATCGCACGCCGCAGTTATTGGCTCAATTAGCTCAGGAATACCCCCAACTCAAGGTATTAAGGCGTTCAGCACAAGCTACTGGCGGTAAGTCGGGGGCGCTGAATCAGGTATTGCCGCTAACTAAGGGTGAGATAATTGCTGTATTTGATGCTGATGCTCAGGTGAAACCAGACTTTTTGCAACAGATAATACCTGTGTTTCAAAAAGAACAGGTAGGTGCAGTGCAAATGCGAAAAGCTATAGCCAACGCCCCAGAAAATTTTTGGACTCAGGGACAAATGGCAGAGATGGCCGTTGATACCTATTTACAGCAACAACGCATTGCTATTAGTGGTATTGGCGAACTGCGGGGAAATGGTCAATTAGTCCGACGCCAAGCCTTGGAAAGTTGCGGCGGCTGGAATGAAGAAACCATCACCGATGATTTAGATTTAACCATCCGCTTACATCTTGACAAATGGGACATTGAATGCATGTTCCAGCCAGCGGTAGCAGAAGAAGGGGTGACAACAGCGATCGCCCTTTGGCATCAGCGCAACCGTTGGGCAGAAGGCGGATATCAGCGCTACTTAGATTATGGGGATTTAATTCTCCAAAACCGCATGGGGACTGCCAAAAGCTGGGATTTGCTGGTATTTATGCTGATTATGTATATCTTACCGACAGCAGCAGTACCAGATTTATTAATGGCGATCGCTTGGCATCATCTGCCCATACTCAGCCCCATCACTACACTATCGGTGGCGATCTCATTGCTGGGCATGTTTGCGGGTTTGAAGCAGATCAGTCAACAGCAGGAATTCAATATTTCTGCATATTTTCGCTTCCTAGTGCAAACACTACGCGGCACTGTATATATGCTCCACTGGTTTGTAGTCATGAGCAGCACTACCTTCCGCATGGCAATACAGCCCAAGCGTTTGAAGTGGGTGAAAACTGTGCATACAGGAACAGTAAACAATGAACTTGATAACTGATAACTGATAACTGATAACTGTTGACGAATCATGAGCTATTTTGAAATAATGCATTGTATTAACAAGCATTATTTTGGCAATAGTATGAGTACCACAAGCTTTCGGCTAGATGATGACCTGCAAGAAAAACTGGACAGTACCGCTACTCGTCTCCAGCGTTCTAGGGGTTGGATCATCAACAATGCCTTACGCCAGTACATTGAGCGTGAGGAGCAGAAACAGCGAATGCTGGAAGAAACAGAAGAGGCGATCGCCGACATCAAGGCGGGTAGAATAGTCTCAGGGGAAGAGGTAATGCAGTGGCTAGAAACCTGGGGAACTTCAACTGATACCAAGGCTCCTTTGGTATGAAGCTTGAGTTTTCAGTAAGTGCCGTTAGGGATTTGATTCGGTTGAGAGAGTTTATTGCCGTTCATAATCCAAAAGCCGCAGAACGCATATCACTTCGGCTGAGACAGGCAATTGGAAAACTGGTACTGCATCCCGATATCGGACGTTCTCTCCGGGATCTGGAAAACGTCCGGGAATTAGTGGCTGGTGATTATGTGATTCGATACCTACGCCTTGAAGATGTAATCTTTGTGCTACGAATATGGCATGGTAAGGAATTTCGGGATATCAACATCTCCGACTAAAAAGTTCCGGAAATTTATTTCAGCGACTATTTTTTACTACACACTTATTTTTGATGTGTTTTTTTAATCGGTCGCTTCTAATGTTACGTTTACAATATGGACACGGAATACGCTTATTTTTTTGATTAGATTTAATAGGAACAACTTGTTGCTGATTAGTAATTGTATTGGGTTTAACTTCTGATCTTACTAGAGAAACGACTCGTTGCTGATTAATAATTGTATTGGGTTTAACTTTCGATTTTACTATAGGCTCTAATTCTTCATCTGACAAAATCTTTATTCCAGCAGTTTCCGTAATATATAAGTGTCCATAAATATTTCTTAAATGTTGCATAGAAATTGTCATCTGTTTTGCTAGGGATTCTTCTGTCATTCTATAAATGAGAAATTCTCCTACTATCACATTTGGAATTTTACGAGCAGCCCCTACCAGTATTAATCGTTTCTGCTGATTGACTGTCATACCAAAAAAGCCAGAATCATGATTGATTTCAGGCGAGTTTAAATTTGTTTTTAATAAAGCTTTCTTATTTTCCCAATACCTCTTAAAACATTCGTGGATTTGCCAAGGATAGCCTAAGCTATCAAAGTAAACCGAATCACCAAATCCGTTGGTATGATAGAAAACTATTGTTCCACACCACGGACAAGAAACTGGAAATGTTTTTGCTTCCTCATCTTTTAGAATATTTGAATTACGGCTGCAATTTATTACATTTTCAAGGCTAAGTGAGAGCAAGTTTCCATAGCCCTGAGTCCCGTAATCAACTCCTCCCCAGCCACAATTACACAAAGGTGAGTGATTCCACGCATTACACATACAACCTGTAATTTTTGCGAATATTCACTTATTATAACAAAGTACTTTTTTATGCTTCAATACAGGAATAAAAAATAATTGGACTCTGCCTTTCTTCGGTCAATCATCATCAATATCTGCTTCATATATCAACTCAGATGAATTTATCGGCTCAGATAAATCTACGCCATCATCTGACAGGCGAATAACTTGTCCATCAAAAAATTGTGCGAGACGTTGAGCGGCGTTTGTGACTTCATCATGTTCCCAGCTTGCTAGAGGTGCTTGGGGTGGTGGTGATGGTGGAAGAGTCTGCACTGAGCCTGTGTTCATCACAACAGACTCGGTTTTTGTGGTTAGTGGCTGTGGCGTTGGTGCTGGAGGTGGTGTTTGGGTATTGTAACTAGGAGGCGGTGGCTTTTGTGGAGGAGGTTCTTTTTTAGCTGCAGTAGAAGTTGAGCCAGTTCCTATTTCCAAACTTACCTTGACTTCACGTTGAAAAGTCTGCTGGAAAGCCACTGCAATCATTGGCAGATCAGATTGAAGTTTTTTATACCAAGGTGAAGATTTGACGCTCATCCGAGCAGAAGCACCATTGAACTCGATCAGATGACACATCTGCCGCAGCAACTCTCTTTTTGAAGCCTGCTGAATATTGCTAAGTACTTGCTGCCAAATCTGAGTTACATCATATTGTGTTCCTTCATTAACTTCCTGGGTGGCTGGAGTGATTGGTTGTACAGGTGCTACTAATGGCGTTTCTTCAGGAAGTGCTTGAGGTGCAGATCGGTTTTCTGGGGGAGGTGATGAGATTGAGTTACTAAAATCAGCGTTATTTGCAGGCTGAGAAACTGGAGGTGATGAGACTGAGCTACCAGAATAACCGTTATTTGCGGGTTGAGAAACTGGTGGTGGTGCAGTTAAAGGTTGATGGCTGGATATTGGAGGATAGTTTGGCGAGACAGTGGGTGTGCTAACTCTAGGTGCAACGCTTGTTGCTGTGGGTGAAGAATTGGCGCTAGGTAACAATCCGAGTAATGTCACCTCCAACCACAGACGCGGCTGGGTGGTGTTTTTAATTTGCAGTTCGGCTTCTCGTAAGTGTTTCTGTCCCACCAAAATTGTACTTATATCTAATTTGTGGGCAAAATCAACCAGTGCTTGCCAAGTTTGTTGAGTACAAGCAACCAAATCGTGGCGATTAGGTGCTGTTTTGGCAATGAGTAAATCGCGGTAAGAGGCGGCAAGATTTTGCAGAATAGTTAGGGGTTCCCGTCCGCGATCAAGGATGGTGCGAGTACAATCTAGAACGGCTTCTGGATGATCTTGAGCGATCGCATTTAAAAGCGCCAGTAAGTCCCGTTCGCTGACGGAACCAACTAAATCCCAAACTCTGTCTGGGACTATCTCACCCGACAACAGTGCTAATTGATCTAGGAGACTTTCGGCATCGCGCAATCCTCCCTGAGAAATTTGGGCGATTAACGTCACTGCCTCAGCAGAGATATGAATATTTTCCTTTTGGGCGATCGCACTCAAATGTTTCACCATCGCCTCTAAGTTAATGCGTCTAAAATCGAACCGCTGACAGCGAGAAATAATTGTCGGTAACACTCGCTGGGGGTCAGTTGTCGCCAGGACAAAAACCACATGTCTCGGTGGTTCTTCTAGTGTCTTTAGTAGCGCATTGAATGCCTGGGTACTGAGCATATGGCAATTATGAACCAACAGCCCATTTGCCACAAAATTATGATTGTCTTCAACTTCAATATCATAGACTCGCTCAACCCCAGCGAGGTGAACAGATTCGACCATTACCAAATTTGTATTCCATTGTGGGGATGGAATACTGTTGGATATCAGCCAGCCATTTTCTACTGGTGCTTGCGCCCATCCAAATGTAGTAGTATTTTCTACCTGTGCTGCTTCTTGTGTAAAACTTGGTTGCAGCTGGGTATCCCATTTCTGTAAGCCAACTGGCAATAATTTGATTTTCTTGGGCAGAAAATCCTTCTGTATGCAACTGAATTTGTGGACTTCCTTGTGGACTAAGGCTGAGTGAGCCATCATCCATGTACCACCAAGCCAGGCCTTCTGTGGTAATTCTACTAAGCCACGATTTAGAAACGATTTTTCCGTCCCCATTCGGTTTAACGATGTCAAAAATATCTTTGAGTTGGGGATGACAACCTGTGTTACAGGTAATTGAGGTATTACCGTATCCCTTGTTAGGGACAAGTCTCTGCTTTGGGCGCAGTTTTTGAAGGACAGATGCTTTGTAATCCGACCATTCTTGCTGATTTTGGGTGTGTGTCCAAGCCAATCTTGGGAATCTGCTGTATTTGTTGGGATAACTGATGGAACAATCTCCGAGTAAAGTTCCGTAGATAAGTCCCAGTGTTTCTGGTTGGAGAACTTCAGCACTGGAAACGAATTTTTCTGTACGCTTTTCCCAAATTCCGTGTCCTTTTTTGTAGGGGTGTCTTTCCCAATGGGACTGTATGCTTTTAATTCCTCTGCCTTTTGTTTGTAAAAAGCCTGGAACATCAAGCTTTTCTCTACAGCCACACTCACATAAGGGACGGAGTAATTCAGCTTGTTGAAGAATAGATTCCAAGTTGTACGATTTTTGACCGTAGGTATTTCCTTTGAACTGGTGTCCTGGAGCAAAGCGGCGGATGCGTCCATCCGTACCAAATTTGTAAATAAGGTCGCCGCATCCACATTCACAGGAGATAGTATCTTCGCTCCTTCTTTTACGTCCTTTGCTGCTACCCATCCCCGATCTGTCCTAATTAAATGATTGCCAGTACATCTGATTTCTCCATGAGTCGTTTTGATGATTAACGTTTGACGTTCTCCTTGATCCAGCCAGCGTACAACTTGCTTAAATTCCCACTTTCCTGACGAGTCATTGTAACTAAGGACTTTCTTGCCTTTAATATTGGGATCGTCAATTCTCACAAGTCCTTGATCGGTTAAAACTAGAGAATCTCCTGTCAGGCATTCGTCGATCACATAAACCTTGTAGCGACACTGCACAGGGGCAAACTGCGCCTTTTCAATCACTTCACGAATATTATCAACCCCAGTGTTACTGGCGGCATCGATTTCAATGACATCTAAGGAATAGCCTTTAGTGATCCCCTGACAAACATCACAAATACCACAGGGTTCAGCAGTTGGCTTGTCACTTTGCAGACAATTGAGAGATTTAGCGAGAATGCGGGCGCTAGAAGTTTTCCCCGTACCCCTGGGGCCAGTAAATAAATAAGCAGGGGCTATTTTAGCTGATCGAATGGCGTTGGTGAGGGTAGTGGCGATCGCCTCTTGACCCACCAGTTCAGCAAAACTCTTTGGGCGATACTTGTGGTGCAGGGGTTCGTAAGACATTGATTGCATCACCCAATTGAGTTTGAGACTTAATTATTGTAAACCACTCAGCCCCGCTCAGGCAGTGGGGGAGATGGGGAAGAAAATTTACCATACTCAGTACTGAGTGCTGAGTCCTGAGTGCTGAGTAAATTAACGGGTACTCAGTACTTTTGCACTTGGTAAATGCCCCGCCCGATGTTAAGCGGAATCTTTTAATACAGGAGTTGGTTGATACCCCACCCCTCTCCTGTCGGAGACGCGCAAGGGACGTGGGTGGTCTTTTTAACTCAGCACTCAGCACTCGGAACTCAGCACTCTTCATTTATGGGGTTTTCCCCCTGCTCCCTGCTCCTTTTCCTCTTTTTGATGCTATGGTACAGTGCGATCGCTACAATCTTAGGGTAACTAATACTCAATGGTGCTGCAGATGTTCAGGCGGCTAGTTCAATGGCTCAAGAGTTTTTTTCAACGCTTGTTTGGTGGAAAGCCAAATGCTTCACAGGTTAAGAGAGATGTGCAAAGAGAACCAGCGCCACCACTAAGCGATACAGATCTGGAATTTCTTTTCAATGAACTTTTAGAAGGAGTACATCAAGTACGGGGACAAGCATGGGCACAAAAATGGCTGCATAATATTGAACATCGTATCTCCACAGAACGCTGGGTAGAGTGGTTGCGGCGCTTGGGTGAAAGATTATTAGCATCACCAGCACCTAATAACGAATTAGCAGCGCGCTTGGTGCAACTCGGTGATTTGGGTGTTGGCGAAGTCGGAGATACGGCTTATGAAATCGGGATGCAACTGTTGACACGCAATCAAGGGGAAGCTGTATGGGAGTATGAAGGGCCGGATGCTGTTGGTGAAACTTTTCTACCCCAAGAAGGCTTCTCAGTTGCTGAGGAAACAGATGGCGAAGAAAATTCTCCAGAAGGAGATTACCAAACGGTTAGTTTGGAAGATTTGTTTGTGATGCTCCAGCAGGATGAGAGTTTATGCCAGCAAATGGCTGAACAGTTGGCATTAGATACTAATGATCCAGAAGTTATTGTCCAAGCATTGATTAATCAATTTTATGCCGCTAACGAATCAACCACAGAAGAAAGTCTGAAGGATGAAGTCTGAAGTCTGAAGTCTGAATTAAAACTCAAAAACATAAAAATCCCCAATCCCCAATCCCCAGTCTCTGCTCACTGAGCGTAGTCGAAGTGCAATCCCCAGTCCGCAGTTCCCAATCCCCAATGTTGAGTTTTTTGAAGGAATGACGAAACACTTAGCGGGTTTTTACGTAATTCATGATTTTTTTAACACAACGATCGCTACAATCTAGTAGAAACAAAATCCGAGAGTTTAGCAGATGCTCAGGCGCCTATTTCGGTGGCTTAAAAAATGGTTACAGCGATTCTTTGGTAGTCAGCAGGCCTATGCTCTCTATGCTGCAAGGAGAGGTAAGGTGGTAGATTCGCTACCTGAACTCAGCAATGCAGATCTAGAGCTTTTGTTTAATGAGCTGCTAGAAGGTGTGCATCAAGCGCGAGGTAAACAGTGGGCGTTGAGGTATCTGCAACGGATGGAAAATCGCATCACTGAAAAGCGCTGGATCGATTGGTTGCGGATATTTGGCGAAAAATTGTTAACTTCACCTGCGCCAAATCATTTGTTAGCCACGCGGATGGTACAACTAGGTGAACTGGGTGTCGGTAGAGTCGGAGAACTTTCTTATGATATTGGCATCAGGTTGTTAACGCGGAACCTCGCAACACAATATCAAGAAAATGAGCCGGAGCAGATTGAAGTGGAAATTACAGCTTCAGACGAAAGCCTGCATAACACTCCCGGACAAGAATTAATTCGTAATTTGGGTGAACGGTTATGGGATTATGAGGAGCAAGATGCTGAAATTATCCCATCAGTGCCCAAACTCGCTGCTGTTGAGGAGACATGGACGGGTAATCTAGGCACGTTGTCGGATTATGAAGAGGAACCTGCTGAGGTGAATACAACGCCAGAGGCTCACCTCATCCCCTCTGAAGAAGATGCGATCGCTAATTTATTCGATCTATTCAGGGAACCGGAAGCAGAATCAGCTGACTACTATGCCATACCACCTGCACCGGAGGAAGAGTTAGAAACTGCAGCGCTGACAGATTCACATACTCTCCCCGCAGAAGAAGATGATGATGCGATCGCTCATTTATTCGATTTATTAAGGGAACCTGACGCGGCTGACGACTACACCATACCCGCAGCACCAGAGGAAGAGTTAGAAACCACAACACTGGCAAATTCACATACTCCCCCCGTAGAGGAAGAAAATGATGATGCGATCGCCCATTTATTCGACCTATTAAGGGAACCTGACGACTCTTACACCATCCCCCCCGAAAATTCCCTCACACCCCCCGTAGCCGCGACATGGGACGCATCTTTGGAGCAATTGGAGCCAAAGGTAGCGGGGACTTTGGATGAGTTGTTGGTGAGATTAGATCAAAGTACTAATTTAGTCCAAGAACTGGCAACGGAATTAGCAGTTCATCGCAGTAGCCCGACAGTCATTGTTCAACATCAGACTGATCGGGCGCAATCATTATTTTATCAAGGACTCCAGCAAGCCAGAAGTGGAGATTTATTAGGGGCGATCGCCTTTTACGATCAAGCCATCGAACTTAAACCGCACTCTGATGAATACTGGTTTAACCGAGGCTTGACACTATTCCATTTAGAACAATTTACCGAAGCGATCGCCTCTTATGACCAAGCCGTGGCACTGAAACCAGATTTCTACAAAGCTTGGTATAACCGGGGTGGTATCCTCGGTGAATTAGGGCAATTTGAGGCAGCGATCGCCTCCTTTGAACAAGCCATTATCATCAAGCCTGACTCCTCAGAATCTTGGGCTAGCAAGGGTTTAGCGCTCCTAAAATTAGGGCAATTATGGGAAGCAATTGCTGCTTATGACCAAGCCTTAGTCTTGCAACCAGAAGACCAAGAAAATTGGTATTACCGGGGTATAGCACTAGCTGTCAGTGAGCAACACGAAGAGGCGATCGCTTCTTATGACAAAGCCTTAGAAATCCAACCCGATTACCACGAAGTTTGGATTGATCGAGGCGTAGTACTATTTAATTTAAAACGTTGGTCAGAAGCGATCGCATCCTGGGATCATGCACTCTCCATTCAAGCCGATTTCTATTTAGCTTGGTACAACCGGGGTATAGCCTTAGATAACTTAGGACAGCGGGAAGAAGCGATTGATTCCTACCGTAAAGCGATCGCCATCAAACCTGACTTTCACTTGGCATGGTATAACCAAGCAGTAGCGTTATTTTATTTAGGCAGATTTGCCGAAGCGATCGCCTCCTACGACAGGGCGTTGCAAATCAAACTGGACTATTGGGAAGCCTGGATCGGTCGGGGGACCGCCGCCGGTAATTTAGTGCATACAGATGACCTCTCTAGTTTATTAACCACCGTCACCGCCACAAATCCCGCCTTAAAACTGAGTGGCTATGCAGGCAAAATCGCTAGCTATGAAGAAGGTTTAAAACATGTCCGCCCAGATACCCACCCTGAAGGTTGGGGTAGATTACATTTAGCGATCGCCAATACTTACTGCGATCGGGGTAGAAAATATCCCACATCCCGCAACGACTGGCAAAAAGCTTTAGCCGAATACAATCAAGCACTATTAACCATCACTAGAGAAGACTTTCCCCTGTTGCATCTGGAAGTCTTGCAATCTCTGATTAAAGTGCATCTAGGTTTGGGACAAACCCCACAAGCACAAGAACTACAGCAATATGGCATCGAATTATTACAACAATTGCTGGGTGAACCAACTCGCACAGACGACAGTAAAAAACAACTGGCTCTCAAATGTGCCGGTTTTGGGCAATTGGCAGTTGATTTAGCCGTAGACTACGGTGACTTAGTAGAAGCTTGGGAAATTGCCGAACAAGGCAAAAATGCTTGTATAACCTGGCTACTTTTTGGTTGGCATGAAGAAATCTACTCACCCAACTTTGAATCAGTGCAAGAGCTACTCAATCCCACAACAGCAATTATTTATTGGCATATTAGCCCAACTGCTCTACACACATTCATTCTTAAAGATGGCACTCCTTCACCCATTCTGTTATTTACACCCATCCAAGATGTCGGCGCTATACACTTAGGAAAAGCCCCCATGCGTCCCCAAGAATTGCCTCTACCCGAAGCAGTGAGACGCTTAATTGCATTTGAAGATTGGTTAGAAGATTGGCATCAACAATATCAAGAATATGGCAACCAATCCCAAGACAAACAAAACAACATTCACCACTCCTGGCGAGTGGATATGGAACAAAAACTATTACAGCTAAAAGATATTCTCAACATTGCCACAATTGAACAAGAACTAGAAGGTATTACCCAACTGGTGTTAATTCCCCACCGCGAGTTACACAGAGTACCTCTGCATACGCTGTTTCAACTCTCTTCTTACTCTTCTTATGGAGAGTTACCATACGAGTCAAATTTCACTTTTACCTATTTGCCAAGTGTCCAAGTCGCACTCACGCTCAAAACCGAGCCAGAATGGCATAAACAGCAGCAATTATTGCTCAATATTGAATATCCTCACAGCGCCAACTATCCTCCACTGAAATTTGCTAAACTTCAATCTGAAATTGTGAGCCAAATGTTTACTAATTCTCAGAGTATCTTAGGTTCACAGGCTAACAAAAATATTGTAGAAAATGCCTTGTTTGATAATTATCATATTTTACATTTCATGGGTCATGTAATTAACAATTATAGTGAACCAAAAAAATCACAATTATTATTAGCAGATGAAGATAAACTCAGCCTCGAAGAAATCTGCCAACAAACTTTAGTCAGTTATCACCTAGCTACCCTTCCGGCTTGTGAAATTACCAGCAATAGCAACCACAATGTCAACAGCGAATATGTAAGTATAGTCACTGGCTTGTTGACTAGGGGAGTCTCCCACGTAGTGAGTACTCTTTGGACTGTAGAATCATTTGCTAATGCCTTGGTAATGATCGAATTTTATCGCCGACTGCAGCCCGATAAATCAGCAGCGACAGCACTAGCTGAAGCCACCACATGGCTGAAGGAACTCACTGCTGTAGAACTCACAAAATGGTATGAAGATTTACTAAATCATCTTGATGCAGATGAGTTAAGAATTAGAGCTTATGTAGCAACGCAACTATATAGAAGCAGTAAAATGCCACCTAATCAAAAGCTTTATAGTCATCCTTACTACTGGGCAGCATTCATCATTGCAGGTAAGTAGTATAACGGTTTTCAGATCAGTGAGGTACAGTTTTAAATCCCCGCGCCTACACCTCGCGATATAATATTACACCCTATCTGAATGGGAATCGCTGTAGAATTGTTAAATTTTGAATTACGGGGGATTGGAGGCGAAAGTTACCAACCATAAAAACAAAATGATGTTACACCGATTCTATTTCACACGCATTAATATTGAAAACAAATAAGAAAAGAGCGGTGTTTGTCACATGGCTACAAAAAAACAATTCAACAGCTTTGAAGAAATGCTGTCTGGTTCTGATGTTCCTGTATTGGTAGATTTTTATGCTGATTGGTGTGGCCCTTGTCAATTGATGGTGCCGATTTTAGAACAAGTCAATGCCCAACTGAGCGATCGCCTACGGATTGTCAAAATCGATACAGAAAAATATACACAGTTAGCAAGCCAGTATCAGATTACTGCCCTCCCAACTTTGGTACTGTTTAAGCAAGGTAAGCCAGTTGACCGAATTGAAGGGGTTTTGCAAGCACCTCAGTTGGTGCAACGTCTACAAAATATAATTTAACTATTGTTAAGCATAGAGACGAGAAATTTCACGTCTCTATGATTTAGCAGGTAAATTTTGATGTGTGAAGCAACAATTTCTATCACTAATACTTTACTTGAGTAGGATGTAGTTTGATTTAACTTCGTTTCTCAAGTAACGATTTACCAGTTATTTGGGTATGTGTACACAACCCAATGATAGATGAACTCAAAAAATTAGGATGATTTAATTTATGAGAGTCTTTCACTTCTGTTGACAGGGTTTGGTCACTTTGACCAAGCCTTTTTTATAGATAGATGGAAAATAGCTAATTTCTGTCTTCATACCATCTTCTATAATTGATCAAATCAGCACACCTAATCCTAGGCATGAGACTGTGACAGAAACTGGAAGCTACAAAGATACTGTAAATCTACCCAAAACTAATTTCGATATGCGGGCCAACGCCATCAAGCGTGAACCCGAAATCCAAAAGTTCTGGGAAGAAAATAAAATTTACGATCGCCTCTTTGAAAACAACCCCGGCGAATTATTTATACTGCACGATGGGCCTCCTTACGCTAATGGCTCACTCCATATTGGTCATGCCTTAAATAAAATTCTCAAAGATATTATTAATCGCTACCATATCCTCAGAGGACGTAAAGTTCGCTACATCCCTGGCTGGGACTGTCACGGGCTACCGATTGAACTGAAAGTTTTGCAAAACATGAAATCAGCAGAACGGCAAAACTTAACACCTTTACAACTGCGCCAGAAAGCGAAAGAATTTGCCTTGGCTACCGTTGATGACCAACGCCAAAGCTTTAAACGCTATGGTGTTTGGGGTGATTGGGACAACCCTTATCTGACGCTGAAGCCAGAATACGAAGCAGCACAGATTGGTGTTTTCGGTCAGATGTTCTTAAAAGGATATATCTATCGCGGTTTAAAGCCTGTACATTGGAGTCCCAGTTCTAAAACCGCTTTGGCAGAAGCGGAATTAGAATATCCAGAAGGTCATACTTCTCGCAGTATCTACGCCGCTTTCCCCGTGACGGGTTTGTCTGAAGCTTTAAAACCAACCCTAAGCGAATATTTACCAGATTTGGGCGTTGCTATCTGGACAACCACACCCTGGACAATTCCGGGGAATTTGGCCGTAGCAGTGAATGGCGAGTTGAATTATGCAATCGTAGAAGTTTCACGCAGAGGAGGACACTTGCGTGCGGGGGTTCCCCCCGTTGAGCAAAGTGTCCGTCACGCGGAGGCGCGGAGAGGATTTAAGTATCTCATAGTGGCGGCTGAGTTGGTGGAGAGGTTATCTACGACTTTGGATGTAGAGTTAACTGTGAAAACCACATTCCAAGGGCAAGATTTAGAACATACAACTTACCGTCATTCTCTATTTGACCGGGAAAGTCCGGTGGTTGTGGGTGGCGATTACATTACTACTGAGTCGGGTACGGGGTTGGTACATACTGCCCCTGGACATGGTCAAGAAGACTACATCGTCGGTCAGCGCTATGGTTTGCCCATCCTCGCGCCAGTGGATGACAATGGCAACTTTACTGCAGAGGCAGGAGAGTTTGCGGGGTTGAATGTGCTGGGTGATGGGAATCAGGCGGTAATTGATGCGTTGATGGCGGCGGGTTCTTTGTTGAAAGAGGAAGCCTACGCCCACAAATATCCTTATGATTGGCGGACGAAAAAGCCGACGATTTTCCGCGCCACTGAACAGTGGTTCGCCTCTGTGGCAGGATTTCGGGAAGCAGCATTAAAGGCGATCGCTACTGTAAAATGGATTCCAGCCCAAGGCGAAAATCGCATCACCCCAATGGTGGCGGAACGTTCCGATTGGTGTATCTCCCGTCAGCGTGCTTGGGGTGTACCCATTCCCGTGTTCTACGATGAAGAAACTGGGGAAGTTTTGCTGAATGAGGAAACTATCAACTACGTCCAAGCAATTATCGCCGAAAAAGGTTCTGATGCTTGGTGGGAGTTGTCGGTAGCTGAGTTGTTACCAGAACAGTACCGCAATAATGGCCGGTCTTACCGCCGGGGTACAGATACAATGGATGTCTGGTTTGATTCTGGTTCATCTTGGGCAGCTGTTACTAACCTGCGACCAGAATTACACTACCCAGCCGAGATATATCTGGAAGGTTCAGACCAACATCGTGGCTGGTTCCAGTCAAGTTTACTCACTAGCGTAGCAGTTAACGGCATCGCACCTTACAAAACTGTGTTGACTCACGGTTTTGCACTGGATGAACAAGGGCGGAAGATGAGTAAATCAGAGGGGAATGTGGTTGACCCCAATGCAATTATTGAAGGTGGGAAAAATCAAAAACAAGAACCAGCCTATGGTGCTGATGTACTGCGGTTGTGGGTATCATCGGTAGATTATTCCTCTGATGTCCGCATTGGGAAAAACATCATCAAGCAACTCAACGATGTGAGGGGGAAGATTCGCAATACAGCGCGGTTCTTGTTGGGTAGCTTAAATGATTTCGACCCCGAAAAGGATAAAGTACCTTTCGAGGATTTACCGCAGTTAGATAAATACATGCTACACCGCATCTTTGAGGTGTTTCAAGAAGTCACGGAAGCCTTTGACAGTTTCCAATTCTTCCGCTTTTTCCAAACTGTGCAGAATTTCTGCGTAGTGGATTTATCCAACTTCTATTTGGATGTTGCCAAAGATAGATTATATATCAGCGCCCCGGATGCTTTCCGTCGTCGCAGTTGTCAGACAGTTTTGCAGATTGCTTTAGAGAATTTAGCAAAAGCGATCGCTCCGGTATTATCCCACACCGCCGAAGACATTTGGCAATATCTCCCCTACAAAACCCCTTACAAATCAGTTTTTGAATCTGGCTGGGTACAGATAGAGTCAGCTTGGCTAAATCCCGACTTAGGTGAATTTTGGGAAACACTGCGACAACTCCGCACCGATGTGAACAAGGTGTTGGAACAAGCCAGGATAGAAAAACTTATTGGTTCTTCTCTGGAAGCGAAAGCTTTAATTCACATACCACACCAACAGTTAGGCGATGCTATCAAAGCCTTTAACCCTGTTAAAGGTAACGGTATAGATGAACTGCGTTATTTATTGCTGACTTCGCAAGTAGAAATATTAGATTCTACCGAGAAACTGCAAGGATTGAAATATACAGCGCAGACAGAAGACTGGACAATTGGGATAGTGAATGCAGATGGCGAAAAATGCGATCGCTGTTGGAACTACTCCACCCACGTGGGAGAATCAGCAGAACATCCCCTATTGTGCGAACGCTGCATTCCAGCCTTAGCAGGCGAATTTTAACCCGTAGATACTGTCTTGATTCGTCAAGAGGCATGAGCGAGATAATCAGGGTCAAAAGGCTTTTGCGATTTTAAAATCGCAAAAGCAAAATGCAGGAGCTTACGCATCACAGCACCAAGAACCTGCATTTTGACCTGGCCACGCTCGAGTAATCGTTGTGCAAACAATTTCAACAGAGGATTATGGCGCATAGCAGGAACAGCAGGCATATAGAGTGCTTTTCTTCTAAACTTATTCCCTGACAGGCTAAAATTAAGAAATGCGCTCTTTGACGCACTTGATGATATTGATTTCGGCGATAGATGCGCTCTAGTAGTTTCAGGGAAAGCGGATTTATTTCTCTCAAAAAAATCATTTAAACCCTAATTCTTATCTAAGTTGACTCTAGAACAGATTGTATATTAATTTGTGTAATTAATTATGTTTAATTACTTATGACACTTGATAAATCAAACACAACGTGAAAGCACATAATTTGATTTTGGACACAACTTTATTTGTAGTTAGCTTGGAACTGATGTCCTACTTGACGCTGTTAGGATTGGTCGATAATTCAGGAACGAAGCCGGAAACGCTCTGCTTAGGCTCAGGATAATTGTATATTCTGGCTTCTTACTGCATATATTTCATTAATTTGATAATTTTTATAGTGAGTTAGTTCTGCATTTAACGTAACTACGACAGCTTGTCTTTTGACAGATATTTACAGTAGCAGAAACAATAGTACTAAGTTACTGTTTTTACTGGGTGTGAGAGACAAACGTGAACAGGTATTTTTTGATATTTCCAGCTGTTGTACAGAGTTTACTGATAGCATTCCCTACCTTGGCATCTGATGCTGAAATCAGCGATAAATCACCTCAGAAAACATCCAATATTCCGAATTTAACAGAAATTCAGTTACCAGCTACTAATGCTGAACTATTAACTCAGCCAGCTAAATCTGATGAAATTAGCCAGGGAACCCAACAAACTATAGAGCCGACTCCTCAAGACGAAAGCGATATTTCTATAGAAGTAGTTGGGGAAAAAGATACTTTGCCTCAGTCTACTCCAGTTTATGTAATTGACAAAGAAGAAATTCAAAAACAAGGAGCTACAAGTTTAGCTGAGATATTAAAAAGAATGCCTGGTTTTGCGATTAATGATGTGGGTAAAGGTGCAGATACTCACACAGGTACATATTATCGAGGCGCGGCAATTAATCAGTCTGTACTTCTGATCAATGGTAGACAAATTAACACAAATATCAACACTTATCATGGCGGAACTGACTTAAATACTATTCCGGTTGAAGCGATTGAACGAGTGGAACTATATAGCGGTGTAACTTCTGCTTTATATGGTTCCTCAGCCTTTGGAGGAGTAATCAATATTATTACTAAAGAAGGTTATGGTAAGCCTAAATTCGCTAGCAGCATAGAATTTGGTTCCTTGAGTACAAATAATCAACAGGCTACTTATAGTGGTTCTGTCGGTGCTGTAAAATATAACTTTAGTTTTGAAAGGTATTTTTCCGATAACCGTTATAGTGTGCCTGTAGGCTCTGCTAATCGTGATGCTCAAGGATTTTTATCGAATGCAGACTCAGCTACTAGTACTTACTTTGGTAATATTGCAGTCAATTTAGATCAGAAAAATTCCCTCAACTTAGATATTACTAAATTGAGCAGCCGTAAGGGCTTAATTTATTTTGGGTTTCCTTTGCAAAAAGACCGACTAGACCATGATGGTTTAAATGCTGGGTTATCTTGGAAAACTCGGTTAGGGAATGGAGATGATTCTATTCTTACAACCACATTTGGTTATAACCAAGATTACTTTAGCACTTATGGTCCGAGTGGTGCATTTTCCCGGACTGGGATTTTAGATACACAACAAATAACTGCTAGGTTAGATCATGAATGGAAATTGACTCCGAATAATCAATTACGTTGGGGAGTAGATTTAAAAAATACTAACCTAAACGGTGATGTTTTGAGTACAGTCCCTAATAGAATTGCCAGAAATGAAACGGAAAATCGCAGTTTATTAAATACAGCATTGTTTGCTGTGAATACTTTGAATATCAGCAATATTTTTCAGATAGATTTAGGGCTGAGACAAAGCTTTGATGATCAATTTGGGAATTATCTGAACCCTAGTGTGGGGTTACGTTATGCTGTTATACCCAATGTTGCTGTGCGGGGAAGTTGGGCGGGAGGACAGCGCAATCCTGGTTTAGATCAATTGTATGTTTATGATACAGTTCATGGTTGGGACCCAAACCCAGATTTAAAACCAGAGACTGGCTCATCTTGGACTGCGGGAGTGGATGTCAATTTCTCTGATAATTTGAAAGGACAGTTTACTTATTTCGGCAGTAGTTTAGATAATCGTCTTGGTGTTATCGATGGAAAGTGGGCAAATATTGGGTTAGTTGATACCAACGGTTTAGAGGCGGCTTTGCAATTAAAAATCGCTGCGGGTTGGTCAACTTTTCTTAACTATACCTATACAGACGCCAAAATCAAAACGGGGACAGAACAAGGTTTACAGTTGGGTTTGATTCCCTATTCGATACTGCAGACTGGTGTCGGTTATCAAAATGCAGGATGGCAGGCTAATTTGTATGTTACTTACAATAGTGGCGCTAGGCGATCGCTTTTTAACAATCCTAGTGACAAAGCTACAGATTTCGCACCATCTTTCTTAAATTTAGACCTCAGCGGTCGCATTCCTCTCACTCGGAATCTGGGATTGACGGTTTACTTAGAGAATTTACTCGGTGAACAATATGAGCGAGTTAATCGGATTTACAGTCCTGGATTTACTTTCCGTGTGGGGTTAACGTCGGATATTTAGGAGTCAAGGAAGAGGAAAAGGGGCAGGGAGCAGGGAGCAGGGGGGAAAACCCCATAAATAAATTTAGTTGCTCTGAAACCCTTGTAGCAGAGCAATTCCAGTATCTTTACCCCTGCCTTTTCTGTCTGGCTACGGTGTACACACAAGTCGGAAAATCTCACCTGCATTCGTTTTCGTTCGGTAGGGTGCGTTATGGACTAAAGTCCTAACGCACCGCAAATCTCGGATGGTGCGTTAGCCTCCGGCATAACACAACGCCAGTTCCCTCAAGTCGGGAAACCCGCCCACGTGACTGGCTCCCCTACTTTTAAAGGTTTTGGGGTGATTCAATCACTTGTGTGTACACGGTAGCTTCTGTCTGGAGGGTGAAGTCAGGAGTATTTCGACTCCCAACTCCCATCTCTTGTACCCGAATCGATTAAAATGGCAGATATGAGAGCCAGAATCGAAAATCAAGTATTAATTCTGAATCACGAAGACCTACCAGAGTTTAAAAAGGGTGGCTCTGTGGTGAGGAATTCTTATTTTTGGGCGCTACGTTCAATTGCTGGGCAGGCTTCGCGGTATCGTGATTGGGAATATGAGTCAGAGGTTTGGCTGGCGTTGTCGCGGATGCTTTTGTCGTTTGCTGAGTCTGGATATTTGGGTTACAGAGAAACACAGCTGGAATTTCCTCTGTCTCAAGGAGAAATCCCAGATGTGTTGCGGAGTGTATCAACTTGGGAATGAAGCTAGTACAACAAGGCTGAAATCTGAATAAACCTGCATAGTATTTGTAGTAGCGTGGCAAGCCTAAAATAGTGTATTAAATATAGCGACCCCTCTGCACAAGGTGCTTTTTCACCTATTTCAGATGGTTGGTTTATTTACACCGTGCTTTACTAGTGTTATCAGTTAACTGATTTAAGAAATGGGTTCAAATACCATTTGAGGAGTCAATACACCATCTTCTAATTGTCCGATACCTAAAAAGCGAGTCTCTTCGTCATAAACTCGGACTATTCCCGATACATCATCAGGATTCAGAGGAATTCGCTGTCCCTGGCACCATTTCTGAGCAGATGTAGCTGGTAAGGTGACTGATGATAGGTGTTGTAAAGCTGCGTCAGGAAGCGTGGGGTTAAATGTTCCAGCTTGTAGTTGTGCTTCTAAGTCGCTAAAGGTGAGACTATCTGTGAGGTTAAAGCCGCTGCTTTCGGTGCGTGTCAAAGCGGCGAGAGTACCACCAGTTTCTAAGACTGCGCCTAAATCACGAGCGATCGCTCTAATATATGTACCAGATCCACAGGCGATCGCTACATCTAATTCTGGATAATCGCCTCCTCGCCAGTCCAAAACTTCAATTTGAAAAACTTCGACTATGCGCGCTGGAACTGCCACTGTTGCACCTTGACGTGCTAAATCATACAATCTTTTGCCATCTACCTGAATAGCGCTATAACTTGGTGGAATTTGCTCAATCTTACCTACAAACTGTGACAGTGCAGTTTTCACCACAGCTAAACTCAACTCAGCACAAGCTTGAGATGTGATAACTTCACCTTGCAAATCATCAGTTGTCGTCCGTACACCCAAACGGATAGTAGCTTTATAAGCTTTATTTCCTGGGAGATATTGCAATAATCTTGTAGCTTTACCTAGTGCAATGGGTAGCACTCCGATGGCTGCAGGGTCTAGGGTTCCTGCATGTCCCACACGTTTAAGGCGCAAAAGCTTTCGCACTCGCGCCACGCAATCATGAGAAGTCCAGTCGAATGGTTTATTTAAGTTCAGAAAACCTTGCACTGTAAAATTCTATACTTTGAGAGTTTTAACGGTTGACGGTTAACAGCTAACAGTTGACCGTTAATAGTCTACATGATGAAATATGCAACTTAAATGCCGATTTCACTTAAGTTGACTGCTTTGATTTGGATGAGCGCGATCGCCTACTATTTAAAATCAATCATCATCATCATCATCCGAGTTGGCAATTAACTCTTGACTATTTCCCTGTTTACCTTGACCCACTAGTGCTAAAAATGAGCGATTGAGTCGTTTAACTGTACTCAGGGTAATTAGTGTTAGCAACCCTCCCAATAATCCCATTTGCCACAAACCACAACCAATTGCTGCACCTAACCCTGCTGCAGTCCAGACGCAGGCGGCTGTGGTTAAACCGCGGACTTTTGGTGTCGCCGACTTTCTCGGAGACTCTTGGAGAATCAATCCAGCGCCAAGAAATCCTATTCCAGTGGCTACGCCCTGAATTGTACGACTCAGTGCATTAGTGGCAGCATAGGGACTGTCTCCCTCAGCCTGCAAAGGAATCATCACAAATAGTGCAGCTCCCATACTCACTAGCATAAATGTTCTCATCCCTGCTGGTCTACCCCCTTGCTGACGGTTAAACCCAATCATGCAACCTACAAAGAGTGCCAGAATCAGTCTGAATCCTATATGTAGCCAATCGTTGGCAGGGATAAACATAGGCCCCATTGCCGTATTCCTCATAAAGATAAAACGGGATTTTGTGCCTATTGCCAGTAGGCTAGATGGCTACCCACGGTTAGGGTTGGTTTGCAAGACTCCCCGAAGCCACCCTATGGGTATCGATAACATCTGTATTTCACCCAATTGAGAATGGCTACAATTACCCAGTATTCTTTCTATAGACAGAAGGAAATTTTGTGCCTATGCCACTAAGTTAGATAGCTAACCATAGTTGTAGGTAGGATCGCAATTATCATAACTACACTAAGTCAATAAGTTTACCGTGTTTTAATACATTAAGATTAGTTTAACATCAGAATAAACTACAGTAAAATTTTGACTAAAAAATCTTGCTGCTTTAGCTGAGTTAGGCATTTTCACCATGATTTTCAGGTTGGGAAGTGTGTTGCTCCCCGGTTAATATACATTTATTAGATAGGAATACCGTAGTTTTTTGTAAAGCCCCTTGCTTGACTCAGTAGAATATGCGATACTCTGTAAACTAACTAAAAAGACGGTATTCCTATCGATTTACCGTAGTTTTAAAAGGACAGGACTCATGCAGCTACTATGGTTCATCCCAACCCACGGAGACGGACGCTACCTGGGAACGGCTACAGGTGGAAGAGCGGTGAGCTTTCCCTATCTGCGGCAGATTGCCCAAGCGGTGGATCATCTGGGCTACACAGGGGCATTGCTGCCTACTGGTCGCTCTTGTGAAGATGCCTGGATTGTGGCATCAACATTAGTATCCCTAACTCGACAAATGCGTTTTTTGGTGGCGATTCGTCCGGGATTAGTGTCACCTGGAGTAGCAGCGCGGATGGCGGCAACTTTTGATCGGCTTTCTGGTGGACGCTTGCTGATTAACGTGGTGACAGGTGGCGATCCTGTGGAGTTAGCAGGAGATGGGTTGCATTTGGGTCACGATCAGCGTTATGAGTTGACAGATGAATTCTTGACAGCTTGGCGGGCGATCGCTAGTGGTGAATTAGCCAACATCAAGGGAGAATATATCAACATCGAAGATGGGAAATTGTTGTTTCCTACTGTCCAGAAACCCCATCCCCCCTTATGGTTTGGCGGTTCCTCTCCCATCGCTCAACAAATTGCCGCCAAGCATGTAGATGTCTATCTAACTTGGGGCGAACCACCAGCGCAAGTAGCCGAAAAAATTGCTTCAGTGCGACGGCTAGCTGAAGCCGAAGGCAGAAATTTAAAATTTGGCATCCGCCTACATGTAATTGTGCGCGAAACTGAAAGTGAGGCTTGGGATGCTGCCAATCAGTTGATTCAGTATGTGGATGAGGAGGCGATCGCCAAAGCACAAAAAGCTTACGCTCGCATGGACTCAGAAGGGCAACGCCGCATGACACAATTGCACAAGGGCAACCGGGAAGTGCTGGAAATTAGCCCAAATCTCTGGGCTGGGGTTGGTTTAGTCCGGGGTGGTGCCGGAACTGCCTTGGTAGGTGATCCCCAAACCGTCGCCGCCAGAATGTTGGAATATGCAGACTTGGGTGTTGAAACGTTTATCCTCTCCGGCTATCCCCACCTAGAAGAAGCTTATCGTGTAGCCGAACTTCTCTTCCCTCATTTGCCATTAGAGAATTTGCCTGTAGTCGATCAGCAGCATGTACTGAGTCCGTTTGGGGAAATTGTCGCAAATGTTGCCTTCCCCCAGCAGCAGCCCCAGGAGAAAGCCACAACCATATCCTAAAAGCAATGTTGCACCAACAAATTGACCAGAATTTAGCACAAAGAGAAGCATGGGCACTGCGACGACAGTTAGGTATACCCAACAATAAACGCTTGTGGATATTAGCCTGCATGGATGAACGTTTACCTGTAGAGAAAGCGTTAGGAATTGGTGAAGGAGATGCTCATATTTTCCGTAACGCCGGGGGTTTAGTTACCGATGACGCCATTCGGTCAGCTATGTTGACCACCCAATTCTTTGGCACAAAAGAGATTATAGTGATTAACCATACTGAGTGCGGCATGATGACCGCCTCAGGCGACTTTCTTAGCGCGGTATTGCGAAACCAGGGAATTGATGTAGATCAAGTCACCATCGATCCCGCACTACCAGAACTGAAGCTACCAACAGGTGTTTTTTCCAAGTGGATTAAAACGTTTACCGATGTGGACAAAATCTGCACCGAGCAGGTGGAATTGCTGCGTAATTCTCCCTTAATTCCCAGAGAAGTAGTTATACATGGCTACGTCTGGGAAGTAGAGAGTATGAGTTTACGCCGTCCCTATCAACGTCTGAGTGATCAGGTGAACACAGCCGAGGCTATGAAAACCAAGACCACCAGACCAACCGAATCATTAATAGATATTGGGAGTTTAATTGAATGACTCATATTCTAGCGATCGCCGGTAGTCCATCCCATCCCTCCAGAACCTATGGCATTCTGGAATACGCCACCAAGCTTTTAAAGCAAGAAGGCTTGGATATAGACCTGATTTCAGTACGTGATTTTCCGGCTGAAGATTTGATTTTTGGACGCTATGATAGTCCGGCATTAGAAGCGCCAAAAGCCTCATTAGCCAAAGCAGATGCTGTGATTATTGCCACCCCAATCTACAAAGCATCTTACACAGGCGTATTGAAAGCCTTCTTAGATTTACTGCCACAAAAATCATTGACAGGAAAAGTCGTATTACCCATCGCCACAGGTGGGACAATCGCTCATTTATTAGCAGTTGAATATGCCCTAAAACCCATCTTATCCGAATTAGGAGCGCGGCATATACTGTCTACGATTTATGCTGTAGACAAGCAAATTCAGCGACAAGATGATGGCAGTTTGCGATTAGATGAAGAACTTGAGCAAAGACTCAATGAAGTTCTCAAAGAATTAGTCAAAGCTGTAAAACGTTCCCCAGAATTAGCTCATGTCAATTAAATCAGTTAACAGTTAACAGAAATCAGCGACATATATAGGAATCCGGTTTGATTTTTGAACAAATCTAAGTATCTGTAGGGAAGCCACCCTTGTGCGCGGTGAGCGCAGCCACACGTGCGGCTCTGCCGCCGGGTGGACTGCCGAATCCGGAGGAGTTTCCCGCGTTGAGAGGAGTGGCGTTGGGCATTGCCCACCACCACTTGCTTGAAGCCGGGAAACTCTAGCCGAGCAGTAACTCCCCTACGTGTATTTCAAAAATCAAAAGTAGCCCTATCATGGGGGATTTCAACCCAGCCATGCTTGTGGGACGTGATAACTGTTATTTAATCAAGTTTATACCTCCGTTCATAATGTAGCAGATAGATATATTCTATCTATCTGCTATTTCCCTCTAATATTTATTTATCATTCATCACTTCTCTGTAATACTAATTTACTCAAAGAAGGCTGCAGATTTCTATTTAATTTTTAAAATATATGTGGTAATCCGCCGAAACCTTGATATGGTGGGCATTGCCAAACCTAAACTACTTATTTAAATCTTGAACGCCATGAAAAATATACCAGATTTCTCCTAACCTCTGCCTGTAGTAGATGGGTATTCTTCACCCATCTACTACTTTCCTCAAATTTAAGGCAGGCAATTATAATGTTAGGAAGTATCTCTAGTTTGTCGGCAAGATTGTTTACAATTAGCTAACATCTGTAAATTTCTATGAAGCAGGAACCTGACTTTCTATCGGAACTATGCGATTTCCTATATCCTAGAAGTTCATATTATGGTCATTTTAAGCCAGAGTATTTAGTGTTTAATGCTAATCTCCAGGAGTTTTCTCAGAGAGTCAGCTATATTTGTAATCTCCAAACTGGCGGTAAACTCTCACCAGAAGAGGCTTATCAAGAAATTCACCTCCTCTGGAAACAGTTAAAACGTGCCAAAAAAGAATTAGAGATTGGGTGAATTATCTACGGCTGTTAAGTGATAATGCCAATATTTTTAACAGTTTTTATCGAAGAACTTGAGTATTTTAAATATCAAGTTTAGGGATGAAACATGGTATTAAACTTGATTCAATGTAGCTGCCATTCTTTGTAGCTTTCTGCCTACTTCTTCCATTGTGTAGAAGAAAGTAAAAAATCTGAGTAGCTCATCTATCGGATCATTTTCTCCCTTGATTTCTGGCAGACGATTTAATCTCTCGGTGGCATTAGTGAGGGCAATTTCTATATCAGGCAAAGATACATAGGACTCCTGTGACTTAACGGCTGTTGCTAGTCCTAGCATGGTGGATTGAGTTTCCTGTGCCAGATTGGTAATTTGGGGTGAGAGAATTTGCCAAAAAGTATCTTGCTCTCGCGCCAAGATGGTATGTTCCATCGTCAATATGTGTTCCCAAATTCTGCGAATCAGAAATTCCCAAGCTTCATTCACTCGTGTTTCTGGCGGCTCATTTGTTCGCCCTTGTCTGACTTCCTTCCATAACTCCTGTCCTTTAATTAATGAACTAATGATGCTTGTTTTCAACACATCCACAGTAGGGCGATCATAAGTTCCTGTTAACGCACCTTCGACAACCAAGCCATAAAACTGTTCTAAATTAACCAATGTTTGAGAGAGACAACGCCTCAATTCTGATCCAGCAGAGGCAGGAAAAAATAAGTTATTCACCAACAGCGCAACGCCAATACCCAAAAGGGTTTCGAGAAATCTGCCCCAAGCATATAGCCACGGAGATTGATTGTGGGCCAAAATAACGATCGCTGACACATATCCCGCTAGCTTTGCTGCCTCATTGAATTGCCAGTAGGAGGTGAGAAAGATGGTGATAGACACACACACTCCCAATGACCAGACATTACTACCCAGTGTAATCACAAAGATAGCTCCACTGATCGCACCAATTGCCGTCCCAATTAATCTTTGCATTCCTAACTTGAGGGTGCTGCCATGAGTAGAAGCCATGACAATAATGGCAGCAATCACGGCGTAGAAGGGGTATTCCGATCGCAACGCTTGAGCAATAGCGAAAGAGATTGCCGATGCTATGGCTGTTTTTAGCGCCATTTTACCCAGCAGCATCGTTGACATCCCCTTGCTCGTAGCAGCCCAAGTTGTCAAGATTGTCATCAATTTTAGTCGCAGCGATCGCTTTTGGTGGCTGGTGGCACTAGCAGAGGTTTTGTCCATGCGTAATATAGCGTGATTCAGAAAAACAAGAATCTATTCTTTTAACTTTTTGATAGATGCAATGTATGATGTCTGTAATTTTGAATTGATTGTTACCGTGATAAATTTTTCCATTTGAGCCAAATTCCACGGTTTCCAAACTCCCAAAATTTTCTATGAAACTCTACTACGTCACGTTGAATAATATAGACGAAGCCCGTCAGATTGGACGAGCATTATTAGAGCAACAGCTAGCAGTTTGTGTCAACTGGTTTCCCATTACCTGCGCCTATCGTTGGCAAGGAGAAATTACAGAGGAACCAGAAGTAGTGCTGATCGTGAAAACTCAAGATGGTTATGAGAATGAGATCGAGCAGTTGATTCGCCAGCAAATTAGCTACACCAACTTTATTGCAGAGATTTCACCCACAGCGATTAATCCTGGATTTCTTGATTGGTTAAATGCTGAAGTCCCGCTAAAAACCTTGTACAGTAGCCCAATATAGTAGTCCGCTTTGATTTTTGAAATTATTTGCGTAGTCAGGGACTGGGGACTAGGGATTGGGGACTGGGTAAGAAAGGATATGAGGTGTACTGAATTTGTTCAGAAATCAAATAGGAGTCCTATATAAGCAAAAAACATTCATTACAAGTAATATCATTTTTGGAGTTTACTTATGGCGATTCTCCGATTAGAAGATGGAACGCTGCATACTGATATTCAAGACATTGCCCATGAATTAGCACCCTTAAATATTCAACTTAATTATTGGTCTGTGGGCAATCATCCCGAATTGCAGCGGTTGCTGGCACAGGACAGTCTCAATGATGCAGAAAAAGACCAAGTACTAAAAGCCCTAGATAGTTATTTTGAGCAGCTGCAACAAACAGCAGGCTATCAATCTCGCGATCTAATTGTTCTACATCCAGGGGTTCCTAACCTCAATGAGTTGTTAGCCAAGTTTGAGCCAATTCACACCCATGCAGATGATGAAGTCCGCTACATCATTGATGGAGAGGCAGTTTTTGGCTTTGTGCGTCCTGATGGTAGCCAGGTAGAACTGACTGTACAACCAGAAGAGTATATTAACGTACCGGCACTGACCGAGCATTGGTTTTATCTCACCCCAGCACGGCGAATTAAAGCAATACGCTATTTCATTAACACTGAAGGCTGGATACCACAGTACACAGGTAAAAATTCAAAATTCAAAATTCAAGAAAGTTTCAGATAAGGATTTAACCTTTAACTTGGAGCGAAGCGATCGTGAGACGAGTTGTTTTTTGCGACTTTGACGGTACTATCACAGTTGAGGAAACCTTTGTTGCGGTTTTGAAAAAATTTGCTCCAGAACTTTCTGCAAAGTTGTTACCCGAAATCTACGAACGACGGGTAACACTACGAGAGGGAGTCAGGAAAATGCTGGAATCAATACCATCATCACGCTATCCCGAAATTTTGGAATTTACGCAACTCCAGCCAATGCGCCGAGAATTTGTCGAACTGCTAGATTTTCTGGAGTTTCAGGGAGTGCCTTTGGTAGTGGTTTCCGGCGGACTGCGGGGGATGGTAGAAGTGGTTCTCGATAGCCTGGTAAATCGAGTCCACGCTATCCATGCTGTGGATGTCGATACTACTGGCCCTTACTTAAAAGTACACTCTGAATATGAGGGAGGTACAGAAATGATGGCCAAAGTGCAGATTATGGCAAAATATCCGGCATATCAGAAGATTGCGATCGGTGACTCGATTACCGATTTAAATATGGCACTCCAGGCTTCCACTGTATTTGCACGCGATCGCCTAGCTGTATATTTAGATGAACAGCGCAAAACCTACGTTCCCTGGAATAACTTCTTGGATGTGCGCGACTATCTAGCAAAATTGTGGAACAAGGCTTAATCTAATGACCACTCTAGCCGATCCCCGTCTTGAACTCATTACTACTGCCCGTCACTTTTATCAGCAGGGTTGGATGGTGGGAACTGCGGGAAACCTCTCCACTCGCTTAAGCGATGGTAGCTTCTGGATTACAGCTAGTGGTCGGTCTAAAGGAGAATTATTACCCAGTGATTTTGTTCGCATCTATCCCAATGGCGGGATAGAACAATCATCAGCTGACTTAAAGCCTTCCGCAGAAACTGCTATTCACCAAATACTTTATCGCCTCTTTCCCACAGCACAAACTTGTTATCATGTCCACTCAATTGAAGCTAATTTAGTTTCTCGTTTTGTTTCCAGCGATTCCTTACCCTTACCACCTTTAGAAATGCTCAAAGGTTTCGGCTTATATGAAGAAAATCCCAACTGTATAATTCCCCTCTTTGCTAACCATTTACAGGTTTCTAGTATTGCATCTGAGATTAAAGAACGCTTTACACTCCATCCCCCAAAAATACCCGCCCTACTCATCCGTGACCACGGTGTCACAGTTTGGGCTTCTTCCCCCACCACAGCCCGTAACTACATTGAGTTAGTCGAATACATCTTCCGCTACATGGTCGCCGCTCGTAGTATAGGAAGTGAATAAATTTTGGATTTTGGATTTTGGATTTTAGATTGAGCCACGTCGCACGCCACTTGCTTTATGCCGGGGAACCCGTCCACCGCAGTGGCTTATAAATGCAGGGGCTTCAATCAAGAATTTTAGATTTTGGATTGATTCTCGCGTTTAAATTCACTGGCTCTCAGATATTTTTAAAATCTTGGATTTTGAATCAATTCTATTTGACTCTTGACAAATGACAAATAACAAATAACAAATGACAAACCAAACCATTCGCGTTGTTGCCCGTATAGTGGCTTTACCCGACAAAGTAGAAGCACTCAAAGCTGTTCTACTGGAGCTAATTGCACCAACAAGACAAGAAGCAGGTGCTATCAGGTATGAACTTTTGCAAAACCAATCTGACCCGACAGACTTCACTTTTGTAGAGGAATGGTCTTCTAATGAAGCTCTTGACGCTCATCTAGCCTCTCCCCATCTTCAAACGGGAATCACCAAACTAGACGGTTTAGTTGCTGCTCCCCCCGACATTCGTCGCTATCATCTTTTGGCATAAATCAGGGAATGTGGTATTTGTCCCCATGCCAAATTCCGATTAATTTCCAGATTGAAGCGATCGCACCAGAACAAGTGCTGCATTCTGAAGTATGTTAATCCACAGGCATTAATCTAAAATTCTCAAGATGCAACATCGATGTGCCAACTGCTGGGAATGAATTGCAATGTTCCAACCGATATTTGCTTTTCTTTTGAAGGATTTTCTGCACGGGGAGGAAAAACTGACGATCATAGCGATGGTTGGGGTATTGTTTTTTTTGAAGAAAAAGGATGTCGGATTTTTTTAGATGCCAAACCCTCTGTCACCTCGCCAGTAGCAGATTTGGTGCGACGCTATCCCATCCACTCGAAACATGTCATTGCTCATATCCGCAAAGCCACTCAGGGTAAAATTGCCCTCCAAAACTGTCACCCTTTCCAACGGGAACTGTGGGGAAGGTATTGGGTGTTTGCCCACAACGGCAATTTGCCAGATTTTGATCCAGAAAACATGGGTTTTTATCAAGCTGTCGGCAACACTGATAGTGAAAAAGCATTCTGTGTAATTTTAGAAACATTACGACAAAGCTTTCCTGAAGGTAAGCCACCCCTAGAAAAACTCTACCCTGTTCTAAAAAAAGTAACTGAACATCTGGCAGAGCAAGGTATATTTAACTACTTATTGTCAGATGGAGAACATTTTTTTGCCCACTGCTCAACTAAACTTAATTACATTGTGCGACAAGCACCTTTTGCCGCTGCCCATTTGATTGATCAGGACATGACTGTAGATTTTCGGGAATTGACCTCACCAAGCGATCGCGTCGCTGTTATTGCTACTACTCCCCTGACTGACAATGAAATCTGGACACCAATTAAACCAGGAGAATTGTTAGTCTTTCAAGACGGCTTACCACTATCCAATTAGACATTTTCCTCATCAGCAAAATCGAACTTATACCAATTTGCCAAAAAAATGCGCCGGATAAATTGTAGGGGTGGGGTTTCCCCGCCCTTCAAGATCATCCATGTGTCACAAACATTATTTAAATTGGTATTACTTTTGTCTCACGTCAGGGAACTCTAGCAATAAGGTTCAGTGAGCGAGATAGCGCGTCTGTTAGCCAAACTTACGATAGCAACAGGCGTGTAGTTATTGCGAGCTGCTCTGAACCTTGTTGTAAACACCATTTGAGGTTTTGAGGATCGGCTGATGGATAAATCAATTATTCAGTTGGTTGACGAGCTACCGACTGACAATATTACCGTCAAAGTTTTAAAGGCACTGGATTATGTAGCACCAGGTGAGTGGAATAATGTAGTCGGTTTTGACAACAGCATCCGGGCAATCACTGGCGAAAGTGATGCTAAAGTCATTCAGAGAATACGCGATCGCGCTACTAACCTATATCAAGATCCTCAAAAAGGCTACCAGGCTGCAATCAAGCTTTATCAAACTATTGACAAAGCAGATACAGCTATGGCAGCAGCGGCTTTGGCTAACAAAGTTGGTGAAAAAATCGGCTTTCTCTCTTTCTTAAGCAAAATTACTCCTAAAGCAGACATAACTCAAAGTATTGATTTAGTACTAAAAATTGCTGTTGAAATTATTGCCTTCTCCAAACTGAATGGCATTCCCCAACCTAACCCCCAAGAGTTTGCTAATTCTCTCGCTAACAACTATAAAAATGCCTCTCTAATGCGAATGGGAGCATTAGTTTGTATAGATGGAATTCTCCCATTAGGCCCCGATTTTCTCAGCAAAATTCAGGGAATTATTAGCGGTGCTGATACCAGCATCATATCTCAAAACCCTGTTTTTCAAGCTGTTCAGAACTCTCTACCAGGGAATAACCCTAGTGAGAAATTTGGTTTTATCACTCAGGCTTTCAACTCTGTTCAAGGCTGGATGAATAACTTAGTATCTAAAACAGGCATCACCCCACAATCAATTTTTAATAGTGTGGGTAATTTCATCCAAGTTGCTGATGACAACTTAGATTTTGTAGCAGCCTTCTTAGATCAAACCACTAATTACTATGAGCATACAGGGATTCAAACTGTAGCTCAGAGCTTAATTTTGGCAGCATATGCTTTAGTCAAAGAAGAAAATCAACAAGAAGCACAACAACAGCCCCGCCAAGATGTCTCACCTGCCGTCAAGTCTGATTCCAATCAATATGTAGTGGGCAAAACGATAGAAGTTTGGGATAGTGAAGAAGCAGACTGGTATCAAGCAAATATTGAGAAGATTGAAAAAGATCAATTCTTTATTCACTACATCGGTTATGGTTCATCCTATGATGAATGGGTTGGTGAGGATGAAATTCGCACCCGCGCGCTTGAATCATCCAATGATAGTGGATATACAGTGGGTCAAAAAGTAAAAGCGTGGGATGAAGACGATGAAGATTGGTATTCTGCCACTATTGAGAAAATTCAAGGTAAGCAATTCTTTATTCATTATATTGGTTATGACTCATCCGATGACGAATGGGTTAATCAGGATGTAATTCGCTAACTCAAGTTAAACCACATATATTTTGAGAACCATAGTTTTTAAAAGTAGGGGGAGCATCTTGCTCCCTACTAGTAGTAGCGGGCAAGATGCCCGCACTCCAGATTTCAAAATGGACAAGGTTTAATTTGACATTAGTCAGTCCTGAGTTAACCAAATATTATTCCCCATTTAGAAAGTCTAAATGGGGAATTTTATTTTCATGGGGAATTTTATTTTCGTCTCTAGATTATTTACCAACTAATTATACTTTTTACCAACTTTTTTGATACCAATTAATTTGAATTTTTTACTAATTTAGTTGGTATTTTCTATCAATTTAAAACTTATTTATATCGGTATTGCTATAGTTAATTGCCTCATGTATTTTCAATATATAGGAATCATATTTGATTTCTGAAAAAATCTCCGTATTTGTAGGGTGCGTTAGGACGGAGTCCGTAACGCACCAAAGTCTTAGGACGGTGCGTTACGCTACCCTACGGGAAAGCTAACACACCCTACGTATATTTCAAAAATCAAATACTAGTCCTATATAAAGGCTGGAAATTCCTATTAGCTTTTGTAAAAAATAGCAAAAAATGTATTTATAAAGACATCCTCCAAAATTTCCAATGGATACTATTCAACTATTCATACTTATCATCATTTTTTTTCTCACAAGCGTTATCAGCGTCATTACAGGAAGTACTTCCCTGATTACCGTTCCAGCGATGTTGCAATTGAGTATTGAACCACGCACTGCTCTTGCAACCAATATGATGGCATTAACTTTTATGAGTGTAGGAGGTACATTACCTTTTATTGGTAAAAGAGCAATTGATAGCAGTCGTGTGCCTCTACTGATTGTCCTCACGTTTTTAGGCTCAATTATTGGCGCGTTACTTGTTCTAGTTGTGCCTGTAAAATCAATGCCTCTGATTATCTCAATTTTGATGATTATAGTTGCCACATTTTCAATTACTAATCGTAATGCTGGAATAGTTTCACCGACAAAAACACCATCACTAATAGCAGAAACATCTGGATACGTGGCAACTTTTGTACTTGGTATTTATGGAGGTTTCTTTAGCGGTGGCTACGTCACAATGCTCACAGCAGCCTATGTTTCATTTTTTCGCATGACTTTTGTTGGAGCAATAGCAAACACAAAGTTTATCAATATCTTTTCTTCGTTGGTTGCGACTATCATCTTTATTACACGTGGGATAGTCGATTATAAATTAGGTATTATGCTGAGTATTACTATGTTCATCGGTGGCATTGTTGGCTCAAGAGTCGCCCTTAAACTTAGCAATATCTGGTTGCGGCGGATTTTTCTGACTACAGTGATTACTCTAGCGTTTAAGACTTTGCTTGACTTTGTGGCACGCTAAAGGATTGCTAAAAAATACATTACCTAATAAATATCAGTTCAATAGATAACTACAAATATTTTATTTTTGCAGGGTAATAAGATAAGTTTAAATATATAGCATTTTCTAGTCTGGTGAGGTGCAAATTTATCTGCGTTTATCCGCGTCCATCCTCTTCTATCAGCGGTTAATTCTTTTTGTCTGTACCTCACCAATGTGGGAATTGCTATATAAGCTGATGTGCAGCTAAATTTTATCAGACGAAAACGTAAAATTATTATAGTGCGGGCAGCGTTCGACTGACTTGTACTGACTTGTGCCGAGCGGAGCCGAGATACCGTTGTCGTACCACTTCGTGGCAGCAAGCTACGCGTAGCGTCCCGCAGGGAAGTCTTGCCAGCTACTACTAGTAGGGAGCAAGATGCTCCCCCTACTTTTAAAAACTATGGTTCTCAAAATAGATGTGGTTTATCATGCACTGATTACTATTAAAAGTCAGGGAAAAAGATTTTATTAACGTTTGCTACTTTGAATCTGATCGAAAATTGCCTTATTGTCAAAGAATTTTTTTTGCACTCTATTCCAGCCTCCTAAATCTACAACTGAAAACAGCCGATCAACTTTAGGAAACTGCTTTTCAACTTCACGAGCCACAGTTTGGTCAACTGGTCTAAACCCAACTTTAGTAAATTCTCGTTGCGCTTCCGGGGTGAACAGGAACTCGGCAAACGCTTCAGCCACCTCGCGCGTACCGTGCTTATTGACATTCTTATCAACTATTGCAACTGGGTTATCAATAGAGAGGTTGAGCTTAGGAATCACGTAAGAAGAAGCTCCCTGACCTGTTTGTTTTGCCCAAATTACCTCATTTTCATAATTAATCAATACATCTCCTTGACCTTTCTTGAAAAAAGTCTCGGTGGCTTCCCGGGCGCTTTTGGGTAAAATGGGAGAATTTTTGTAAACTTGGCTGACGTATTCGCGGGCTTTGTTTTCGCTACCACCTATCTGAGTCACTGTTCCCCACAAAGTGAGAAAATTCCATCGCCCCAGTCCAGAAGTTTTAGGGTGGGGTGTAATTACTTTGATTCCTGGTTTCGCTAAATCAGCCCAAGTCTGGATATTTTTCGGATTACCGGGACGGGTTTCTAAGGCCACTACTGAACGAGTGACTATACTTCCATTTGGCAGTTCTCGATCCCATCCAGCCTCAATCAAACCTGCGTCCTGAATTGTTTTGACATCTAGGGCCAAAGACAAACCAACTACATCAGCTTCTAACCCATTAATTACAGCTTGAGCCTGGGAACCAGAAGCACCATAGCTTTGCTTAAAAACTACATCCTGACCTTTTTCTCGCTTCCATTTCGCTACAAACTGAGGAATGATTTTTTCGTAGGCGGCTTGCGTTACGGAAAAAGAAACTAAGTTCAACTGGACATTATTAGACTTTTGGCTAATTAGTAGAGTCTTTTGCTGAGATTGTAGAGTTGGAGAGGTATTAGCGATCGCACCATTAGGAATACCCAAACTTAAACCAACGCCTGCTACCATCAGTAAAGCAGATGTCTTTGTTGAAGTCGGTTTCAAGGGTAGAAATAGTTGACTGACAAAACCTAAAATTTCTGAATTAGCCAATTTGAGGAATTTCAGCTTTTCGGGTGGAAAATATTTCATGAGCTACTATCTTGACTAGAGGCTAGACAAAAGTATTAGAGAGCAGAGAATTTCGAGAAGGCTGATAGGTAACTCCTCTGCTATCTCTTGCTCTCAATGGGTAATACTGCTTTTTGTTGGGTTGATGTCTGCAACTAAAAGTGGATAAAAACTATTAATGAATTAGCGTTTTCCACTTTGAATTTTGTCAAAGATTGCACCATCATCAAAGAATTTTTTCTGCACACCATCCCAGCCGCCTAAGTCTCCGACTGTATAAAGTTTGGAGATTTTGGGGAATTTACTTCCTACTTCTTTTGCCACAGTGGAATTAACTGGTCGAAAACCAACTTTAGCAAACTCGCGTTGTGCTTCTGGAGTGAACAAGAACTTGACGAAAGCTTCGGAAACTTCGCGAGTACCGTGCTTATCGACATTCTTATCCACAACTGCTACTGGAGCATCTATGGAAATGTTGACTCCGGGAACTTCGTAAGATGTGTCTGTCTTTCCTTGTTGTGCGGCTAAGATGACTTCGTTTTCGTAGTTCAGCAGCACGTCTCCCTGACCTTTTTTGTAGAAGACATCGCTAGATTCCCGTGCATCTTTGGGTAACACCGCAACGTTCTTAAAGACTTGGGTAACGTAGTCTAGTGCTTTGGCATCATTACCACCATTTTTAGCGATCGCACCCCACAAAGCCAAGAAATTCCACCTCGCACCACCAGAAGTCTTGGGGTTGGCGGTGACAATCTTAATTCCTGGTTTGGTTAAATCTGCCCAAGTTTTAATCTTTTTCGGATTACCTGCACGGGTTTCTAGAGCAACCACTGAGTGAGTAACGATTGAGTTATTCGGCAGTTTTTTCTCCCAACCTGGCTTAATCAAGCCTGCTTGTTCAATTTTTTTTGTATCTAACGCCAGTGCTAGTGCTACAACATCTGCTGATAACCCATCAATCACTGCACGGGTTTGAGAGCCAGAACCACCATAGCTCTCCCGAATCACTACATCTTGTCCTTTGTCTTTCTTCCACTTAGCCACAAACTGGGGAATGATTTTCTCATAAGCAGCTTTCGTCACAGCATAAGAAACCAAGGTGATTTCTTTGCTGCCTTTTTGGCTAATGAGTTGAGTTTTCTGCTTAACAGACTCAGCTTGTGAAGCTGTAGTTGTTGCATAAACAGGAAGCAAAGTGCTTAAGCCTAAGCCCGCTGCTAATAGTAAAGCTGAGGTTTGCGTTGAAGAAGCTTTGAACTGTGTTGATAGTTGCTGCACTGTTCTTAAAACTTGTGAATTTACCACTTGGATAAATTTCGGCTTATTTGGTGCTTGGTGTGTCATGGAATACGATTTGCTCAATAATTAATTTAAACAACGCAAACTCTATCAGAGTACAGTGGTATACTCTTCTATGAAAAAACAGAGTATCAGATGGTACTAGACAAATCAAGAGGTTTATTACACAAAAACTCCGCTTTATCTATCGGGAAATGCGGACATAATTCGTTGATTCGGAATTAACGAATTTATGGATTAACAACACTATGATTTAGGACTCACGCATTGACAGGAAAAACTAAACATGCATTGTTTTAAAATCACACATATCTTAGGGGCACAGCACTGCTGTGCCCTCCTCGTGAGTCTGTTTAATTAATTTGTACAGTGCGTAAGTCCTAACTATTTAAAATCAGAGTATTTTTAATTGCACAGAGAACTGCTAGAATCACCCTATTCTTTACCAAGAAGACGCAGTTTTTTTCTTGCATTTTCTAGGTGATACCTGCAATCATCTATTAGCATAAAGTGTATATACGGTATTTATCTCAAATAACCGTAGATTTTATAGAGGAGAATTTGGCATGAATTTTTGGCAGCGCCCCCTGAAGCGATCGCAATTAATCACTGAGCGGATCACACATCGGTTCAGGCTCAATTCGCTCAAAGGCTTTGTATCACTCTTTTTGGTAGGGACAGTCTTGAGTGTGGCGCTAGCAGCCTGCTCCGGTGGGAACGGAGGTAATTCTAGCACTGAAACCCCAGCAGCTAGTCCGGCGGCTGCCAACAAACAAAATGTGGAACTAACACTAGTTTCTTTTGCAGTCACCAAAGCAGCTCACGAAGCCATTATTCCCAAGTTTATAGACAAGTGGAAGCAAGAACATAACCAAACTATCACCTTCAAGCAAAGCTATGGCGGTTCTGGTTCTCAAACTCGTGCTGTCATTGATGGTTTAGAAGCAGATGTTGTCCACTTAGCACTAGCTGGAGATACCCAAAAGATTGAGAAAGCAGGACTAATTCAGCCTGGATGGGAGAAAGAAGTTCCTAACGACGGCATTGTTTCTAAATCGGTAGCAGCATTAATTACTCGCCCAGGAAACCCTAAAGGTATCAAAACCTGGACAGATTTACAAAAAGACGGAGTCAAACTGATTACCGCCGATCCCAAAACTTCCGGGATTGCCAAGTGGAATTTCCTAGCGCTGTGGAATTCTGTGATTAAAACTGGTGGCGATGATACTAAAGCCACTGCATTTGTGACCAAAGTTTATAACAATGTACCAATCCTAACCAAGGATGCCCGTGAAGCCACGGATACATTCGCCAAGCAGGGTCAAGGAGATGCCTTGATCAACTATGAAAACGAAATTATCTTGGCACAACAAAAGGGACAAAAAGTTGAGTATGTCATTCCTGATGTGAATATCTCAATTGACAATCCCATTGCTGTAGTAGACAAAAACGTCGATAAGCACGGCACTCGTGAGGTTGCAGAAGCCTTTGTCAAATTCCTCTACACTCCAGAAGCACAACAAGAGTTTGTCAAATTGGGATTCCGAACTGTGGATGAGACATTAGCCCAATCCAAGGAAGTTGCGGATAAATTTCCCAAGGTAAAAACTCTGGGTACAGTCAAAGACTTTGGTGGTTGGGACGCCATAGACAAGAAGTTTTTTGCAGATGGGGGCGTTTTTGATAAGATTCAAGCCCAGAAAAAGCGGTAATTAGTCATTTGTCATTCGTCATTCGTCATTTGTCATTTGTCATTTGTCATTTGTCATTCGTCATTCGTCATTTGTCATTTGTCATTTGTGAACTACAAATCACATGTAGCAGTCCGTTTTGATTTTTGAACAATACGTAGTGGAGCCACCCTCGTTGAGAGGAGTGGCGTTGGACAATGCCCACCAGATAAAGGTTTTGGTGGGCATTGCCCACCCTACAAATACTGGGAATTGGGGGTTGGAATCATAATAATTATTTCCTATTGCCCATAGCCCATTGCCTATACTTCGACTTCGCTCAGTACAAGTTGCCTATTCCCTATTGCCTTTCATTATGACTTTATCTTCTTCTGCACAACTTAACCAGAGAACTCCAGGTTGGAAGGCGTTCTTGATTCAGTTAAATAAGATTCCCTGGACTTGGCGAATCACCATAGGATATCTGACATTCATGTTGTTTTTGCCTATATCGGCGATGTTCCTGAAAGCAAGTACGGAACCCCCGGCTAGGTTTTGGCAAATTGCTACTAGTGAGGTAGCACTGGCAACATACAATGTTACTTTTGTAACTTCGGCATTTGCTGCCCTGCTTAATGGCGTATTTGGGACTCTGATTGCTTGGGTTTTGGTTCGCTATGAATTTCCGTTTAAACGCATCATTGATGCCACTGTAGATTTACCTTTTGCGTTGCCCACTTCAGTTGCGGGGCTAACGCTAGCAACGGTTTATAGTGATAATGGTTGGATTGGTTCATTGCTAGCACCGCTGGGAATTAAAGTATCTTTTACCCGTGTGGGTGTAGCGGTAGCAATGATATTTATCTCCCTACCGTTTGTGGTGCGGACAGTGCAGCCTGTGCTTCAGGAGATGGAACGGGAAACTGAAGAGGCGGCTTGGTCTTTGGGTGCCAGTCAATGGCAAACTTTTTGGAAAGTAATTTTGCCACCTTTATTTCCGACGATTTTGACTGGTGTAGCTTTGGGTTTCTCCCGTGCAGTTGGGGAATATGGCTCAACTGTAATTATCTCTTCTAATACGCCGTTTCAAGATTTGATCGCACCTGTGCTGATTTTCCAGCGATTAGAACAGTATGACTATTCCGGCGCGACTGTCATCGGTGTAGTTCTACTATCAATCTCGTTGGTGCTGCTTTTGGCAATTAATTTATTACAAGCGTGGTCAAGAAGATATGACAAGAGATAACGTAATTCGTAACCGCCCAACTCAGTCAAATCCTAATTTACCTGAAGCCAAACAGCAGAAGAGTTGGGTGCCAGGATTATTAATTGCGATCGCCGTAGGCTATTTATTTCTGGTGCAATATATTCCCGCACTTAACGTTTTTGTTCAAGCGTTTATCAAAGGTACTGGGCCATTTTTTGCTAACTTGACACGCCCCGCCTTTCTCCATGCAGCTGGGCTGACATTCACACTTGCTGTGATATCTGTACCCATAAATGCAGTATTTGGGCTGTGTGCAGCTTGGGCGATCGCTCGCCATAAGTTTCCTGGTCGAGCTATAGTTTTGAGTATCATTGACTTGCCTTTTTCCATCTCGCCTGTAGTCGCTGGATTGATGATTGTGTTGCTTTATGGGCGAAATGGGTGGTTTGGCCCTTGGCTGCAAGATCATGATATTCAAATTATCTTTGCCTTTCCAGGTATGGTACTAGCTACGGCGTTCGTGAGTATGCCCTTTGTCGCTAGAGAAGTGATTCCTGTTTTAGAAGAATTTGGTAAGGATCAAGAAGAAGCAGCCAGAACACTGGGTGCTTCAGATTGGCAGATATTTTGGCGTGTCACCCTACCCAGTATCCGCTGGGGTTTACTCTATGGTTTAATTTTGACCAATGCTAGAGCAATGGGTGAATTTGGAGCGGTTTCTGTGGTATCTGGTAACATTGCTGATAAAACCCAGAGCTTACCACTGTTTGTAGAAGATGCTTATAAACAGTATGAAACCGAAGCAGCTTTCTCTGCGGCTGTGCTGTTAGCGTTGCTAGCAGTAGTAACGTTGGTGTTGAAGGAGATTATCGAACGGAAAACCCGCATTAAAGATGTTGACTAAAACAATTTAGCGGTTAATTCACATATGACTACAGACAACCCACTGACTCGTAAACGAATTCGGGTAAAGATTCCCAAAGACTATCATCAGGAACCCGTGATTTCTCGTCTGGTGTCTGACTACGGACTGACTGTGAACATCACAGCAGCAATTTTGGGCGCTAACGCCGTTGGAGATGGTTGGTTTGATCTGGAACTGCAAGGAACAGATGCACAAATCCAAAGTGCGCTAACCTATCTCCACGACTTAGATTTACAAGTATGGGATGAAAGTAAAACGGGTGATTGGTAATCAGTTAACAGTTAACAGTTAACAGTTAACAGTTAACAGACAAATATTATACTTGCGTAAGTTCTGTTAGTTTATGGGAATTTACGCATTGTTTTTTTGTGGTTTTTGTGTCATCCTCCTTTACATAAGTATTAAATACAGTATTGCGATAGATTTGCCGTAGTTTAAAAACAGCCTAGAAGAGGAGAATCTTGATGAGACTCATATCCAGTCGGGCAAAGTTAAGAAAAACAAAGTTTCTGCAAGCCAACTTTCTGATTTTCTGCCGGATGACTATTGGGAATAAATCTCATGTCTCCCAATAAATTTGCCAAATCTGACCCAGTTTATAGCCGAATTCTAGTGCCGCAGCGGTATTATCGGCAACCTGTGATTTCCCGTTTAGTGTCTCGCTATGGTTTAACTGTTAACATCACAGCAGCATCTCTGGTATCGGGTAGCGAGAGTGATGGCTGGTTTGATCTAGAACTTTCGGGAAATCCTCAGCAATTGACAAATAGTTTGTCTTACTTGCAAGGATTGGGAGTGAATTTGGTACAACTAGCGATCGCCAACCATATTCAACCCAAACAACACAACTTGTCTTTTCCCCATCCAGTAGGGGCAAATTATCAGCCAAATCCCCAGATTCCTACCAAATCTGTATCACTCACAACTCAATGGCAAGCAGAATTCCAGCAATGGATTACTCAAGGACAAAGCAATCGAATACGCTTACAGTTGTGTATCTTGAAAACCTATTCCCAAAAACCCATAATTTCTCAGTTAGTTTCTCGCTATGGGTTAACAGTTAATATTACCAGCGCTCTACTCCAACCAGATATGCAAGATGATGGCTGGTTTGACTTGGATTTGTGGGGTAGAAGCAAGCAACTCCGCTCCAGCTTGAGTTATTTAGAAAAGCTAGGGCTACCAATTTGGCTCGATTGTTCTAGCATTTTAGGCGATCGCCCCTCTAACCCCGAAAAATTCCTATGAAAGCGGTTGACTGTTGACAAATGACCAATGACAAATGACCAACTAAATTTCATAGTACCAAATGTCTTCTTCTCGCAATACAATTCTATGTAGAGAGAGACGGTCAATCAACCCCTCTTGCTCAAACTGCCCCAGAACACGAGTAATTGTCACGCGAGTTGAACCTAGCATTTCTGCCAGGTCTTCATGAGTGAGACGCATATCGATTAAACGCCCCTTTTCCACTTCTGAGCCAAACTTTTTAGATAGCCATGCTAATAACTTGATCAGCATAGTATCTACTTTTTTATGGCTACGAATCACCATCAATTCTTCAGCCTGTTGGATGTGAGCGAGTAGAGTCTCTGTAGGTTGCTCCCATTCCTCTAGTGGTAAGACTGTCGCCTCCACTTTAGTTAAGCACTCCATCTGATATGGTTCCAACTTTGATAACGCTTTGCCAACGATATCTCCTGGTCCCCACAACCCTAGAGCCACAGTGGTACCATCTTCTAGGTAAGTAAAAGTGCGTACAAAACCTGTTTCGATTTTCCAGAGATGATTTTTCTGTTCAGGTAAAAATACTCGGCGTGTAAAAAATTGCTTAGTACTCTTACTGGTTTGATTGGAAACACCTGAGTATAAAGACATTATTGTGTATAACACGAATTTCCGATACACTAACTGTAGTATATATGTATATCAGGTTCTTATAAGCTATGGGTATTGCGATTGAGAACGTTTCTAAGAATTTTGGTTCTTTTAAAGCTGTTGACCAGGTAAATTTAGACTTTAAAACTGGCTCTTTAGTGGCATTATTAGGGCCATCTGGCTCAGGAAAATCGACCTTGCTGCGGATGATTGCGGGTTTAGAAAAGCCTGACTCAGGTGAAATTTGGCTGGTTGGTGAAAATGCTACCCATAAGAGCGTACAAGAACGCAACATTGGATTTCTATTTCAACATTATGCTTTATTTAAGCACTTAACAGTACGTGAAAACATCGGCTTTGCCCTAGAACTCCGCAAGGCGCCTAAACACAGGGTTAAGCAAAGAGCGGATGAACTTCTGGATCTGGTACAGTTGCAAGGACTAGGCGATCGCTATCCTTCACAATTGTCTGGTGGTCAAAGACAAAGGGTGGCATTAGCGCGATCGCTAGCTGTACAACCACAAATCTTGCTGTTAGATGAACCTTTTGGTGCTTTGGATGCCAAAGTCCGCAAAGAACTACGAGCTTGGTTACGGCGTTTGCATGAAGATGTGAATGTGACGACCGTATTTGTTACCCATGACCAAGAAGAAGCAATGGAAGTTGCTGATGAGATTGTGGTCATGAATAAAGGCCGAGTAGAACAAGTAGGCACAACAGCCGAGATTTATGACCATCCAGCATCACCTTTTGTGATGAGCTTTATTGGCCCAGTTAACGTTTTACCTGCTAACTCTGGTCTAAGTCCAGACAATCGTTCTGTCTCTTCCACAGATCAAGTATTTTTACGCCCCCATGATATTTCTATTCAAATCCATGCAGCAGATGAGAGTGCGCCTGCGAAAGTCGACCACATAATTCACCTGGGCTGGGAAATTCGGGTCGAATTACTTTTAGATTTGGGCGTGAGAGTCAATGCTCACCTCAGCCGAGAAGAATTTAATCAACTTGAACTCAAAACAAATCAGCGCGTTTTTGTTAAACCCAAGAAAGCCAGGGTTTTCCCTGCCTATGCTTAGTTATCAGTGAACAGTGAACAGTGAACAGTAAACAGTGAATTTGATAACTGATACTTCGACTACGCTCAGTACAAGTAACTGTTAACTGTTAACTGAAATCTAAATTCCCGCACCATCGAGAAAGTCTTCAATGACGCGATTGGTATCGCACCTATCGTCGTCGATTTGTTCGATTTCTACTTGAGTTAGGGATAAACCTGATGGGGGTTGAAACCGCTCAACCTCCTTCTCTAGAGCCTTAACCCGTTCAAATAGAGCGCGGATCGCTTCAGCTTCCACGTCTCGCAGTTTGTTGTGGGCTAAAGAATCGCTGCTGACGTTGTTCTGGCGAGTGATGCGCCCTGGAACTCCGACTACGGTAGTATTACTGGGAACATCTCGCAGTATTACCGAACCAGCACCGATGCGGACATGATCGCCAATTTGAATATTTCCTAATACCTTAGCGCCTGCTCCAACAACTACGTTGCTACCTAATGTGGGGTGGCGCTTGCCTGTTTCTTTGCCAGTACCGCCGAGGGTGACACCTTGATAAATTAGCGCATGATCCCCCACGATCGCTGTTTGGCCAATCACTACTCCCATACCGTGATCGATAAACACACCCTTACCAATCACAGCCCCAGGATGGATTTCAATCCCAGTTAAAAACCGACTAATATGAGACATGAATCTGGGTATAAAAGGGATACCCGTTTTATACAGCCAGTGGGCGAGTCGGTGAAACAATAAAGCTTGGAGTCCAGGATAGCAGAACAGTATTTCCAGCCAGTTACGCGCCGCTGGATCTCGTTCATAAATTGTTCGCAAATCATCTATTAACATACATTCTTTGGGATTGGGGATTGCACTTCGACTTCGCTCAGTGCCCAGGGGCTGGGGACTAGGGACTTGGCACTGGGGACTAGGCATTGGGCATTGGGGACTGGGGAGTAGGGAAATAACTCTTGACCAATGACAAATGACCAATGACAAATGACCAATTAAAAATAATTTCCACAAAATATGAACTCATTTGTAGGAATTGTGTAAGATAATCTACGGTAAGTCGATGGGATTATGTCTATTTTATGTGTAATCTGTGAGATGCGATCGCATCCCACACTTTGAGAAAAGTTAACTTCGCATAGAATACGATAAATCCGTCGAACCACCGTAGTATATTGAGTACAGACTTGAATAGCCAAAACTACGCTCTCCTGGATCTGTCTTCCAAAGTTGAATACGCATTGCTAGCACTTTTAGAACTAGCAAGCCATCACGGAAAAAAAGTTCCGCTGACTATGAGTGAGATCACCGCCAAGCAACCTATACCAGAACGCTATCTAGAACAAATCTTGACCAACCTGCGGCGTGCGGGTGTGGTGCAGAGTCAGCGCGGCTCTAAAGGAGGTTTTCTTCTAGTGCGTGAACCTTGGCAGATTACCTTACTAGAGATTGTCACTATGGTGGAGGGTGAGCGGAAAGAGAAAGACAGCTCTGAAGCCCCGACACTAGAAAGGAGTCTGGTGCATGAAATTTGGGAACAAGCCAACGCCGCATCTATTGAGGTTTTGAGCAGCTATACACTCCAAGATTTGTGCCAACAAAGAGAGGCTCGCGCCCAGCAGAGTCCGATGTATTACATTTAGTCATCAAGGAGTACCCCTATGCGGATAGCAAATAACATCACAGAGTTAGTTGGACGGACTCCTTTAGTTCGATTAAACAAGATTCCCCAAACGTTGGGAGCAGTTGCTCAAATTGTGGTGAAGTTAGAGAGCATGAACCCAGCCTCTTCTGTGAAAGATAGGATTGGGGTGAGTATGGTGGAAGCCGCAGAGTCAGCAGGCTTGATTCATGCTGGAAAAACTATTTTAGTGGAGCCTACTTCTGGGAATACAGGAATTGCCCTGGCAATGGTGGCAGCAGCTAAGGGCTACCATCTTATTCTAGCGATGCCTGATACGATGAGCCAGGAAAGACGGGCGATGTTGAGAGCTTATGGCGCTCAATTAGAGTTAACGCCTGGTGTGGAAGGGATGAGAGGGGCGATCGCTAGAGCAGAGGAAATTGTCGCGAAGACTCCTGATGCTTATATGTTGCAGCAATTCCGCAACCCAGCTAACCCGAAAGTTCATGCTCAAACCACAGCCGAAGAAATTTGGGAAGATACAGATGGACAAGTTGATATTTTAGTGGCGGGAGTCGGGACTGGCGGGACAATTACAGGCGTATCCGAAGTAATTAAACAACGGAAGCCAAGTTTCCAGGCTGTTGCTGTTGAACCCAGCAACAGTCCAGTATTAACAGGTGGTAAATCCGGCCCCCATAAAATTCAAGGAATCGGCCCAGGATTCATACCCGCAATTTACCGCGCCGAACTAGTTGACGAGGTGATTCAAGTAGCGGATGATCAGGCGATCGCCTACAGTCGTCGCCTAGCCAAAGAAGAAGGATTACTTTCTGGTATTTCTACGGGAGCCGCTTTATATGCTGCAATTCAAGTAGCAAAGCGCCCAGAAAATGCCGGACGTTTAATCGTCATGGTGCAGCCTAGCTTCGGTGAACGCTATCTCAGTACTTCACTGTTTAAAGATCCAGAAGAAAACGAATGGTTGAGCAAAGTTTGATGCCTTAACTTTTTCCAACTTCTTGGGTATCGTCATTATTCTTTAACAGAATCATCAAACAGAAACAACCAGCAATTAGCTTTATTAAACTTAAAGCCTCGCTTTTTAGTACAATAAACGCACCTAAACCTATCAGCACAAAAGGCACAAAATAATTGCCGTAGCGAATTAAAAAATCAGCTACCATTTTTTGGTGGGTTAATTTATATGTGAAATAACACCATATTCCTAAAAGTAAAAAGAACAAACCGATAATTGCTAAAAAACTTTCCCAGTTATTACTAGCAAATAATGGCACATAAACACTAATATTATCGCTACCATTGGCAATGGTAATTGATGCCACAGTATAAATATGAGGTGATATAAAACTATTAATAATATTAGTTTCAGATTGTTCTGCTGTAGGGACGACTTCCTGTAATGTATCCTCTTCCCGATTTACCAAACTGTTGATACCAATGGTGATAGGAAGCAAGCCCAGTAATCCAATCAAATTTGGCGGTAAAATCAACCCCCCAAAAAAGCCAGGAAGGCTGAGAATTAATAATATAGTGAAACCCAGATACTGACCAAAAACAATGTGCTGAGGGCGGAAATTATGATTAACCTGAGAAAAAAACAGCAACAAAATCACAATATCATCAATATTGGTAGCACTAAATGCAACTATCCCTGTGCTGATTGCAGTGACTAACTCATTCATATTTTCAAATAAACAAAGTTTGTAACATAGCGTTCGCAAACCTGTAGGGGCGGGGAAACCCCGCCCTCGATTATGGGGTTTCCCCACCCTCGATTATCTTTAATCGAAGTGAGAAGCGTTATATTAATTTGGTATTGTGGTAAAGCATATGTTCTAACCATCCACCATGAGTCAGCTTGGAACAGCTTTAACTGAGGGCATAATTGCCTTCGCCGCCACCAATATTGATGACATCATTATCTTGCTGCTATTTTTCTCACAGGTGGATGCTAACTTTCGACGACGGCATGTTGTAATTGGTCAATACCTTGGTTTTACAGCTATTATTATTGCTAGCTTACCAGGATTTTTTGGCGGCTTAGTCATCCGACGAGAACTGATTGGATTATTAGGGCTATTGCCAATAGCGATCGGCTTTAAGCAATTGCTACATCAAGAACCAGAAAATACAGAAATTCAAACAGTAACCACTGATTTTAAACAGTCCTCACCTCATAATCCCATATTATCTTTCCTATTTAGTATTCTCCATCCCCAAACTTATAAAGTAGTCGCAGTAACAGTTGCTAATGGTGGTGACAATATTAGTATATATATTCCCTTATTTGCTGGTCATAGCTTTGCTAGCTTAGGGATAATTTTAAGTGTGTTTTTGGTCATGCTAGGTTTTTGGTGTGCGATCGCCTATTGGTTAAGTCGCCACGCCAGCATTGCTTATATTTTAAGTCGCTATGGTAAGCATGTTATCCCTTTTGTCTTGATTAGCCTGGGTTTGTTTATCATGTATGAAAGAGGTACATTTAGTCTACTGCCGTGGGTGAATAAATGATGAAAACGCAGAGTAACCCAGATTATCAACTGGATTTATTGCAGCTTAAGTAAGTCGGCACAATAAAACCAAACTATATCAAGAAAAGTAAACAAAGCTAAAATCCCCTTTCCTCCTGTATTCTGTCTCCTACCTTATCCCAACCATAATTATTTACGCCCACCTACTTACACCTGATAAACTAACTTCCAACTCACCATCATCAAAATGGCGTAGATAATAAATCGCAGTGGGCGTTGAGGAGCAATTTGACAGATTTTTGCCCCCAGTAATACACCAGGAACTGAGCCTAACCATATCGGCACAACTAGACTCCAATCAACTGTTCCGAGGCTAAGATGTCCGAGGGAGGTAAACAACAATAAAATTGCTGCTTGAGAAATATCTGTACCGACTAATTTCTGGGCATCAAGGCGGAAAAAGGCAATTAATGCCAAGGCAAACATTGAGCCAGAAGACACGCTAGTCAGTCCTACCAAACAGCCTAACACCGCTCCCAAAATGATTGTGAGTAAACGACCGAAATTAGTTGTTAAATCTAACTTTGGCAGTTCTGGTAAATTGAACTTGGGGAAAAAAGTCAACAGCAATAATTGTACTAACGCTAATAATGTGACGAGCAAAATCATCATTCCCAGCATCTTCAGCAGAATGTTATCTAAATTCTCCTCACCAGTACGGCGGATGAAGTGCAAAATGCTTACCCCAAAGAGAGAGCCGGGGACACTTCCAAATACCAGCCATTTGACGACTTCTAAGTCCAGGGTTTTCTGTTGCCAGTGCTTGTAGCTACCGACAACCTTCATTAAAGTGGCAGCTACAACATCAGAACTCACAGCAATAGAAGGCGGAACCTGGAACACAAAAATCAGCATAGGAGTAATCAAAGATGCCCCACCAATTCCAGTCAACCCAACAATAATGCCCACAAAGAAGCTTAAGAGCGGTAGTAACAAATAGTGCATACTCCTTGTCCATAAACGAGTTTTCAATGTTATCAAGCTCAAACTACAAGTTAGTTCGGGCTTGGCTGCTAAAATACAGCAATGCAGGCAAACTACAGCCCAGTGATAGACAAAGCTCCTTGTGGTAGATTCTTTTCCTTTTCAAGTAATGAGAAATCCGAGATTGATTGATCTGAGGATTTTAGTAGAATTAATTCCCTGACAACAAAAAACTGTCTTGGAGTCGTTACTGCATGACTACTTGCACCGCACTTGAGTCAGCTGTCGTAGCTGCTGATGGGTCACTTGTTCTGCTAGGCTAAACTCCTGACCAGTTTTTTTATGGTTTTACATGTAAACACAGTAAGCCGATGTACTTACCGTATTTTACTCATAAAGTTGATGTAAAGTCCAGTATACGGATGTCAAATATCACTTAATTATTTGTGATTATTTGGATGATACATGCCATCAGGAGGAGATATCTAAGCAAGGGTGCTAAAAAAATTACCTAACTTAGTATATATTTCAAAAGTTCAAAGCTATGTTATTGGCTTTAACTAGTGCTAGAGAGATTCCTACGCAAGAGCAAAGCTCAGACTCAACAGTCTTTTGAGACGTTAGATAGACTAGAGAAGACACTGTACCATTCCTAGACTTATCTGCTGCCACTAAAAGCCTTTTATAGTAGCTTTACTTGGATATGCTCTGCAAACGCTAGGAGTCTGTCCCATTAATTTTGCTGGGCTGCGAGATATCCGACTTCTACCCTGCGGGAAGCCACCCTACAGGTGTCTATAAAAAGGCAGGGATCTGAACACCACAATCTCGATATTATCTGACTGTGCATGAAAAAAATAGATTTGGTTTTTAGAACTGTTGGAGAAAGAACATCAAAAATTGCTTTAGAACTAGCTATAAGACATATCCAGCCTCAGCAAGTGCATATTATTGAAAATATCAAACCTTTTTCCTTAGCAGTGCAGCAAATGCTCAGGATTAACTACGAATGTGATTTAGTCGTTTTCATGGATGCTGATTGTTTGATTATGGAAGATATGACAGCTTTCCTGCAAGAAAATGACTTACCTTATATAGACTGTTATGTCAGAGATAAATTTAGAGGACAGGTTCATTGTGGTGTACACATCGTCAAAATTGATGTGGTTAATGCCATGCAAAAAATTAAGCCGCCGCAGGATGACCCTAAATATCTTCTCAGACCAGAATCTAGAATCAGAGATTTAGCTATGAGTCAGCTAAATGTCAACAAAGTTTTTAAATCTTTTAAAATCCTCCATGACTTTTGTCAATTTCATCACGATATATTTATTAAATATGCTTTGAGAGAACTGAGAAGTCGTACTGATTACCACCAAGCAAAGTTAAAAGCTTATCAAGAAAATTGGCTATTGCAACCACACGATCAAGATTTCCAAGTGGCTCAATATGCTGTAGAATATGCTAGACAGCAATTAGCATTAAACTCATCTGTGCAAGAGTTAGCAAAATTTATTGAGAAATTACCTGAGATTAGTATTCATGAATTAACTAAACTAGAAATTCCAGAAAAAGAGCCTTTAACTTTACAAGAAATAGAGAATTTATCTGCACAGCTTAATATCCAAAGGGAGTTTAATCAGCAACCTCGTAAAATCTTTGGGATTGGCTTGAGTTGCACTGGTACTAACAACCTGAATTTAGCATTAAATATGCTGGGATTTAATGTAGCACACTGCCCAGATGATGAAGTAACTTTACAAGAACTGATGATAGGGAAATATGATTTTTCTCTGCTGTATGAGTTTGATGGCATCACAGATATTACTGTTGCTCCCTTTTATGCTCAGTTAGATAACCTTTTCCCAGGTAGTAAGTTTATTCTCACTATCTGCGACAAAAAATCATGGTTACACTCCGTTGCCAATCACTTTGGTATTTCCATGTTTACAGGATTACCCAGCAATGAAAATATCATGTTTCTCAGAAGGATGTTACGTGTTGCTGTTTACGGTAGTTATACTTTCAATGAATCCAGATTCTCTTATGTTTATGATTTACATTACAACAATGTAGTTAACTACTTTAAAAAGCGTCCTGATTCCCTGCTCATCATTAATATTAATGCTGGAGAAGGCTGGGAAAAGCTATGTCCATTTTTAGAGTTACCTATTTTAGAACAACCATTTCCATTTGTTAATGGCTAAATCGAGGATTTTTTAGTGAAAGCAGACTTAGTGCTTAAGGTCGCCACAAATGACCCTGGCGAGTTACCAGAAACAGCAACAGTTAAGATATTATGTCAGCGGTTATTCAAATATATTTGGCGGCAAAAATCACCTTTATTAATAGCTTTGGGAATGATTGCCTGTCTTTCACTACTACAGATTCTTATTCCCCAAATTACTCGCTATGTAATTGATGTTATTATCCCCGAAAAAGAATTTTCTCTATTACCTTGGATAGCAGCAACAATACTATTAATTTCCCTATTGATAGGGTTATTAAACTTTGGTCGTAGTTATATGATGTCCATATTTGGCCAGAGAACAATTGATAACCTCAGAACAGACCTTTATCAACATCTGCAAAAGCTTTCAATTAGCTTTTTCTATAGCCAACGCACCGGAGATTTGATGACAAGGTTGTCTCAAAATGTTAACACAGTTGGTAATTTAGTCACCGCTGATATTGCAGATATTCTGGCTGATAGTTTTACTTTTGTGGTGATTTTGGGTTATCTAATTAGTGCTGATTGGCAACTGACGCTCCTACTATTAGTTACTTATCCTTTGATAGTGTATTTTACGCAGGTTTTTGGTCTATCTATGCGTAGCGCATATCTAGATGTACAGACACAAGCATCAGCAGTAAATGACCATCTGCAAGATACTATATCTAATATTGATATTATTAAGTCTTTTGGTAATGAGAAATATGAAATCGATCGTTTCTCAGACCAAAGTCGTAACTATATGGATGCGAATATTCATGCTGTGCGTCTTTGGTCTATATTCTTTCCTCTAATTGATATTTTAAATAATCTTAGTAGCTTGATTGTGCTGGTATTTGGTGCTTGGGAAGTAATGGTAGGTCGTTTGACAATTGGTGAATTAGCAGCTTTTCTGGCATACATTAATCAAATGAATCAACCCATTAGGCGTTTTAGTAAAGTAATTAATTTATTGCAAAGGGTTGTCGTAGCATTAGATAGAACATTTGAAATTTTAGATACTCAGCCAGAGGTGATGGAAAAAGAAGATGCGGCGAACCTAGAATCTGTGCTGGGGAGAATCAAATTTGAAAATGTAGAGTTTGCTTATAACAATGAAAGAGTTATCCATGACTTTAATTTAGAAATTCGACCAGGAATGAGAGTTGCTTTAGTAGGTTCATCGGGTGCGGGTAAAAGTACTGTTTTAAAATTAGCCGCTCGTTTTTATGACCCGCAACAGGGAAAGATTTTGATTGATAAATATGATGTGAAAGACTTAACCCAAGAATCACTAAGAAAGCATATAGGAATTGTTTCTCAAGAAACTTTACTTTTATACGGCACTGTGCGTGATAATATTGCTTACGGAAAGTTAGACGCTACAGATTTAGAGATTGAAGCAGCAGCTAGAGCAGCTAATGCACATGATTTTATTATGAGTTTTCCTGATGGTTATAATTCTATAATTAGTGAGCGTGGGGTAAATTTATCTGGTGGTCAAAAGCAGCGTTTAGCTATTGCCAGAGTTTTACTGAAGAATCCTCAGATTATCCTTTTGGATGAGGCTACTTCTGCTCTAGATACTGAGTCTGAACGTCTAATTCAAGAGTCTTTATCAAGACTATTTAAAGGTCGGACTAGTTTAGTAATTGCTCATCGACTTTCAACGATCCAGAATGCTGATTTAATTCTAGTTATTGAACAAGGTAGCATTGTCGAAGTAGGAACCCATGATGAATTAATTGCTAAAGGTGGAAGGTACGCTCATTTATATAGTATTCAGTTTCCACAGAAAGATAGTTTATTAAGCAAGTCCGGGTAAATATAAGATTTATTACATAAGTCGAGGTTTTTGAAATTAAACCATAGGTAAACATCAGTCTACCCTGTGGGTTCGTCCTTGGCGTTATCTACATCTGTTTGGTCAGAAAAAAACCTGACCGCATAAATAGTCTACGATCGCCCCAATATTAAAGTAGTAACAAATACCTCTGGTATCGATCTTATGCCCTAGTTCTGGAAGCTTAATACAGGATAAAACTTATGTAACTGCGCTCTAGTTAACCTTGCTACTAGTTTTAACGGTGATTGACAGTGTTTTAGATCACACCAATTTAGGGATATTTTTTATACGGTCGATTAAGTAAAAATCCATAAAAAACCCCTTAAAAGCGTGTGCCAATCAGGTCAAAATGTTAAATCAGATACCGACCTTGCCTAACCTTCAGCACTTTGTTGATCGATTCTCTATGTATATGACTCTAGAAAACTCAATTAGTCATACAGCGATTCAGTGGAAATCCGAACCATATTTACAACGCAATATTGATTTATATAAAACTCGACATGACAAATTTAGCGCACTATTAAATCAAGGAAGTGAGCAAGATATAGTAGAATTCTGGCTTGATATGGTGCTAAATAGCTCGCCATTGAAACAGAGTTGGGAACCTGAGAACCGCATACAAAAAGCATGGAAGCATTTAAGTCTGTATTGTGAAGAAAGTTGTTATCGCGCTGCTTCACAAGTATGGAAAGAGAATAAATACAAGTGTTGGGAAGAATATATTTTTTTTGCGCGGTGCTTAGTTTACGATCCAGTGAAATTTCCGGCAATTTTGGCAAAGTATGATCCCCATCATGCGCCACTTTATACTTATATGACTGAAGTTTTGCGAAAAAGCATCAAAGATGAAGGTGCGATCGCTAAATTTTCTAAATGGCGATTGTTGTGCAAAAAAAGTAACAAAGAACTTAAGGAATCACTAATTAGGTATGGCAAATATGAACCAGATGTTTCCAGATTTTTGTTTGCACGTAAATATTTTAAACAAATTTATCAATTCAATAAAATCCAAAATCCTGCAACTCGCAGTGGACAACGTTGGCTAGAACCAGATAGTAATGACTTTCAAGAAGCAGCACAATATTACAATGCTGAAAAGCTGCTAGCTATAGCGCCGCATCAAGTTGCAGTTAGTAAGGAAGTAAGTGGGGAAGAAATACAAAGATGGATGGAAACCTGTATTATTGCTTTGCGGAATTATCCCCAGTCAATTACCCCGAGTATTTCTCTAGAATCTATAGAAGCGGTTAGCCATTATGAAATTTTTTACATCGAAATAGAAGATTATATATCTGAAAAAGAAAGTCTTTGTCAACGAATAGAAACTGTATTGGAACAGGAATTATTGATGCTTAATAATGACCAAAAAGAGATTTTGTATCTTTATTATGGATTGGGATGGAATCAGAAACAAATTGCAGCAAAGTTTGCAGTCACCCAAGGAGCGATCGCACGTCGTCTACAAACCATTGAGCGAAAACTAATTAATGTAATATTTAAATTAAAACAACCACAAAAATGGGTTGCAAAGTACGTAAAAATGTGGTTGGAGTTTAATTATGAAACTCCAGATGATTCTGATTTAATTCATACAGCATTGGTTGCTGCAATTAAACAATTAAACACTGCATCTCAGAATTTATTACGACTTTATTATGGACAAAAAATAGATGCTGAATCTATTGTCAAAAAACTTTATTTGAGTCCAGAGAAAATAGATGATTTACTATATCAAATAAATCATGAATTAGAGACTGTATTACTCAGACAAATTGACATAATGATTAAAAAATTTTTAGATATGTGGTTATCTAAAAAAAGTCAAAGTCTGCATAAAAATTTTACATCTCCATCTAAACAGTTAATTTCAACATAAAAATATGCTGAGTTATCCAAATTTATCGTATTATCAATACAATAAAAATGAATTAAAAATCACTTTGAATAACCAATTATTGCTGCAAATACCCACCCTTATACAACGGCAAGCCTGGAAAGATGCACAACAGCATTCTCATACCATCGTGCGGTACAGCGCCTATCTGAATCGTGTGTGCTTGTATACATTTTTAACATACTTGAATGACCAACTTTTAGATCAAGCGTTACCCACAGCAATTTATCCTAGTGAAGAAGGCTTACATAGCATTTTAGAAGTAGTCAATGGTTCTGCGATTGACTTTGGTAAGCGGCGAATTATACTTATCCCTAGCGAAAATACAGATTCAGAATCACTATGTGTTCCCCAAGAGTGGATAGATATCCCCACGTTTGTAGGTGACTATTACTTAGGTGTACAAGTTGATTTAGAAGCAAATGCTGATGAATGTAGATTGAAAGTACAGGGGTTTGCCACACACTTTCAAATCAAACAATTGAGCAAATATGATCCACGCGATCGCACTTATATATTACCAAGGAACCAGTTAATCGAAAATCTCACACTTATGCAGGTGACACGAGGAAAGCCATTGCGTGCAAAATTCCCAGAATTACCAAGTTTATCTGCAACTGAAGTGCAAAATTTATTAGAACTGTTAGGTGATATATCTATTTACTCTCCACGTTTACAAGTCGATATACCCTTTACAAAATGGGCAGCATTGCTGAATAATCAGGAATGGCGACAGCAATTATATCAAAAACGACTGGGTCAATTTACAATAAAAAGCATAGCAAAATTAAACAAATTAAGTAACTGGTTCAAAAATACCTTTGATGATGGTTGGCAACCTCTCAACGCACTATTAAATCAAGAATCTGGAAATTTAGTCTATAGTTTTAGAAATCATGAGGTAGCAGCCAGAGATGTATCTGTAGAAGGTATCAAGCTCATTGATTTAGAAATGCAATTGAGTAATCAATCAGTTGCACTTTTAGTTGGTTTTACACCAGAAGATACTGGAACAGTAGCTGTTCGCGTACAACTGCATCCCACTAAAGGACAAACTTACTTACCACAGCATATCAAACTAGGTTTAATTTCTCCATCAGAGGTAATTCTTCAGGAAATTAAATCGCGTATTCAAGATAATTTCATTCAATTGAAGCGATTTACTTGCTCTCCAGGGAAAATATTCAAAATCCAAGTGACTATTGATGAATTCAGTATTACTGAAGAATTTTTAATTGAAACACTTGCATCTACACAGCAATGAGTAAGTCAGTTATTTTAAACCTAGGAAAAGGTGACTTGCACTTAGGCTTCTCCTTTGTGACTGTTCAGCTACAAGAGGAAAATAATTTGAAATGGAGGCAATTTTCAGGTAGTTTACCTGAAAATCCAACTCTTCTCGACTTATATCGTCGCTGGCAATTATTATATAAATTAATCTATGAATCTCGCTATATAAATATAGGTTTGCGTCAGTCTCAGCGCCATGATGAAGATATTCAAATTGATGATGCTGATGTGACTCATGTTTCTGATGTTGATTTTTATCAAGTATGTGATCAGTTACAAAAACAGATTGATATTTGGCTTGATGCTGAAGAGTTTCGCCACGTTGAGCGTCAATTACGAATGCAGTTGAGCATTGACGATGAAATCCGTTTCATTATTCAAACTGAAGATATTTTGCTGAGGGAATTACCCTGGCATCTTTGGCAGTTTTTTAGTGATTATCCCAAAGCAGAAATAGGTTTAAGTGCTATCGAATTTGAACCTAAAACTTCTAACAAAAAGTATACCAATCAAGTAAAAATATTGGCTATTTTAGGAGACAGTCAAGGAATTGATATTGATGCTGATAGAAGGATGTTGGAGAGTTTGCCAGATGCTAAAACAGTATTTATCGTAGAACCAAAATATTCAGAATTAAACACATTGCTTTGGGATAAATCAGGATGGGATATTCTATTTTTTGCAGGTCATAGCTATAGTAGTTCTGAAGACAATACTGGTTATTTACATTTAAATAAAAATGAATATATAAATATTTATCAGTTGAATAATGCTCTAAAAAAAGCTCTCCAAAATGGTTTGCAAATAGCAATCTTTAACTCTTGTCATGGATTAGCATTAGCTCAAAAACTAGATGATTTACATATTCCCCAAATAATTGTTATGCGGGAAAGAGTACCAGATAGAGTAGCACAAGAGTTTTTGAAGTATTTTCTCAAAAACTTTGCTGATGGTCAATCATTTTATTTAGCCGTGAGACAGGCGCGGGAGAAATTACAGGGTTTAGAAGCTGAATTTCCAGCAGCCAGTTGGTTACCGGTAATTTGCCAAAATCCAGCAGAAATATCACCTAAATGGGAAAATTTAAAAGGTAAAAATCAGCAATTAAAGCAACATTCAAAACATAAATTAAGTAGCAATTTTAAAACGGCTTTATTTATGAGTTTTGTTGTTACTATTGTGGTGACAGGAATGCGGCATTTTGGGATGTTGCAAACTTGGGAAGTTCAGGCTTTTGATCATATTATGAAAATGCGATCGCCTGAATTAGAAGATAGTCGTCTATTAATTATTGGTGCAGATGAAAAAGATATCCACACCTATGGTTATCCACTACCAGATGCTATAATAATTAGACTCTTAGATAAATTACAGAAATATCAACCTGCCGCTATTGGTTTGAATATTGTCCGCGATTCACCAGTACCAATTAATGATATATCTAATCATAAAACGCTCATTAACTATTTCCAGAAACACCAGAATCTAACTGCTGTCTGCACCTTCAATAACAGTTTAGAACAAAGTATTGCACCTCCATCTCAAAATCCCAATATTCAAGTAGGTTTTGTTGACCTATATGACGATCAACCGCAAACCAACAACCAAGATAAAACAGTCCGTCGCTATCTCTTATCCCGCAGCGAAAATCCTCTAGCTGAGACTTCTATTTGTCATACGCAATATTCCTTTAGCTGGCAAATAGCATATCAATATTTCAATGCCCATAAAATTCCCGTAACAACCTTTAAAGATAATTGGAAAATTGGTTCAGTAGTCATCAAGCGTTTAGAAAAACATAGTGGTGGGTATCAAAATCTGGATGCACGGGGGAACCAACTGCTGATTAATTATCGCCACACCCCAGATCCCCTACATATTGCTCAACAAGTCACCCTCAGAGATATTTTAAATGCAGATAGCGATCGCTTTGATCCAAACTGGGTGAAAAATAGAGTTGTTCTAATTGGTGTAGTTGCAGCCAGCGTCAAAGATCCGCATCAGACACCCTATGGTGAAATGCGATCGCTTCACATCCACAGCCATGTTGTCAGCCAATTACTCAGCACCGCTGTAGACCACAGACCGATGTTATGGTGGCTACCACAGTGGATTAATATTTTGTGGGTATTTTGCTGGGCTTTGACTGGAAGTGCCGTTGTTTTGCGAGTCAAAATCTCACTACACCAGGGCTTACTACTCAGTGTATTTAGCTTGAGTTTATACACAACATGCTGGAGTATTTTTAGTCTGGGTGGGTGGATACCACTTGTACCCGCAATCATTGCATTAATCACACCTTGGGGTGTCATTTGGGTAGGTAATGTGGTTTACAGCAAAGTTTATCGCTTCTTTGAATAAAACCACAGATAAATACCGATAGATTACTTATGATCTAACGAAAATCTGAGCGCTGATTGTCATTGCTCAGGTTTTCTGCATACTTAAGAAAATAACAGACATGAAAAAAACTGAAATTGTCGTCAGGTTTATCTATGCTGGGATTTTGATGTTACTTATAGCAGGAATTAAATCACCAAATACATACGCAAGTTCACCGCCACCCAAACCACCTGCGACAGGTACACCCAAAGGTAATTCCACGCCAGGAACAACTCGCCCAGCAACGGCGTGCAAGCAAACCCATAAACCGCTGACAGCACTTAACGCCAACAACGGCAATGATTTTACAGCCTCTCCATATCCCAGCCTTTGGTTTTATGTGCCTTACAACCAAGATGATGTAAAACATGCCGAATTCATATTACTTGACGCACAAGAACGCACAACTATTTATCAAACTACAGTTAAATTGGCTCATCAACCAGGATTAATCAAAATTACCCTGCCTTCAAAATCAAAAAAAATGCTCCAACCAAATCAGAACTACCGTTGGTACTTGATGTTAAATTGTCAAGGTAGTAAGAATGATGAACCTGATGCTGTTATTGATGGGTGGATACAGCGCAAAGTCATCACTATTAATCTTGCAAATAATCAAGTAGATAAGTTGTCTAAATATATATTTTTTAGTAAAAATAATCTTTGGTATGATGCCATCAATGATGTGGCTGAACTGCATTTTAAATATCCCAGCGACGTTAAAATTCAAGCAGCTTGGACAAATTTACTCCAGCAATTAGATAAAAAATGGATAGCGCCAGAACAACTTGTGAATACTGCAATCGTTTCAAATCAGGAGTAATGCTGTAGGAAAGCCTTGGTAACTTTTGGTATTATCAGGACTTATGCATTTTAATGAGAAACTATCATTCTGAGTATAGCGTTAGCGGAACGTTCGCGTAGCGTCTCGAAGAGAAGAATCTCTGAGATACTTTCCTGCGGAACGCTACGCATAGCAAGATCCCCTACGGGATACTCTGCACTCCGTTTCGCTCAGTATGACATTTTCGACTTTGCGTAAGTCCTGATTATTTTATGTAATAAAAAAAGAGGAAGCTTTGCTTCCTCTAATTGGAATATAGATAAACCTTCTCAGTAGTTGTATTAAGTAAAGTTATCTAACCAAAAATTAGTCTCCACCTCTAAATGATAAAGATCCATCACAAATATAATCAGAACGAACCCAACCCGTTACTTCACCCTTTCTCACTCTAAACCACACGAAACCATCTCTACCATTTCTACGATCTAGCACGCTAATATTCGTTCTGTTAGAAAGTTCGAGAATCTTTCTATTACCCTTTCCTGGACCTGTACGAACTGAGAGACTACCATCCGATTCATTAGTACAAACATGAGCATTATAACCTTCAGCAGATGTGTAATTTCTGCCACCAACTCCGGGACCAACTTCTTCTGCTGCTGCTGGTAATATCGCAGTGAGAATTAATGCACCTGCAAGCAAAGCTTTAAACATGATTGATATTCCTTTTGTAAAAAACGAATTTTGAAATTGAATCAAAAAAGTTGAAAATTACCGAATGGCAACTTCAAGAAATTGAGGTCTGTAAGTATTGACGTAGTCCAATACCTGGCTCAAATCCTGACGGTTTGTTAAGGCTACGCATCCTGATGTACCGTCTTCGCCGTTATTTTTATTAAATGATGGGTCGTAATGAATACCCAAAGCAGAACGGCCAGTACTAAATAAAGGTCGTATAGGAAGAAAGCGATCGCCTGCTTCAGCAATCGAGCCGCGAGTAGTTGCTGTAGCAACTTTGTATCTTCCGTCAGGTAACGGTGCTTCTGTTCCAGAACGGTTACGATCTCTGGTTTGGGTATATGCCCTACCAGATACGCTTATATATCTACCAACCAACTGGCCATTTGCAAACAAGCGCAATTCATAAAGTGGATTTCCTAATGAATTAGCCTGCCCTGTTGGCGTTAGAGTCATGTAATTAGCACTCCTCTGATAGCCCAGATCAGTTGATATTCTTTGTGACTTTTTGTTGTCCTTACTCAATTCCTGAATAGCTACATTTTCTGATATATCAGAAGTAGAGCTTTCGAGTAATACAGAATTATTTTTTTCACCAGATACAAGAGATTTTGCAGTATGATGACTGTTGATTTTCTCTCCAGCAACCGATGCTAATTTATCTGCTGATTGTAAGGAATTGATATTTTTTACTACTTTAACGTCTGCATTTGCATTGCTACTTGCAATAGCTAAACAGGTTAAAGACATCAAGATGGATCGAAACAACATGAAATTTCTTAACTTGTTTGCCTGCTTCGACTATAAGCTGGCTTTTTATTCTAGGGCATGAGGAATAATTCTGATTTTTATTCGATGGTAGTTTATGAAGAAATGGAGATTTTAAATCAATTTTTGGCATCGTATGGCAATTAACACGTAAATATAAATCTACTTGGGCACAATAAAAATAAGTATTTTAATCATTTTTTTGGAAATAATTATTTTAAGTAAAAAAGCTTGAAAGTCCTGATATCTAAACACATCAAGACTATTTTCTTGGTTGCGGATAAAAGAAATGATTAATTTTAATTTTGAAGCTTCATATTTACTACTTATGTAATTGGACTGATTAGGCATAATTTTTTGTATCTTCACCTACTTAGGTATTGATGATTTGTGTAGGGTATCGCAAATAAAGCTAACTGACGGCAGAAAAGCTTACTACTTAAAATTTTCTGATGGAAAAGAAAAATGGTGCGCTTTTGAGAATGAATCGGAAACAATTTCAGATTATACCTGTGTTAGTTACCTTAATTCTTCTACGATTGCTTTGCAGATGTTGGAATCTATTATGACTAAAAGATATTCACAAAAATAGGGGAGTTAAACGTACCACCCTCATATTGCTATCATTTTGTCTCCAATAAGAATATGAGGACATAAAACATAGCGGAGATATGGAGCAAAGCAATCGGTTCGACTCTGAAAAATTTTCTATTAAGCAACAGTACCTGACTCCCTTTGAGCGAAAAGCACTGCAAAAAATTTTAGAACAAGAAGACTTACCTAAAAAATACCGTCAGCGCATCCAAATCATGTTGTTAGCAGACGAAGGTAAAACCCAGAGTCAAATCTGTCAATTACTAAACTGTTCTCGGATGACGGTAAGACACTGGATTTTGGTAGCTAAATCAGGTGAGGCTCATAATTGGAATGCCTTTCCTCTTGGTAGACCAAAGATAGTTGATGATCAATATCGAGAACGATTGAAGGAACTAATGAGCCACAGTCCAAAAGCTTTTGGCTATCCATTTCGACGTTGGACAGCGCAATGGTTAAGCAAGCATTTAGCAAAAGAATTGGGTGTTGAAGTAGGTATGCGTCATATCAATCGTCTGCTCAAGGAAATGGGTTTATCCACTCGACTGCATATTCAAAACAGTAATCATACCAATTAACTTTAAAGATGATACAAATACAGATGTAAGGGCGAACAACCGTTCGCCCCTACGAGGCCTTGTATGAAACCAGAAATTTTTATTGCTCAAGCACCACAGATTCTTAAACAGATTGTGACATCAAAGGGCGATCGCATCTGTAAAACGGATATCTAGCATAAATGTTTACCAGACAAAGCACTGTGGGGCAAAACCCTTAACACTTCTTCTACTGTTGTCACCCCAGTTGTCACCTTTTGGGCAGCAGCCACACCAAAGGAGGTATAGTTAATTTCTTTCAGATAGCGATGTAGCTGAGTCATTGTTCCTTCATAAATCAGTTCCCGCACCCGATCATCCACATCCAGTAATTCTACGATCGCTTCCCGCCCCAAATAGCCAGAATGAAAACACTTAGGACAACCTTTTCCCCTGCGCCACCCGGTGGTTGTAGCTGCGTTTGCTGCTAATCCCAGCCGCTGCAAATCTGCTGCTGTTGGGGTGTAAGGTTCTGCACAGTGAGGACAAACCCGACGCACTAAACGTTGAGCAATAATACCTAAGAGAGCATCACTCACTAAACTGGGGTCTTGTCCAATATCTTTCAGGCGGGGAATGGCTCCAACTGCATCATTGGTGTGCAGTGTAGTAAATACCAAATGTCCTGTTAAAGCGGCTCTAATAGCAGTTTCTGCTGTTTCTCTATCCCTGATTTCTCCTAACATAATCACATCAGGGTCTTGCCGGAGAATTGCCCGTAAACCAGCAGCAAAGGTCATACCAGCTGCTTCATTGACTTGGGTTTGGGTAATACCTGGTAATACATATTCTACTGGGTCTTCCACCGTCACCACGTTGACTGATTCAGTAGCGACTCTTTGTAAACTGGTATAAAGCGTGCTAGTTTTCCCAGAACCTGTAGGGCCAGTGAGAATAATCATTCCTTGGGGTTGACTTAACCATCTTCTGTAAGTTTCCAACGTAGTTCCAGAAAACCCTAAGCCATCCATATTAGAAAAGGGATTGCGCTGGGGTAACAACCGAATTACTACTTTTTCGCCACCTACGCAGGGAAGAGTGCTAACTCGCATATCTAATCCCACTTCTGATGAACCACTGGCAGCATACTTCTCGCCGATGCGTCCGTCTTGAGGGCGACGGCTTTCGGATATATCTATTTCTGCCATCACTTTGAGAGTGACAACTACTTTTCGACTCAGTTCTAGGGGGAGAGTGGTAATAGTCCGCAATACGCCATCTATGCGATAGCGGACTCTTAAGCCTTCTGGCATCGGTTCTAGGTGAATGTCACTAGCACGGTTGCGTAAAGCGCCACTAATAATGGTTTTGACTCGCTCGATTTGGTCTGATGCTTTGGAGAGATAGAGTTCTGTGAGTTCAGAAATGTCTTCTGATTCCGATATCTGGGTGAGGGGATTGACGAGAGATTCGCTACTGATTTTATTTAAATCGAGATTTTGGGTGTGATACCAAGCGTTGTAGCTTTTTTCGGTGATGGGGATGATTTTGATTTCTGTGGCTGTGCGTTGGTTTAGCCCGCCGCAGGCATCGCTCAATTTCTGAATTATATCTGGTGTCGGAGTGATTGGAGTGCCCAAATAGTAGCAATTGCGCCAGAGTAATAGGGGAATAACTGGCGGTAATTCCTGACGGTTGGCAAATTTGCCAAAAAATCGAGAACTGACTTCAGAGTCTAATAATTCCAGATTGAGTTTTCCTGTCTCATCGACTAAGAGACTGATTGCTTGTTGGCAGTTAATTTCGCCCTTTTTTAGCTGTTGCCAGGGGGATAAAATATTAATGGTACTTTGCATAGAGTTTTCTCATTCAATTAATAAAATTAAAACTCAGATTGACTGGTTAAGCCATCTGAGTTGATTGAGTCACAGTCTAATATCCTGTCCGGTGAAAGTTGAGTATCATGCTTAGACCCAACCTACGATTATCTAGAGTGTTTGGTTAACGTCTTAAAGCTGTTCCCCGATGCTGGTTCATTGGCTTGCTTTTTGGAGTATCAAGGCTTGGTAAATTTGACGTACCATTAAATTGAACTCCATACGCATCGGTAAAGGGAATAGATGCTCCCTTACATCCGACTTGATTATATGCAGTTATATGTATATGAGCATAACCATTCGATGATGTATATCTCTTGACTGTCCCGATTACTGCATCCTGATTTACCCGTCCTATAAATTTGGTTGATGGAACCATGTGACCAATTAGAAAGCTCTTAGTTCTAGAATCATTTGTAAGACATACAAGATCATCTGCCCAACTGACTTTCTCGACATTTCCAGACACTGGAGCTAAGATTTTATTCCCCGCAGATTTATTAACATCATTAGGGCTAGAACATCCTTTTAAACCCCAAGAATTATTCTCTACTGTTATATCAAGAGAGTAGATATTATGATAACTATTAGCATTCTCATAATTATGGGTGACTCCACCACGATAACCTTGACAAACATACCAGGTTTGACCACTACTAAATGGTAGATTAATTTGCCCATTAGACACAATAGGTGGTGGTGAGCTACTACTATTCCAGCGTTGATTGCCATTATTAGCATCACAATTGATGAGATGAACTTTTCCTTGATTATCCCTAGTTGGACTATCTACACAAAGATTTGTCCCAGTCCGTTTAATTAAGTTATAACCACTACCAACATTAACCAGGTTCCAGTTTTGGTCAGGATCATTAGCGTCGCAAGGCCAGACATTAATTTGTGAACCCTGGCTCAAATAATGAGCGTTCAAACACTTGCCAGTAGAACGATGTTTTAAAAGAATACCACCACGATTTCCTGATAATCTGTCGAACTGTTGGTCATTATCATTATTATTTAGTCGATAAATTGACATTCTGGGATTACCATCAATGCGGCTGAAATTATTATTGGTATTCAACGCCATACCTCCTTGGACAGAAAAAGTTTCCGCATGAGCAGATGCTGAACCAACAAATAATGCAAGAGAAAGGGAGCCAATTGCTAACGCAACAGATTTGCAAATGTTGTTAGACATAATGTTATGATTCCTTTTGAATTGATGTTTGATAGTGCTATAGAAATCTGACTTAATTTTTGAAAAAATCTACGTATGTGTAGGGTGGGCACTGCCCACCATTTTAGAGTTTTGGTGGGCAGTGCCCACCCTACGTAGATTTCAAAATTCAAGTAGAAATCTTATTGATTGAAAAACTATTGGCGTTTAACTGTTTGCAAAGTGGGAGGTTTTTTTGGAGGTAAAATATTTGCTCCTACTTTTTTAGCCATTTTATAAGGCAAGCAAATCACATCACCATTCTTACGTCTGCATATATTACTTCCTGATATATAAGGGGGTTCCCATTTATCCCAATTCAAAACAGATGAGACAGATGTAACTCGTGAAGCCCTCGCTTCCTCTGATAAATAAGGATCATCAGTACCACCTGCATGAGCTTTAGCTGTGATCAAAAATAAACTATTCAATATGATCAGACTAGGTGGCAAAACGTGCTTTACAATCAAAAAAAGTGATTTCATGTCCGTTATTCAGCAAGCAAGATGGAGAAAAATTGTGTCAGTCTCGAAACCTTATATTTGCTAACCAAATTGAATCAATTTTGTGTTATCTCAGATGTTGATAGGTAGAAGAAATAACATGTATTCGCTCTTTCCTTATTTACTATTTAATTTCCTGAAAACTCATTTGTCACTATCATTTAGCTAAATGAATAGACATTAAATTAGCCACTAATTCTATTAAATAGGTAGCAAAAGTAACTTACACAAGTTCTATTTTTCGATGAAATTATCAAGAAAATACATTAACTATAAAATCATCGGACAGAAAAATATAGCTACTTTAAATTGCTTATGTAAGTTCACGTAACTAATATTTTTTATGCCATCTCATTTTGGACAAAATGTTTAGCTTTTTGTCCAAATAAAATTTTAATTAGATAGTAAAGTTCAGTTAAGCCTAAAATCCTCGGTAGAGACGCAAAATTTTGCGTCTCTACAGGCCTAAAATCAATACCAAAAATCCTTACCTGAACCGTATTGAGTTATAGAGCGATTATTGAGGATTAGTTGCGATGACGAACCTGCTATTTGCGTAAGTCTTAACAATATATAGCGTTATATAGCGTTTCTCGGTCGGATGCGATACAAGCGAGGGCGGGGTTTCCCCGCCCCTACTGGCTTTGCGATTTAAAATCGCACCTCACTGATCTGAAAACCTCTATATCTATGGAAAAATAAATTACTACCCTCATATTTGCTTGAGAGTGTTCCCAATAAATAATTAAATACTTTGCAATAGTATTTTGAGCAGTCCAAGCCTATCTCACTAAGAATTGAAGGAATATAAATATGTTGAAACAATTAGGAATCTCTTTTTTGCTCGCTGTTTCTCTTACAAGCCCTGTAAATGCACTTCCTGGACAAAAATTTGAGACGGCTATGAAGTTCTACACAAATAACCCACTTTTTGAAAAAATTACCTATGGTGGTACTGGAGGCTCTTACGGTAGCACTCACCATTATTATACAAGATTAAAGCAAAGTGCATCTTCCTCGTTTGAAGTATACACTGATAACAGGAGGCAGAATATAATAATTGAAGCTGTTGACTTAGGAGATGCCAATGAAATAGTTCTAGATAGAAGTTCTATTAGCAATTTACAAGTGATTAAAAATATATTTAATTCTATAGTTGTCAATGACTTTCAAAATTCTAAATATATATTAAAAAGAACTCGAGAGGTAACACAGTCATCAGAGTTTTATGAAGGTAAGAAGTTTAATTATCGCGTTTTTCGTTCTTCAGGAAATATTAATTTCGCTGTCATCTCCAAAAAGTCAGACTTAAAAAGTATAATCCAGACAGATAGTGTTTGCCACGGTGCTTTTTTTGATTGTCCTGGTTAAATTATCTATCACTACCAATTGCCAACTAATATATACGGTGCCCAGTAATAAGGATTTTGATACTCAGGCTGTGCTAAAAGTGCTTTCTGGGCGCGATGCAGTGCTTCGGCTTTTGTAACTCCGCCTTTTTTAAGTTCAGTATAAAACTGCACCATCAATTGAGATGTCGAAGCATCATTAATTTGCCATAAGGTTGAGAGGGTGCTGCTAGCCCCTGCCCGTAATGCAAGTCCCGCTAACCCCAAAATTGCCCGATTGTCGCCTTCAGCGGTTTTACAGGCGCTCAGTACGAGCAATTTAATACCTCTGGAATTAACTGTGTCATCCTGTAATAAGTTATTTAACTCCCTAGCTTTAATCAGCTGTTGGTAGGCGAGTAAATATGTATCTTCAGGGTTGGAACTAAAGTTTCCATGTGTGACAAAATGAACAATGGAAAATGCTTTTGATTGTAACTGTTTATGGAGGTTTGCTGGGGTGAACTGGGAATTAATTAACAGTTTGCTGGGTAATATTTTAGCAATTTGCTGCAATTCATCAATGTTGAGTGCAGAAAAGTTACGGGTTTCAACATTTTCTTGCTGTTCTCCTATCCCACCTGCTAATATCTTTGGGGTTTCAATTTGTGAGTTGCTTAAATCAAATAATTGCGAATTTGGTAGCAAGGCGAGGGCATAATCTTTTTGGATGAGATATTGTGCTTTTTCTTCGTCATACAATACTCCCATTGGAATATTGCGAAGTTCACCATCAAGGACAAAAACCAAGGTTTTGATATTGTTCTGTTGTTGCAAATATGGTTCGATGGGTTTGATTAACCAGCGATAAATAATTTGTGATTTGGCTTGAATTTTACTGGGATTGCGGGTGTATATAGCGCTGCGGAGTTGTTTTACAGTATCTTGAAGTTCAGTCCGTGGGATAGGATATACATATTGTTCTAGGTGTTGTCCTGGTAATTTAAAGATAACTTCTAGGCGGTTTTCTAGAATGATGGGATAGATAAATATGGCGTTATTATCAACAGTATTATTTTTCCGATTGATGGGTAATATCTGCGGTAGATTACAGCGTAAAAAATTCTGGAGTTCTGCAAGTTGTAGTGTGTCAATATTTATAATTGCTTGTTGGAGGTGTTCTTGAGATGCTGCTGATTTATTATTTTTTAATAGTAAATCGACTAATCCCCGATAGACGGGTTCTACATGATCTCGATAGGAAAATTGCACATCAGAATCGATGGTAAGCAAATCACTACGAACAGATTTGAGGCTTTCTACAGCCATTTTGTAAAAGGCGATCGCTTGATCTTCTTTTGTCTGCGCTGCTAAAATTCTTCCCATCTGCCATTCCCATTGATAAGCAATATCAGGGGCGGTGATGGGTTGGGTGAGAAGTAATGCTTGCTGTGTGAGATTTTGGCTGGTGAGTAGATAATCTAGATCCGCTTTTGATATTGACTTATGCGGGGATTTGTGCAGTGGTGCTAAAGCAAGATATTCAAAAAACCCGCCACGATTCCCAAGGGCGTAAGATAAAGCGCGGGAGTCTTGGAGTTGTTTTGCATCTTGAATCGCCGACTCTAATAAATTATCAATTTCAGCTAATACAGAACTATATCTAGCATTTGTTTGAGAGATGCAGGCGAGATTTTGGGCGGCGTTAATCTTTGCATACACCGCCTGACGACCGTTTGGTAAGTCAGAAATTTTAATTTCGTGCCATAATGCCTTGGCGGCGGAAAATTGCCCAGTTTCCACCAACAAACTCAAGTAATTAATCTGCGCTTGGACTCGTATTGATGGAGATGATGGTATTGCTAGTACTTGTTGGTATTGCAAGGCGGCATTTTGATATGATTGCATTGCAGTATGGGGAAGTTGTAATTCTACCCTGCGGGAAGCTAACGCAATGGAGTCACTTCGCGATCGCGCTTGGCACTGCCAAGGGATATCATTATAGTTGCGAGTCGTCTGGCGATCGCGCTCCAAGTTTCCCTTTGCCCAAAACATATTTGCTAAACTAACCAGGGCGGCGCTTTTGACTGTAGTTTTAGTAGACGATGATGGCAAGTTTTCCGCCAGTGCTAAACTATTTTGCAAGGCTGTATGTGATCGCTTTAACTCACCAATAGCTAGCAGAACGTTACCTAAGCTCAAGTATCCTTGAGACTTAATCACAGAGTCGGGTGTTGTAGTCAATCTTTGCTGAATCTGTTCGAGGTTATTGTATGCTTGTTGATACAACCCTAATGCTTGTAGTGTTTGTGCTTGGTTGATAGTATTGCTAATACTTAGAGCTTCATCTCCCAGACGTGTATAAATTTCCCCTGATTGTTGCAAACTTTTTAATGCGGCTTCTGGCTTTCCACGCACATACCAGAGGCGACTTTGGATATCTAAGGATTGCGCGTAGATTTTGAGTAGGGTTGGAGAATCCGGCTTTGATTGGGAGGGTTGTAAGAGTTGCAAACTGGCTGATATCTGCTGTTGTGCGGCATCCCAATCACCTAGTTGCTGATATGCTAGAGATAGGTTGCTGTGGATTAGAGCTGGAGTGCGATAGCGTAGCGGCTCCTTCGGAGCATCGCTATTGCCAGTTGTGGACAGTTGCAATGCTTGTTGTAATAACTTGATAGCCAGAGAATAGCTACTGGAGTGATACGCTTCTTTACCCTGGCGTACCAATTGTTGTACTTCAGTGGGAATTTGATTGCTCGGTACAGTAGGTATCTGAGCAATTACATCCGGTGTTTTAACCACAAATAGCGCCAATACAAAACTCAGAGCCAGCAGGTGATACCGTATTCTCCTCAACCTGGACTTAAATCCTACCCTACGAAGCAGTTTAGTGTATTTTGTCATGGGCGATCGCTGACGATTGATCAGGTGTAATCCGAGGGATTAATCTCCAAAACCTAGTTTTTGAGGGTGTAAAAGACACTAGTACGGCAAGGCGGAAGTCAAAAGTCAAAAGTCAAAAGTCAAAAGTCAAAAGTCAAAAGAATTGTATTCCAAGCTCTTGCGCCATTTGAAATGGTATGTTCATTTACGCCGCGCTGTACTAGTGTCCAGAAAGTTTACCAAAATTCTGAAAAAAATTCATACCATCCTCATATTTGATTAGGTTTACTCCCAATTAGATAGATAGAACCACTGAACCTACCAGGAGTATGTCGTCAAAATTCTACCTAATTATCTGGGTGTTTACCCCAGCCGCCTTGACTCATATCTTGCAGCATTTTCAATTTTGTAGGGTGGGCATCGCCCACCAACGCAAATACAAGGGTTCCAGGCAATGTAAGGCATAGCCCCACCCTACAAAAAATGCATTATTGCAACTGGTGCTTGATGTCAGTTGAGCGCATTTTTGCCAACCGAATAAGTGCGATCGCACAAATACCAATACTCAACAACATATCTGCATTAAATTCTTAGTTAGCAATTAGGACAAAATCAATGAAAGTGCAAACTGACAAATCACGAAAATTACTATTGCTTTTTACTTCGATAATCAGTTTAACCGGGTTCAATACCGCTGCTGCCGGAACAATCAACACTACTCAAAACATTAATTCGGTTGCTCAAGTCAAAAACGAACTTCGTGACACAATCAAAGTCTGGGATAATGCCGAAACATGTGCAGGTGCTTGTCTAGTCAGCCGCGAATTACATATCTGTAATCTAGTAGAAAACCTTGATACGCGAGTTGGCGGTAAAATTTCTAGAAGAAATATTCAGCGTCAATCCTCATCTTCATTGCGTATTGATCAATCTGACTTAAAATTCATGCGCCTCATATATAGTCAGTGTAAATCCGTTAAAGAAGAGGATTTGCCACCATACATACAGCATAATGCAAATCGAAAATATAAAAGCTTTGAACCTTCTTGTAACTCACTAGCAATAATTAGGGAAGGATTGGGAATAAATCCAAATCTGGGGGTTCATTGTAATTAAAAATTATTACGTATTTTCCTATGTCAAGTAGAGAAGGCAATGCCCACCACATAATGGTTTTGGTGGGCATTGCCCACCCTACAAATACTTAAATATTAGTAAATATGCAAAATACAAAAAATATTGTCTGTTTAATTGCTACTTTCTTGTTTATGCAATTATTCTCAAGCCTTGTAACAGCAAATAATCAACTAAATAACTACGTTACTGAGAAGAATATTAATTATCATACAGTAAATAACAATCAGCTAAAACTAAACCTTTATCAAAACAAAAAACCAGGTGAGAAACACTATATCTATTTTCCTTGACAGGTGAAATTTGTAGGAGTTGTTATTAAACCTATAGTGCTATTTGAGGGATTGATAATGGCTTGAATAGATGAAGAATTCTCTCTGACAGTTCTGTTTAATTCAGCTTCGATATCATCATCCCAATCAATCCAGCTCGTCAAAAACATTTCCACATTCTGTGGTTCTTCGGGGCGCGATGGTATTCCTCCACGTCCCTGATTGACAAATCTTACCCGTTTTGAATTACTCGGACGGATATCGCAACCTTCGCTAATTTCAACGCTACGCGGTTCACTTGGCAAATTCACTAATCCCTGAGTCGGATCGATACCAAGTGTGTTGATTTCAATCACACCATTAAGTTGGGGATTGGTTTGTGAAAAAGCTGTAATATCACTCTGTTGAGTTAGCTGTTGGCGGGATTCTAATCCCCAGACTCGCTGGGCGTCAATTTCAATAGCACCGCCTTTACCAGCAAAAGCGTTAGCAATAATGTCGCTGTTTTCTTGGGGAACAGCAACGATAAAGCCATTTCTGGCATCAATTTTGATATTGCCACCATTCCCAGGAGCCTGTCCAGTCCCAGCCGTGGTGGATATTAAGCTGTTTTGACGCATCAACAGAAAATCTTGTATTTGTAGGAGAATATTCCCACCGTTAGCTGATTTTGTTTCTGCTGTAATCGCACTTTGATTTTGCAAGCGGATAGTTCCAGCGAATATTTCGATATTTCCAGCTACTCCCGACCCTTGACTGCTGACTGTAATTACACCCTGATCTCTCAGATTTACTTGCTTGGAGAGGATAAATATATTACCACCATTCCCTGTAGCATTGACATCGGTATTAGCTAGTATGCCGCTAGCCGCACCTTGATTGGTAAACGTATCGACACCAATTTTAGTAATTGCCAAGATGCGATCGCCATAACTCAAATCACTACCAGTCAGGTTTATACTATCTGAGATGTTTAGTGTGATATTACCTGCATTGCCACTGTTGCGAGTAGAGGTAATAATTTGTCCACCGTTCGTGGTTTCTAAAGTCTGAGCATTAATTAAAATATTACCTCCACTACCTGCATTCGCAGTTAAGGCATTGATCACACCACCATCTAGAACCCGTAAAGTGGCTGTATTGACTGTAATTTTTCCTCCCCGACCAATTGAATTGGGTTCGGTATTGCTATAAAGTCCACTAGAATAGCCATCGCCAGCAACGCCAGCGACAGTTACAGTATTAGCCCGATTAATTAAAATATCTCCTGCATCTCCGCGTCCACGAGTGCCGGTAACGATGACAGCACCATTGGTTAATAATAAAGCATCAGCATTAACTATGACATTACCACCAATTCCCTGACCTGTCTGTTTGACACTGCTGAACGCACCACTGGATTGAAAAAAGCCAAATCCAGGAGTATTGTTAAAGCGTCCATCGCCATCAAAAAAAATATTATTGGCATTAATAGTTACATTACCAGCATTTCCCTTCCCAGCGGTACTACTTGTCAGGACTGCACCATTGGTTACTTTCACTGTCCCGGCTGTAACATTAACGCTACCAGCATTTCCCGTAGCTACAGAACTGACGCGACTATAAGCACCACTACTGAATACAGCGGTTGATACCTGATTAAAATTAGCAGCCTCGCCATCAAATAAGGCTGTATCACGGACAAAAACATTCACGCTACCAGCATCACCCCGCCCCACAGTACTAGCTTCTAGAATTGCCCCGTTGGTGACAGTCAGAGACTTGGCTATGATATTGAGATTACCGCCTCTACCTGTACCACCCTGGGCGATGGAACTGTAAGCGCCAGTATTAATCCCATTTGTTCCGACACCATCAAACACTACTGCATCGCTGACATTGATATTGACATTGCCGACATCGCCTTGCCCATAGGTGCCAGCAAAGATTTGAAAACCCCCGGTTACGGTGAGCGATCGCCCTGTTAAATTAATATTACCGCCCTTACCTTTGGCGTTAGCCAGCACCGCATTAGAAATAAAGCTACCAGTACCAGTCAGCATCACTGCTTCTGTAGCATTAATTTCAATATCTCCCGCCTTGCTGTTAACAGCACCCAACCCGGAAGCCATACCTGCCCTAAGGGTACTTCCTTGAGCAATATTTAAATTATGAGTGTTGATCGCAATATTACCGCCGCTGCCAGAACGGACATTAACCTGTGAACCATTTGTTAGGGAAACATCAGCGCGGACTACATCAGCAGGAAAACTCAAGCTACCATTCTGATTGAGTGTCACCGTACCTTTTTGTACTAATCCCCCTAACTCGACTCGACCTCCCGGTGCAAGGATTGTGCTACGGTCTAAATTGACGTTACCACCCACTAGCGCTAGGGTTTTATCTGGCTGCATAACTAAACGCGCCGACTGTAAACTAATAGCCCCTGGCATATTCTCGAATTCCCAGCCAATAGGAACTTTGATAGTCAATAATGGTGGTGCTTGCTGATTAGTTGCACTAAATTTTATCCCGTCAGCAAAAACCACACTGCTAGCGCTACTAGCTACAAATGAACCACTGATATCCAGTTTGGCATTAGCCCCAAAAATAATGCCTTTGGGGTTGATTAAAAACAGGTTAGCTTTTCCCAACACACCCAAGGTTCCCAAAATTTGTGAAGGATTTCCGCCTGTAACTCGGCTAATAATGTTCTCAATTCCTGTCGGATTGGTGAAGTATGCACTTCTTCCTTCGCCAATTTTAAATTCCTGAAAACTGTGGAAGAGATTTGTCGAGCGAATTGCACCACCATCAATTTTGTCAACTAGCTGATTTTGTGGTGTAACCTGAGAACGTTCACTCCCCAGGGTATTATCTGGGGTGATTTGAGCTATTGCTTTATTCCCAGCACCGGAAGCGATAATCAACAGTAAATAAGGCGTTGCAAATAAAATTAACTTATGGGGATCGTCATTTGTCATTTGTCCTATGACACTTGCGTAAGTCCTAGAAATAACAGGTAAATTGGCTTTAGTTTTAGTGTAAGTCCCCAAAGGTATATTTTGATTAAACAGATTATTTCGTGAGATGGAAAATCTCTGTACAACAGTAGTAGATGACTACACAGTATTTTGGTAATTTGAGGGAAATACTACGGTTGATATGGATAGAGGGAAAAAGGTTAATCAAGAGCGCAATTCGCCTTTGAGCTTCTTAAAGAATTTGCTCATAGCGCATTGGCGATCGCTACTACTTTTATTGATAGGAGTCTACTTACCTTTGCAGATGTTTGGCCTCTTGGCCTTGGAGGTACGGGAGAATCAAGCTGGCTTCCCCTGGGATTTGCCGATTTTGTTGGGAATTCACTCGCTCGCACAGCCGCAATTAGATATGTTTGCGGTGGTACTAACTAGGATTGGGTCGTTTTGGACGGCGTTCCCGATTTTGAGTGCGATCGCTTTGCTATTATGGCAGAGAAAAAAGTGGCGATCGCTAACTTATCTCATCACTACCGGACTCGGAAGTGCCATTATTAACCGCACTACGAAGGAAATCATGCATCGAGTGCGTCCCCAGCTTTGGGAGTCCCTCGCACCTGAGTTCGATTATGCATTTCCCAGTGGCCACGCCATGACGAGTATGACGTTGGTCATGATTTTGATCATTTTAGCTAAAAGTCACCCTTGGCGTGGGTTAGTAGTCATTTTTGGCGGTTTATATGTATTGGCGATCGCTTGGACGCGGCTTTATCTGGGCGTTCACTTTCCTAGTGATATTCTCGCAGGTTGGATGGTGGCGATCGCTTGGGCAATTGGTGTCAGTATTATCATCAAACCAAATTTAACTCCAGCCAAGCCCATTCATCATCAAACTGGGGATGAAACTTCCTTACTTCCCGAAGAAGAAACACAACTAAGTAAGCGCTAATTTATTGATGGGCTATGAGTCAGATCCCCGACTTCTTAAAGAAATCGGGGATCTGAACACTAACCCTCTTCAAACCCAGTTCCCAGTTCTTTATTTACCCCTTCTTAGCAGGCGCATTTGTCACTCGTGTATCTACAATAGCCTGCGATACATTGGGGATAAACCAGTTCACCTCACCAGTTTTGAGGATTTTAGTCCCAGCCTGATTGAATTCAATAGCTCCTGTATCTGGATTCGTCTTCAGCGCTAAGTTAGTACCGTTAGGCACTTTAATTACAACGCCACCTGTCAATTCGGGATTTTGTCCATCTTTAGTGAGAGCAACAGCTTTGGCGTCATTGGGCAGATAAATTCCCTTGCAATTCCATCTATCTTTAGTTGTTTGGCCATCACCTAAAAAGTATAATGCAGCTCCATTGGAGTATTTATCATCGTCAAGATTTGGTTCCGGTCCATAGACAGCTAGAGTCTTCCCGGTAGCATTACTACATTGCCCCCAGTCGATTCCTGACTCGAAAGCATATTTTTGCAATTCTAATTCATTGATTGTCTCTGCGATTTTCTCTGGTGTATAACCCTCTAACTCAGCTTGCGTTGCTTTGGCAGTTTGCAACTTATTTAGCTCTTGAGTTAGGGCTATGTAATCAGGATTTTTGTTAAATTTCGGGCGGTCTGCAAATGAAGGTTGAGCAAAGAGTAAACTTACTAGCAATAGCAGCACCATTGAAATGTATTTGCAGCTTTTCATGTTTTGTGTCCCAATTTTTACAAAATGCAGATTATGACTATATCTGTATACTTGTCAAGATTCTAACAAATAATACAATTAGTTATTTGTAAATAATGACTTGCTAGCACTTCAGTGTTTATTTAATAATAATTTTCAATCTTACGATACCATTTTAATCCCAACTTAACAATGTTCAATTGCTAAAAGATATTTTATACTTTTTACTTAGAAGTATAATAATAGCTTAAAAGTATAAATTCCTTTCCAGATAAGGCTTATGGGCTTTGCATGAATTTAATCCATATAATCCCGATAGAGATACAGGGTATTATTTTTAACTATTTTTTAGTAAAAATCGTTGATTATTCTCCTACGTAAACTTGAGTTATTACAATTTATTAGGTGTAAAATATCAAATATTAAGAAAATATTAAAGTTAAATTTTTACTAATACTTGATTAGGGAAAATACATGGGTTAGTATGAAATCTGTCTTTAGATATAAAACTAACGATAAGCGCAAACGAGTGATAGATATATCGACACCTACAAGTAAAAGCTAGGGTTTGCAGCAAAGGGAGATTCTACTCAAAATCTATATCAGAATCACCCATATTCCCCTCGATATATGCGCCATTCCACACCGCAAAACTGGCAACATGAAAAAAGAAATATCATCGCATCAGAGTGTTCATGGCCTAAAGCCAGATTGTCTATCATTTACAGAAGTTCTAGCCCAATCTTTTGCGGTAATTGCACCGACAACAATCCCAGCTTCTAACATTGGTTTAATTTTTGCCCTGTCAGGAAATGGCACTTGGCTAAGTTTCCTGATTGGCTTAGTAGGGCTATTATTTGTCAGCATCAATATCAACCAATTTGCTAGCCGTTCAGCTTCTCCAGGTTCCCTCTACTCTTACATCACAAAAGGCCTAGGTCCGATGGCTGGCGTTATTTGTGGCTGGAGTTTGGTACTAGCTTATTTATTGACTGGGATGTCAGTTCTCTGTGGTTTTGCTAACTTCAGCGGCATGTTGATTGGTCATTTGGGCATCCATCCTTCTAGTATTACCCTGTTAGCGATCGGTGCAGGAATTTCTTGGTATGCAGCATATAAAGATATTCAACTTTCTGCAACAGCAATGTTGTTGATGGAGGGAGTCTCCATTTTGTTGATTGCCATTTTATGCATCATCATTTGGGCACACAAAGGTTTTATGTTAGATATGTCGCAATTAACCCTACAAGGTGCAACACCTGGTAGCGTGGCGACAGGACTGGTTTTGGTAATGTTTGCTTTCTCTGGTTTTGAAAGTGCGACGTCGTTGGGTGATGAAGCGAAAAAACCATTGAAAACCATTCCTAGAGCAGTTATAGGCAGCACTATGCTGGCTGGCTTGTTCTACATTGCCACAACCTATATTGTGGTGTTGGGTTTTAGCAGCACAGGAGTCTCGATTACCCAAACAGAGGAGCCTCTGGGTTTTCTCTCTCAACAAGCGGGAGTTGGTTGGTTAGGACAATTAGTCGGTGTGGGAGCGTTATTTAGCTTCTTTGCTTGTATTCTTGGCAGTATTAATCCAGCTGCGAGGGTGTTTTTCTTGATGGCGCGCCACGGACTGTTCCATTCTTCTTTGGGTACCGCACACTCATCTAATAAAACACCCCACGTTGCAGTCACAATGTGTTCGCTAATCATGTTTTTTGTGCCTGCTGTCATGTCCCTATTTCACATCAAACTGTTTGAGAGTATGGGTTATTTGGGGGCAATTTGTAGCTACGGTTTTTTAACGGTGTACATCTTGATTTCTATTGCCGCTCCAGTTTATTTGTACAAAATTAGAAAACTCCGGCGGCGAGATGTGGTGTTCTCAGTTTTGGCAATTGGGTTCATGATTATCCCAGTTTTAGGAAGTGTGGGAATTCCTGGTAGCACACTCTTCCCAGTTCCAGATGCTCCTTATGATTTGTTTCCCTACCTGTTCTTGTTTTATCTATTCGTCACTTGTGGATGGTTCACAATCAAAAGGCTGCGTTCACCAAACCTTGTTGTGGGAATGCGCCAAGGTATTGAAGAGATTCACGCCAGATATAGCGACAGAAAAATCCCTTAACTTTTTATCTGAGCAGAAAAGCTTTCTCAATCCAAAATCTGTCTTTGAAAGTTCTGTTCGCTCTTAGCGTTGGCGAAGCCATCGCCGGAAGCCGGCGCTCAGACTTTCAGCAAAATCCACAATCCACAATCCACAATCCACAATCCACAATCCAAAACCTAAAATCCAAAATTGATATGAGTGGTTTAGTCACTGCAATTAGCACTGGAATTACAGCTTTCAGCGCCACCAACATCGATGATATGTTCATCTTGGCGCTGTTTTTCTCACAAGTCAATGAGACGTTTCGCCGTTGGCACATTATTATCGGTCAGTATTTAGGTTTCACAGTATTAGTGATTCTTAGTATTCCCGGTTTCTTTGGGGGTTTAATCATACCAAAACCTTGGATTGGGCTATTTGGCTTAGTGCCAATAGTCATTGGTATTCGTTCTTTGCTCAAGCAAGAAGAGGATGAGTTAGAGGAAGTCGAGACAGAAGTAAAGGATTCTCAACACTCATTCTTAGCCAAATTTCTCAACCTCCAAACTTACAGTGTGGCAGCGGTGACATTTGCTAATGGGACTGATAATATTAGCATTTATTTTCCTTTATTTGCCAGTAGTAGTTGGGAAAGCTTGCTGGTAATTTTAGCAGTATTTTTTCTGTTGGTAGGATGCCTATGCTATGTGGCATATAAATTAACTCACAACAGAGCGATCGCTGATATTTTAACTCGCTATGGCAATACTTTGATGCCTTTTGTTTTGATGGGATTAGGGGCTTTTATTCTCTTGGAGAGCGGTACTTTGACTCTACTAAATCTCTTGAATCGTGAATTTTTGCCTTTTTTCTAACCCTTACAAGCATTAATCATTGGCTGGCGCTGGAAGTAGCGAAAAAATTTATTAGTACTCCTGATGAAGTTTTGCCTTCACACGCCACAATGAGTTTTTTACTATCAGTATTAAGTTATAAAGCATACAAAAATTAATTTAGCATCCTGGTATACAAATAAAAAGGGGGGATTGAATTTGAATATACTAGAATTCTCTTTATTAGTTTGGACTGGCTCATTCACAGCAGGCTTACTAGGAGCCTTAACTGGATTAGGCGGTGGAGTTGTAATTGTCCCTTTATTAACTTCTGTATTTGGTGTTGATATTAGATATGCTGTCGGTGCTTCGTTAGTATCTGTAATTGCTACATCTTTAGGGGCAGCTTCTACTTACATTAAAAAAGGCTATACCAACTTGCGGCTGGGTATGTTTTTAGAAGTAGCAACAACAATTGGGGCAATTATTGGAGCTTTAATTGCTACTTTTATTACCGTAAAAGCACTGACTATTGTGCTGGCGATCGTCTTGATGTATTCAGCATACCTTTCCCAACGCCCCAGAGTGGAACAAGTTGAAAATGAGCCAGCAGATCCTATAGCAAACTATCTCCAACTCAATGGTACTTACCCAACACCGGAGGGACTGATGTCTTATCAGGTTCATTCTCTACCAACGGGGTTTAGTGTGATGTTAATAGCGGGGGTACTTTCTGGTTTGCTAGGTATTGGTTCTGGGGGATTCAAGGTATTAGCAATGGATCAATTTATGCGTCTACCTTTTAAAGTTTCTACCACTACCAGCAATTTTATGATTGGTGTGACAGCCGCAGCATCAGCAGGAGTTTACTTAACACGGGGTTATATCGATCCAGGACTATCAATGCCTGTGATGTTAGGGGTATTACCTGGGGCTTTTTTGGGTGCAAAAGTTCTTGTAGGCGCTAACACGCAAATTTTAAGAATTATCTTCAGTCTGGTGATGGTGGTCATGGCTTTGAAAATGGTCTACAACAGTCTAGTAGGGGGGCTATAAAATGTATATACTTAATTCTGGTTTTTGGACGCTTTCATCATCGATACACTCAGAAATTGAAGTAGTCGCTGTAGCTTTACAACCAGAAAATTTAGACAATAATATTGAAAAATTAGAAGAGAAACGCAATAATACAGCAACTTCAATACCTCATGGGTGTGAGATTGACAGCAACAATAATGTAACGAAAACTTTAAGTGAGCGACAATTAGAATATTTACTCAGTAACCTGCTCAAGTATGGTGTTTTAATCGCTAGTACTGTCGTATTTCTGGGAGGAGTACTATACTTAATTCACCACGGTACTGAGCCTGTAAAATATCAAGTCTTTCGAGGAGAACCATCCCAGTTTCGCTCACCAGCAGGTGTCATAAACGCAGTTTTTTCAGGCAGTCGCCGTGGCATTATTCAAATGGGACTGCTTTTATTAATTGCTACGCCTATTATGCGTGTGATAATTTCTCTCTTGGCGTTTCTCTGGCGACGAGAATTTATCTACGTTGCTGTTACTTCATTAGTATTAGCTAGTTTAACTTATAGTCTTGTAGGAGCTTATTACTAATATTTATATTAATTGCTGCTGTGATGATCTACGTTGCTCAGATTTAATAAATTTCAGGCTTATACCGTTTCTTTGTGAAGCTACATATAATTTACCTCCCGGCTACGCCGTCCTCCCTTGGTAAGCTACGGTGTATACACAAGTGACTTATTTTGCTCAAAGCGCTCTCAGACCTAACCCCCAGCCCCTTCCCTACGAGGGAAGGGGAGCCAATCTTTAAAGCCCCTCTCCGCGTCGGAGAGGGGTTTGGGGAGAGGTCTGCCGACTTGTGGTACACCGTAGCCTTGGTAAGGGGGGACTACAGGGGGGTCTGATTATGTACATCTTCATACAGAATTGGTATTAGAGGGGATTTGTTTTAATTTAAATGCTCTCCTCGCCAACTTTTATATCTTGCCTATGAACTACGTAGAAGTCCGTTAAAAAAGCTGATACTTTGTTGAATTTGCTCTGATAGATAAATTCTCACTAAGTCTAGTGTTTCTACAGGAGAACTTATTAAAAACACAGCAAAGATTAGGCTAAAGACACCCAAGAATAAAGCTAATAACCTGCCAAAGCAACCAGGATTAATTTCAACGAACCCTAATTTAGTCTGCCCTAAAACAGCAATCATCGTGAAAATAATTCCTGCTATCAAAAAGATGTTAGTTAAAGGCAAATCTGTCATATTATTTAGAACATTCATAACTATAATTATAGCCAGAATTAATTTGTCTCTAAACTATCATTAGAAATAAAAAGTTTATATTCAATAATTTGATATCATAACGGTCAAATTCCTCATAAGGAAAGCATGATTAGTATCACATTTTTACAAATCGCGTTATCCTTTCTTTAAAGTGGGATGCTCTTAAAGCACATCACCCCTCATCCCTAGAGCGTGGGGTCGTGTGGGTATTATGGAATTTCAGCCAGACTTGGTATGAGATATGAAAATTTTGCTACTCAGCGTCCACCCACCCCAAGGAGGCGGTTCCGCCTACTCCAGTCAAGAACTTGCTTGTGGATTACGTAGTCTTGGACATGATGTTCTGCACATCTCGCCTTATAAAGGGGAAGCTCTCAGAGTCGAGTATCCGGGATTACTTTGGTTCCCGGCTGACTTTCCGGCGGATTTGAGCATTAGTCCAGAGGCTAAATTAGATATTGATCGTTTTGTGCAAACGACGTATTTAAATTATGGCCCTTTCGATTGTGTCATTCTCGGTCGTGAGTCCTTTCTTTGGCATCTTCCTGCTATTCGTCAGATTCATCATCAGTCTATTTTGTTGATCTGTCGTGGCGCTTATATCAATCGTTTGGCTGCTGATGATGCGATCGCCTCGGAAATTCGTGAGCAATTGTTTGACCTTTACCGGGGGTGCGATCGCATTATATGTATAGCACGTCATCTCGTGGCATCACTCCATCATTTAACCGGAGTCACCAACACCCTGTTCTTACCTAATCCGATCAATCTTCATCTTCCTCCTACCACCTATCGACCAACACCTGGTGAATCTATCCGGTTATTGATGGCTGCTCAGATCAAATCACGGAAACGACCATTAGATGCAGTAGAAATTATGCGGATTTTGGTAGAACGCCAAGTTGATGTCCACTTAACTATTTGTGGCGATGGATCTGATATGCCAGAGATGTTAAATCTCATTAAGCGCTACAATCTAGAGGAACGCATTTGTGTGTTAGGACGTGTTGAACGGCAAGTAGTGCTAGATTGTCTCAGTCGTGTAGAAACCGTCCTACTATGTTCTGATAACGAAGGACGACCTCGTATCCTGCAAGAAGCGATCGCTGCTGGTAAAGGGGTAGTCGCTTATGATAATCCTGGTTCTCGTGAAGTAGTCGATGAATGGTCAAACCAATGGCCTCACGCTCGTCTTGTGCAAATTGGCGATGTGACAGCCGCCAGTGAGACAATCTTAGACTTAGCTAACTACTTTCGCTCTCATCCAGAAATGCTGACACCACCACAGCTACCCCAGTCTCTAGAAGTGCTTTATGAGTACGAGTCCATGCTCAAGACTTTGACTGGAATCGGAACTGCTTCTAAAACAGTTGCCATCTATTCGTGATTTTTGATACTCTATTTGTGTTTAAATTTTGGACTTTATCCTTCCACTAGCAATTTTTTATACATAAAGATACTGTACAAGTGGAACATTGACCAAATAAAATCCAAAACGGTATCACTACTGTACTGGACTTTTATTCACTTTTAATATTAAACTACACTAAGTCGATGGGAAATAGTGTGTTTTTATGGAAAGTGTCCAAAAAGTTAGCCAAGATTTAAGCTTAGTAGCAAAAACAACACCGGAGCAGTTACAACTAGCTGCTCCTGTTGAGTTGAAAAAAGCCTATTTTAAAAAACTTAGGGGTGGATTCTTTTTGATACTAGGATATTTACTATCCCCATTATGTTGGTGGAATGATCTGTTATTCAATCTGCCAATTGCTTATTTCTTTGGCTATATATGTAGTTTATTATCCCCAAAATTGCTTTTACCTTGTTCAATTATTGGTTACTGGCTCTCTAATATAGTGGGAATTCTTTTGATGCAATTTGGGTCAGCTGATATTATTCAAAAAGAATCCCCAGAGCGTAATCTTAAAAAAGAATTATTGTCAGGTTTAGTTTCTTCAACGCTTTATACCCTCGTGATTATGGTATTAATTCATTTGAAGATTATTGATACTCCCGATTTATTTTCTAATGGTTAAAGAGTAATTTAATTGGCACTGCGTTACTAATTTAATCTTCACTAGTACAAGACGGCGGAAGTAAGCCGAGTATTATATGGGATAATTAAGTCAGTAGATGAAAAGCTTTGTTTGGTGACAAAGAATCAGGGTATGGCAAGATTAGCTCCAAAAGAATTAAGTTTGAGTGATAGTGAGCAGAATGAACTACAAGAGTTGATAAAGGGACATAAGACAGCACAGCAAATCGTCATCCGAGCCAAAATTATTCTTCTGGCATCATCAGGGAAAAATAACGGCGAAATTGCTCGAATATTAGAGATTAGTCTAGATATGACTCGTTTATGGCGAAAGCGATGGTTGGAGACAGAGGGAGCAAAATTATCAGCTTTTCAAAGATTACAAGATCAAGAGCGTACTGGCGCACCAGTAAAATTTAGCATGGAACAAGTAATAGAGTTGTTTGCGCTTGCCTGTTCGCCGCCAGAAGATTACGGTCGGACAATAAGTCACTGGACATCTAGAGAACTGACAGATGAAATTACAAAACAAGGGATTATCGAAAGTATATCTGTTCGCCATGTGGGAAGACTATTAGAAGAAGCTCAATTGAAGCCACACCAAAGTCGGTACTGGCTGACTCCCCCCCCCTGGATGAAAAATTTGATGCAAAAGTTGAAGATATTACAGATTTGTATTTAAATGCGATTGACCGTCATCTAAAGGGGGAACGCACAATATCTATTGATGAGATGACAGGTATTCAAGCTACTGAGCGCATAGAAAAAGACTTACCAATGCGACCGGGCAAAGTTGAAAGAAGGGAATTTGAATATATTCGTCACGGTACGCAAACCTTGATAGCCAGTTTCGATGTTGCCACTGGTCAAATTATCAGACCAACTTGTGGAGATTCCAGAACAGAAGTTGATTTTATCTTTCATATTCATCAAACTATTGCCACTGACCCCAATGCGAAAAAATGGCATTTAATTATGGATTGCCTGAACACTCATCAATCGGAGTCCTTAGTTCGTTTTGTTGCACAAATTGAAGGTTTAAACATCAACCTTGGCATTAAGGGTAAAAGTGGCATCCTCAAATCAATGAAATCTCGTGCAGCTTTTTTAAGTGACCCCACACATCAAATCGTTTTCCATTACACACCACTACATTCTTCTTGGCTCAACCAAATTGAAATTTGGTTTAGTATTTTGGTACGGAAGTTACTAAGAAGAGCCAGTTTCCAGAGTCAGGATGATCTCAAAACTAGAATTCTTGCTTTTATTGACTACTTTAATCAAACAATGGCTAAACCTTTCAAGTGGACATATAAGGGTAAAGTTTTGGCTGTTTAATACTCGGTTTATTTCCGCCGTCCTGTACTAGCTTTAAATAAATCGCCTAAATTCCAGAATTTTGGGCTTTCTTTACCAACAATTACTGGTAGCTTACCATTCCATTTGTTTATTGCTTCCCTTTGTAGGATATCTGGTGTCAAACTGTCACGTAATAACCTGTTTGCCTCAGCCTCTCCTTTTGCTAGATTAACTTTTGCTTCGGCCTGTTTTGATGCTTTAAGCGCGATGAACTCTGCCCGTTTCGCTTCTTGTTCAGCAATTTGTTTTGTTTCTACAGCTTCGCTAAATCGTTCAGAAAAATGCACATGAACAAGGGAAATATCATCAACAGCAATGTGATAGTTACCTAGTCGTGTGCTTAGATCATTATCTACTCCGCTTTTTACTTCTTTCCGTTTAGTAATTATTTCTTCAGCAGTATATTTTGCTATTACTGCTTTTAATACTTCTTCAATTGCTGGATTAATAATTCGTTGAATGATAGCTTCTTCATCGCCAATCTGTTGAAAAATGGCGTTAGTTTCCTCTGGAAGGATATGCCAGTTGAGTGCTACTTGTGTGAAGACATCCTGCAGATCCTTTGAGGAAGCCTCGGCAGATATTTCTTGATTTTGCACGCGGACACTCAATTTTTTCACAGTATTGACTACAGGAATAATTAAATGAATTCCCTCTCCTAATATTCTGTCTTGCACTTTACCGAACTCCATGATTACGCCGCGTTCCCCAGCGTTAACAATTACAAACGGAGTTAAAAATATAGTGAGCAATAATAAAAGTGCCGTCAGTTTACCAGCATTATTAAAAGCTTTGTTTTGTTTCATCACTATCTGAAAAATAGAGACTTTCTGCAAGCTTACCAGCAAGTTAAGAGCCAGTATTTGCTTTACTAGTTGGTTCTACGTTAGATCCAATCCCACTGATAAATATGCCATCTAATGAGACAGCATCTTTCACAGGCACAATAATATTACCTCCATTCTCGATAAATGTAAGTATTATCAACCAATCCAGAGAGCTATGAAGTTTATTTTATCTGCATCTTAGCTATTTTGACTATCTTAAAATTCAGGCGATCGCTCTAACTGAACCGTACTGTATTTTCTCAGCACTATTTATATTTACTGGCTTTAATTTATATCTTTTAACTTATTCCACAATTCAAGTGCAGAAATATGACTAATACCAGCAAATTGTGCATCTGCTGTTTCTATCACAATCCATTCTCCACTTTCTATTTGCCCAATATCAATTGCTATATAGGGAACACTCAGGCGTTCAGCAGCTAAGACTGCTAAGTTTAGTACTTGTATTTCTTCTTGTTTTGATAACTTGCTCAGTTCATCTTGCCCATCCCAATAATATCCATATTTTAATCATAAAAGAGTGGGCAATACCCACCCTTCTTAATTTAACCTTTTACACACATAACTTGTTTGAGTGTAGCTACAACTTCAACCAAGTCTGATTGATTCTGCATTACTTGATCTATAGGCTTATAAGCACCAGGAATCTCATCTAATACACCTTCATCTTTGCGGCATTCTACACCTTTGGTTTGCTCAATCAAATCATCGAGTGTGTAGACGTTTTTTGCCTTATTTCTCGACAATAAACGCCCAGCACCATGAGAGCAAGAACAGAAACTGTGAACATTACCTTTACCTTTAACGATGAAAGATTTTGTCCCCATTGAACCAGGAATAATGCCATAATCTTCAGTTTGGGCGCGGACTGCACCTTTACGAGTTACATACACATCTTCGCCAAAATGCACTTCTTTTTCAGCGTAATTGTGATGACAATTGACTTGTAATAGAGGCTTAGTTGCCTTGCCACCTATCAGATGTTTTTCTATGATGTGTTTAAATCGCGCCATCATCACATCACGATTGACACGGGCATAATTTTGTGACCACTGCAAATCATTCCAGTATGCTTGGAATTCTGGAGTACCAGCTACAAAATAGGCTAAATCAGGGTCAGGTAAGTTATTGCCTGCCATCTTAGCTAAATCTCTAGCTGTGTGAATATGGCATTGTGCTAGTTTATTACCGATGTTGCGCGAACCTGAATGCAACATCAGCCAAACTTGGTTCTCTGTATCGAGGCATACCTCGATGAAGTGATTCAATTTGTTACTGATTGCTTGCTGACTTTATTTAGTCTCCACAGCCTTAGTTCAACACTGTTTTGACTTCTGCCTAGCACTTTCATCGAACACTCAATGAAAGTTACAATCGATCAAGTCATTTCTGCTTGATTCTATACCTTCAGATTCGGTATAGTTCGGAGCACACCTTCATCCTAAACAATTAGGATGCCCAAGTCCCTCTGCTCTCTACGGGGCGTTTTACCGCTTCCCTCGGTATTAGCAAGTAAATCTTTTTTTGTGTAATTATATCACCGACGATCAAGACCGAAGTATATAAAAAATTTACTATTTCTCAGCTTTCACCGATTTGGACGAGTTTTGATTACTGTATTACTACAGTAAGGGGCAATCTTTCACCCCCACCAAGAGAACCCATTTGTTTCATTGCTTTGCCTTGCAGGTCTTGTACACCTCGATGCAAGTTTTTAAAATCACTCCAGTGTTGCCAGTTAGTGACAGATTTTTCAACGTCTTTATTTTCGTTGAAACCAGTAGGAATTGCTGCTTCAATATCCAAGCGAATTTTTTTCAGTTTACCTTCTAGTTGATCTGCAGTAAATGATGTTTTGATAGCACTCATCCCGCAACCAATATCCACACCCACAGCCGCTGGTATGATTGCTTCTTTTGTTGCTAATACAGAACCTACTAATGCACCTTTACCTAAATGAACATCGGGCATTAATGCTACATGTTTGAACACAAATGGCAATGATGCTACATTCTTTGCCATCTTGGTTTCTTCGTGTCCTAAAGGGTGATTTGCCCAAGATAAGACTGGCTTTGGTGTGGTAATTTCTAACTTTTCGTAGGGCATAGTTTTATTGTTTTTGGAATCTATTTAGAGTGATTTCTCGGTGAAAAGGCGATGTTTTGACTAGTTATAGTAATTGACATTTTGAGTTTTCGTCCAGCTAAAGAACTGCTCTTAGGGTGTAGTTGATTTTGTATTACAATTGTAGTGCGAAATCTTGATGACTGACAACTAATGTATTCTGTTTGTTTTATTTGTCACTCCAGTTGCTCCAGATATGCCAGGAATATATTAAAATTTGTAAATAATATGACTGTGGTTTAAATAGCCCATCAACTCAAAGCAAATCCCATGACAGAGCGCCAAAATACAATCTGGGAAAAGTTTTTATCCCCTGTGGTAGGTCTTTTGATTGATGAAGAGGGCTTAAAACGCTATGCTTTGAGTGTTGACTGGGAAAAAGAGGGCGATCGCTTCCACAGATTAGATGTTGAAATTCCCGCATACTACAGTAACTACAAATTTCGCGGGATTGAGGGTGGATATCTCAACCCGCAAGCAGTAGTTAACTACGATTCTGTCACCCAATATCTGCTACCTCCCAACGAAACCCTAGTCCGTCAGGCGTTAATAGATACAATCAAGGTACAACCAAGACGCATACTCGATTTGGGTTGCGGCACAGGTTCCACAACCTTAATGTTAAAGCAAGCTTTCCCTCAAGCAGAAGTCATTGGCTTAGACTTATCGCCTTACATGTTAGTCAGAGCAGAACACAAAGCCACAAGCGCTGATTTAAACATCCTCTGGCGACATGGAAATGCTCAGAGAACGGCTTTACCTCAGGGTTCTTTTGACTTAGTCACAGTTTCTTTGCTATTACGTGAAATTCCATCTGTAGTTTCCCAGGCTATTCTACAGGAAAGCTTCCGGTTGTTAGTAGTGGGTGGGCAAATATTAATTTTAGATAGCAATCAAAAGACCCTGCTTCAGTTAGAATGGCTCAAGGAAGTTTTTGAGGAACCATATCTTCGTGAGTACGCCACTCTCAACCTAGATGAGAGTATGGGTAAAGCCGGGTTTAAAGCTGTGCAAACCCATGATGTTTGGTGGATACATCAGGTAACTAGCGGCGTAAAACCCATTTATCGAGAAGATTTGACTACCTATAAAAATGTTCGGCAGTACGTACCAACATCGACAGATAATACAGTAGATCATAATTTGGGGGGACTTGAAACCCCGGTTTTTGGCATAAGGGCATGAGTTTAAAGGCAGTTTTATTTGATTTTAATGGTGTCATCATTAACGATGAGCGAATCCACCTCAAATTAATAGATGAGATTCTCATTGAGGAAAATCTCCAACCCCAAAAGATGAATGAGCTTCAAGCTTCTTTAGGACGCAGCGACAGTGTTTGTTTTCAAGAACTACTCGCAACTCGCGGTAGAGTGGCCAGTGAAGACTATTTAACTCAGCTGCTGAACCGCAAAGCACAAGGATATGCCCTAGAACTAGAGAAAATCGAAAAACTACCTTTATATACGGGTTTAGATGACTTAATATTTCAAGTGCGTTCAAAGAATTTGAAACTAGGGCTAGTCAGCGGCGCGATTCGCCAAGAAATAGAATTAGTACTTAATCGTGCCAAACTAACTGAATATTTTAACATCATCGTAGCAGGTGATGACATCACTACCAGTAAACCAGACCCGTCTGGCTACCTCCTAGCAGTGGAACGCCTAAATCAGGAATATCCTGACTTACATCTGCAGCCACAAGAGTGTCTGGCGATTGAAGATACTCCAGCAGGTATAGCAGCAGCCAAGAAAGCTACTATGCCAGTAGTTGGGGTAGCAAATACTTACCCATTCCACATGCTCCAGCGCTGTTGTAACTGGACTGTGGATTATTTAAGTGATTTAGAACTAGAAAGGGTACACGAAGTATTCGCTCGCCGAGACCTTCAGCCTATGATATCTGATGTTAGAATATGATGTGCAAGGGGTGTTGAGCGAATAAGTGAGATTTTGCTTGGCTGTTTAAGGGGAATTAGCTCAGTTGGTAGAGTGCTGCGATCGCACCGCAGAGGTCAGGGGTTCGAGTCTCCTATTCTCCATTCCAGCCAGCGAGGTCCAGGTCTCTAGTTTGTCCTAAACTGTCCTAATGCTGTCCTAATATTACCTGACCCTTATGACATCCACAATAAGCTGTTTATGAAGTTTTGTTAAACTAGCCAGCCCCAGTTTGTTAAGCCTCCACAACTTTAACAAACCGACTGATTGGTTTGTTAAACTCTATAACTTTGTTAAACAGACTGATTGGTCTGTTTGTTAAACCTCCATAACTTTTAAAAATAGCATTAATTTGTTAAGCCACCTCAACTTTAACAAACAGACCGATAAGTTTGTTAGCTCCCATGACTTTGTTAAACAGACCGATAAGTTTGTTAAAAATCCCGTGTCACATTATAGTGATGGGACATAAGAAACAACACACGAGATAACCCCAAGGCTCCAATGCGGTCGTTGCGGAGCAAAAAAGTGAGGGGGATACACGCTCATGCCCAAGCGAAAATAGTGACTGCCCGACAACTCGGCGCGCCAGCGGCTAATAATGCTCCCATCGGTGTCTAGAATGAGCTACGGGGCACTTTAACCTTTATTAACCTACCCTTGTGTCAGACTAGCTATTAAGGTGTCAAATGACTAATAAAAACTTTGTATATTTTAGTGCTTTCTAGCACATAAATGACCTCAACATAGTCACTTGAATTTAGATAAAAAAAAATAACCCCTATGATACTAATGTGTATCATAAGGGGTTATTAAATCTCACCAAAAAGACATTTATTTCTGGACATCTTTTACTAAATGAAAAGCTGCTTTTATTCAATAAAATAACTTCTGAATATAAGTCGAGTTCAGTTATAAAAACCTCTTTAGTTAATAGTTTGTTCTCAGGAACAGACTCAGGAACATGTCCCAGGAACGCCAGGAACATTGATATTACCTTGTTCCTGACTGTTCCAGGCTCCCTTTTTATCTGTTCCTGGAACTGTTCCTGAACACCCAGATTATTTTATTAATGTGTAACCTTCATCATCACTACCACTTATTTTTTCAGCTTCCACTAGTAGTTTAAGAGCTTCTTTTATGTCCTCACTTTTAGGGTTTTCAGTACCCCATTTTCTACTTTTACGCAAGGCATCAAACCTAATCGAACCTGATGAAGAAGCATTAATAATCTCTATTATCTTTGATACTAATGGATGGGCTGGAAGTACTTTTATTTCTTGCACTGATGGTAAAGAAAATGACCGTTCTAATCGCTCCATATCGCTTATATGTACAGGAATCTTGTAGAGTGTATTTAACATACGATCACTTAACGCGCCGTTTGTTAAGTGAACACTAGCTGGCTCGTGTACTTCGTTATCCCATTGGTGTCTATACTTTTCGTATTCTTCCCTCACTTCACTAGATACAATCCCTAGTGACCAGTTATTATATTTAGCTAATACCCAAGGTTCGTTACTAGATGCGGCGAAGCCATCGAAAACTGACTTTAACTGCTGTCTCTTGGTGTTGTTACCGATAAGGTTGGGGTTATTTAATGCCTGTTCAATAAATTCTCTTTGATTGTTTTTAGCTAAGAATATTAAATCACCAACTGCTCTAGCATCCCTAGACTTAGCGAAAGGTAGTGACTCAACATTGGAAGAGTGGGAAGATACCCAAAGAGAAAGGTTAAACTCTCTACCCACTAGCCAAGCTTCATTTAAGGCATCTAGAAGACAGTCGTAGAGTGAGATAGCGTCAAAATCACCAGCGTCTTTTTTCTCTTTGCTGTCCATATAAACCCTATAATTACTTGGGTTTATAAACAGCCCCTTGCAAGCGTTCTCAAGCTTCCCAATCATAGTTAGGAAGTCGTCAAGAAATAACCGTTTTACATTGCCGTCATGGTGCATCCCTTGGTTGATAAATTTAATAATTGCGACAGCAGCATCTACCGGGGAACTTTTCACACATAATGCATTATCTGAGCATTTCTTGAAGGCTTGCAAATCGCTTTGTTTGACCACCACAGCCAAGCTTTTAAAGTTATTCCCGAACTGGGCTTTCAACCTACCCCACGCAGTACCTAAATAGGTTGTTTTACCTGCACCTGGGCAAGCTACGATGATGCACCCACCTAATTTAGATTTGTCAGCATCTACTACCTGACAGATAATAGCCTTTGGGTTGCAACCTGGAATGGTTCATTTATTGGTCCAGATTACACTTGGGAAAAAGTTAATAGCAGCACAGGCGTTAGAACAACTCACGTTTATTATGGTGTACTTCCTTCCCCCACAGAAGAGGGACATGTATGGTTATATACAGACTCAACTAGTGGTTCTTCACCAAAGCTAGCATTATCTACTAATGGCGGGGCTTCCTTTACAGCTATGTCAGATTTTAACAAAGTTAAACTGGCAGCACTAGGTAAGGGTACTTCAACAGGTGCTACGTATACAGTGTATGCGTTTGCCTCTAGAGGGGGCGTATGGGGTATTTATCAATCAACAGACCTTGGCGCTACTTGGAATTTAATCGATATCGGGAGTGTCAAAATAGGCAACGATCCTAACTGCATGGGGGCAAGCCTTCAAGTTTTTGGTGATGTATTTGTAGGGTCTGGCGGTAGTGGTGTCTACTACGCTTCCATAAATACCTAATTTTATAGATTTATTTTTGAGGTTTATTAATGCCTAATACGAAGATTTCCGCTGAGGCAGCACTAACTGGTGCTGCTCTAGACCGTGCTGTTGATGTTTTACCAATTGTAGACATTAGTGCTGGGACTACAGGTAATAGAAAGATTACCCCCGATGAAATAATGATTGGTGCGCCAGCTACCGTTTCTCTTGCTGGTTCTATGTCTGCCGCTGATAAAACAAAGCTTGATAGTATTACTGTTGGTAATTTATTAACTACTAACACGGCACAAACTATTACTGGGTTAAAAACTATCCCCACTATTAGTATTGCTATCAGTTCAAGCAAGCCTTCCGCTCCAGCATCTAATAATGTTCTACTATATGCCTCTGATATCGGAGGTCGGTCGTTTCCAGTTACACAAACCCCAGATGGTAGAGAATATCTTTCTCAGACAGGATTAGCTAGAAATCCTGTTACCATCTTCTACCCAACAAACGGGTCTACTATTGGAACTTATGGGCAGTTCAGCACCACTCTAGGTACAGTCTCCCATATAGCGCCAACAGATGATTTAGTACCTTTAATGGTCAATCTCGCCAGCGCTAGTGTTACTAACGTAAACGTTACCCCAAATACCACTTTTATCGCATCAAGTCTCAGCACTAATAGTCGCCTTTGGTGTAGAGGAACAAATGCTAATGGTTTTGGTGGTTATTTCTACTTCACTAGAATACTGTTCCCGGATTCTACATATACAAACACCAGATTCTACGCAGGTTTATATACTTGGCTCCCTACTTCTATCTCTAAGGGTTGGTATGACGGTTATATCACAAGTACTGATACGCCCGATGGTAACTTCTCAGGTTTTAGTTACTCTACTTTTAGAAGTGATTCAACATTTCAATTTATTACTAAAGACGGTACAACTCAAACTACAACCCCCATAACCGGGGCTACTTTTACTAATAATAAACTTTACGATTTTTACATCTACTGCCCCCGCGCTGGCTCTACTATCTCTTATAAAATTGACAACTTGACTGACGGCACTTCTTACACTGGTTCAACCTCAGCCACTCTGCCAACCGCTAACGAATATATGAGTGCTGGTATTCAAATACGCGGTGAGTCAGTTAACGGTAGAAACCTCCGCTTTAATCGCGTATATGTAGAATAAGTATATTAGTAATAAAAAGTGTTAAAAATTATACTCTTAATACTTTTTATTACTTAATGGATTGAATCTAAACAACGCGAAATACACGCTACTAGCCTTAGTGATGTTATTGAGCGTTTGGCAAGAGAATCATCAAATCAGTAAATTCAACTTTTAATAAACCTCTAGGACATCCTAGAGGTTTTTCTTATATTTAACAAAGGTGAATTAGTGCTTGTTAACAAAAAGTATATTATCGAAATCCCCATCCAACCGCTCCCGCCCGACCTACCAACATCCATTGTTAAAGTATTTGCGGATAACGGCACTGTAGGTTTTCTACTCCTAGCTCTCTTCGTAGGGGCTTATCTACTGGATTTAAAAGGGTTTCTCTCTGATTGTCGGTCTGGTTTTAAAGCTCTGGGTGCGATAGCTACTAAACTAGATTCTTTGGCTAAGGAACATGAAAAAAGTGTCGGCGACCACGACCGCAACCATAAAGAGGTTATACATCGACTAGATAGAATTGATGACCATATTGAAAAGATATCTGACAGGTTTAACAAATGACAAGATATTTCTATCCTCCCATCAAAATAAAATCTACCCAAGGATTTAACAAAATGCATCCATTAACCGAATCTCAAATTAAAGAAATTTTTGACCTGACTGATAGCGTTGAAGGGATTGGTATTAGTAAAAATGAGGCTTTAGTCTACGCTGCTGAAAAACTTAGCAATAATCACACATGGGAATCAATTATTGAAGAACTTAAGCAATTTGTTAAACCTGAGTCTGATATACGCCCCGTCTTACCCAAAGGTAAAAAAGCTAATTGAAAATTTGAGTTTTGTTAAAGTCACTAAGTGATTTTATAACTTAACACTGACTATAATTATGAGTAAAAATACCCACTCAGTGAGTCTATGTGCTGAGTGGGTATTTTTTTGTATCTAATTTTGATTTACTGACTTTTATTAAAATAACCGACCAGGCAATGGCATTTACGCAGTAAGGGTTTGACCACTTTATTAACAGGGGATGTGACTTGAGGAGGCGGCATAAGTTCTTTTATCTTCTTACCGGGTATAGATTATAACTCACGTATATATTACATGATAGTCGCCCGAAATTAAGGAAGGTAAAATAAATGTCTGACAACAACGAGGACATCAATCACGAAGTACTGCCGCTGCTTTCCGTAGAACTTATTAAGCAGCAGTTAATAGACACAACAGGGAAAGACCACCTAACCCCTGGTGATAAATACTGGGGCGAACAGTTCTACGTACCCTCGTACAAAGAAGTACAAGATAGACTTTCGTTAAAGGGTATCTTCTTCCTTGGTATCGTTGATGACGCTAACAGTGAGGTAGACCGTAAAAAATCACTGCCCATAATACTTGAGACCACCAGTAAACAGTATTCCCAGACTATAGGGTGGGTACATTCCATCTTTCTACGAGTAGATATTTACACTTCCATTGTTTTGGCATGTAAACATGTATTCAAGAAGTTATACCCTAAGTGGGAACCTGCTTTTTGGGCGACCGATAGAGCAATTGTTGCTGTTTGGGAAGAGAACTATGCGACTCAAATATATGGGCTGGATTGGGGTATTTATGATATTTTTAACAAAACATTTATACCTACAATAAAAGGGCACGTACTTGATCATAAATATATATCTAATGAGTTTGTTCATCAGCTTAAAGATGCTGGAATGAATCATGAGAAATATAGAGAAATTTATGACTCAGTTTTAATGTGTCAGGCTTGTTTTAAAATCTCAATGGACGGGGTTAATAAAAATTATGCCACCACAGATAACCCCAAGACCCCTGAGCCATTTATTCAACTGGCAACAGAAATCCTATTTAAGATTTCAAAAGCACAACTTGACGTTAATAAACCAGAGTTAGATTCTTTAGTTCAGTCCTTTATTGAGTACATGAGCAACTTATCTGAGCGAGACAGAGATAAGTTGTTGGACTCTTCTGTCTCAATGGTTCAATTATGGAGATATTGCACTATATTATACCCTGCAAAAAAGGGGGAAGAAATTGAAGTTAGTGATGACTTCTTAGACATTGACTAGTATTCACGCAATAGTAACTGGCTTAATAAAAAAGACCCATGTACTTTTAATAAAACAATGGGTCTTTTTAGGTCACGATCGAATTTATTATTTTTAAACCAATAAAATTTATATTTGTGTTCGTCGCTAGCTAGCTAATGCCATCTTAATTGCATATTTTTTAAATTTGTTAAACTGTTTTTTTTGTTCTTCTTCATCTTCAATTTTTCTAAGTTCTACCATCCATGCATCTAGTTGTTCATCAGAATCGAAATTTAACTCCGCATCGTCGCGCTTGAGTTCCATTATTGAAAGCTGTGCTTTGTTAATTTTAATATTTTCAACTTTGTTAATGTCTGTAACCCCCGTGGTTGCACGTTTATCAGAATTGATAACAGGTTTATATTCTATGGTACTAGAAATGATTTCATCGAGGTGAAATGCAGTCGTTTCAGTAAAAGTTAATAACGCCGCACTATCAGTATCTAATTCTTCATCAGAGTTGGCATGGATATTAAAAGATTTAATAAAGTTATCAAATATTGCTGGATTATATTTGTTAAAAGGGTCTTCAAAAGGTTTAATTTCTAACTTCCCTTCAACTCCCGATAAACTAGAAGCTTCTAATTCTGCTTCTATAGGTACTGCCCCTTTAATAATCGCCCCGTCATGAAAGTCTTGTACAGCTTTGTAACTATATTTATCACCAAGTTGAATAATAAATGACATATAAGCAGCTTCCATCCCTTGCAGTAAATGGGCTGTTACTTTTCCAATCAATTGACTAGCGTGTAAGTCATCAACTTTTAACAACATCCCGCATTTATTTTTAATGTAGGTAATCCCTTTATGTTTAGTTAACCAATCTGGTTTTGTTAAACCTTTATCATCATCAGTTTTTGGTTTTATTAGTTTTGTTAAAAGTTGTCTATATTCTTCAATGACTTTTATTAAAGGCGCAAATTCATAACTAATTTTTTGTAATGCTTCAAAAGCTAATTTGTCATTGTTATTAAATTCTTTTAATAAAAGTGAGATAGTGGCTGGAGGTTTTATTTTTTTAATTTTCACCTCTTTAGTCTCACCCTCCAACGTAGTTATTAATTTGTGGAAGTTATTTGTTTCTTGAGCATTTTTCCATTCATCCATTAGCCTTGAAACAGCAGCAAAGCGTTCTCTTGATTCTATTGTGGCGGGTACTATAGGGGAACCTATTAATAAAGCTATTAAATAATCTTTACCAGTTTGCTTTTTAATTCCGCAGCGCTCAAACAATGCTTCTTTATTTTTAGAATATAATATTTCATTTTTAATAAAACTTGCATCCAACCCCAAACTCTCTAACAATTGAGCCATACAGTTTGGCTGGGCTGAAGTCATATCATAATTGTTGTAGTTCGGGTTGTCTTTAAATGCCGCTGCTGTAAAACCTCTTGAAGCACTCTGAAACCCACCACCAATGTGAGTTAACCTGCCAGACTTCTGAGCCTTATACGGAGCCATGTACACCCATGTGTCGCCATGTAAATGAATTGCACCACAATCAGTAATTATTTTTCTTAACTTGTCAAGGTCATTACGATAACGCGCATACGCACTTTGGAATTTACTGGTGTTACTGCCATGTTGTTGCTTTATTAAATTTGCTTCGTTTCTTAATTTAATAACCCAATCAACACATCCCTTCCAATTAAACTCGCAAGGGGCATATCCTTTAATACGCTGTACGACTATCTCTGGCAGACAATTATTGTTTTCATCATAGAGGATGGACACAAGAGCGTCTTTAATGCTCTTACCCTTCATCAAGTCATATCGTTCATGGTTTAAGTTTATTAAATCCTGAAATATTAACTCATCTATTTTATATAAGATTGATGGTTTTATTCGATACTGTTTACTCTTATGCAGTTCCACACTGTAGCTGTGGTCGATTTCAATAATCTCTGCAAGCTCCAGTATTCCAATCTCAGCTTTAGAGAAATTCTTCTCAATCCATTTGCTGTAATTATTTATATAGCCATTTAACAAACGCAACACCATATCAACACTTCTGGCTATTAAATGATATACAAACCTGCGGCTGTCTTTATTAAACCCACTTAATAACTCATTCTCTAAATAGTTTCTAACTGATGGGGTGACAACATATGATTTTACAGGTCTGTAATCCTTCCAAGTTTTGTTAACTTTGCTTCTACTCTCTTCTTGATTACCTGGTATAATATTTATAGGGTTACAATGTCCATATAAACAAGAGGAATCCTGGTTTAACACTACGACTGAATCTGATTTGCCCCCTTGTGGGACTCTTGAATTAGACATTATTATATCCTTTAGACTTTTTAAATTAGCCCGGCTGACAACCGGGCACTTTTTTTATCTATTCAACATTACAAATAAAAAGTTATTAATATGTACCCAGATAATTAATGCTCTGGGTCAAGTATTTCTCTTAGCTCCGGTAGAGTCTTTTTTGTAACTTCCATTAATGCCTCTACTTGGTGCAGATATAGTCTTGGTCTTGCCTTGCCATCCAACCATTTTGATATTGATACTGGGTTGATTTCTAATATCAAGGCTAAATAATTTTGTGTTACTCCAAATACGCTTTTAATTCTCCCCATTTTTTTATCCTTTATTAAGAAACTCAGCACTAGTTTTGAAACTATATAACAATTATAAATTATCGAATTACATTTTGAAGTACATAAATTACAAATAGGTAATATTTTTTTTAAATTAGTCACAACCAGAACTAACAAAGCAAGGGCATAAACTGATTCAGTTTCAACTGTTTCTTTTTCTATTTTTATTTTGATTTAAGGTGATATTTCCCTAACTAAAACAGATAAATGCCTCTAGTCCTTACTGGATATGGAGTGTAGCTTCTACTCATCAGAACAATACTTAACCACCACACCACACACAAACCACAACAGCCACAACAAAACCACACCCACACCCAACCAACCCACACAAACCCACACCCAAACAAACAAACAACCAGACCGACAGACAACCAAAACAAACAAACCCAAAACAACCAACACAACCAGAAAATTTATAAATAATTTAATAAATAAGAAATTAAATAAGAAACTTGCGCGAGGGAGCGGATGTTCTCTCATTGCGTGACCAAGGTGAGGTTTAACAAAATTAGGTTTAACAAAGTTGGGTTTGTTTATTTAATAAATAAGAAATTTAAAAAAACTTGCGCGAGGGGGAGGTTTAACAAAGTGATTTAACAAAGTTAATATTCGCTTGAGTTTTTATGCAATCAGTCTGTTTAACAAAGTTAGTTTCCTGGGTTTTTTTAAGCTATTTGTTAAAGTATTGAAAAACCCACACCAGCAGATTTAACAAAGTACAACAAATTATTTTAACAAACCGACCGATTGGTTTATTAAAGTTAGTTTTAGGGATGCCATTGAAACCCTTTTCCTCTAAGCAAAAAGTTAACGATAGCGATTAAATAACTTGAAACAAGTATAACCATTACTGGATAAGGGTTTAGCGATAGTGATTTGTTTTAGTTTATTAAATTAAAGGCGCAGCGCCAACCCATTGTCTTGTATGGGGTGTAGCGTTTTAAATACCCTAAAAGACGAAGCGGTTATTCAATTACAGGCGGGGACAATTCTTTGTTGTTAAGAACTACTATTTGACAGTTATTAAGATTGCAAAACCATTTAACAAACTCAAAACCAGAATCGCATAATCTATCTTTGTCAGTTACTACAATTGTGGTTATTTCTTTGTTGTTAACACGTTCCATTAATTTAATAAAGTTTTTACGCTTCCAATTTATTCCTTTAGCAACATCTTTAACAACTTCAGAACCTGGGTACTTCTCTAAAAGGTAAGCTATTTGTGACGCAAGTGCATTTAGTTGTCTACGAGTGCCGACTCTAGCGTAAAGAACTACTTTTTTAATTTGGTTATTTGGATTTGTTAAATTATTTAATTTAAATTTGTTAAAATCAAATGTGCCATTTTTAGCATCATCCTCTATCTGCCATGCCATAATTTGTGCTTTCTGTAGGTTCACTCTTGTGTCATCCAAACCTGTGGATATATATCTTTTTGAATCTTTTGCAATAGTAGATGGCAACCTTAGTCTTAACTTGCCTCTAAAAGACTCAACTTTCACAATACCTTTGGATACGCCAACCATAAAAAATGCTCCAACGTGATGGAAAAGTTTGTTAAATATAGTGATTAAAAAAGTGTAGGCAGTTCTGGTTTGTTAACCATGTGTCCGTAGGTCTTAATTATCATGCTGGTGTCTTTATGCCCAACCAGGTAAGCTAACCCAGTTATAGGAACACCCTTTTCTATGGCGTGGCTTATCATCGTATGCCTAGCGGTATAAGGCTTCCTATAGGGAATACCCTGCTTTTCTAGTACTCGTTTCCATTGCCTTTCCCGGAAGTTGTCAGCATCTATGATGCAACCTTTGGGGCTTAAAAACACTAAATCTTCCTGGCCGCAGGGGGACGGTTGCATGTTGATTATTACTTCTAAAAGTTCCTTTGGTACAACAAAGCACCTTGTATTACCAGTCTTTGTATCCTTTCTTATCCGCGTGTATCCATTACCTAATAAGTCTCTTGGCATTGACTCAGATATTGTCACCGTGCCAGTTGCTAAGTCGATGTGCTTCCATCTAAGACCAATTGCCTCTGCAGTGCGAGTACCTGTAGTCATTAGAAACAATACGAATGGCAGGTAATGGGGGTAGTGTTCCCGGAAGCCATCGAATATACTTTTGGCTTCGCATAGGGTGAATGGTACAACCTTTGCTTTACCGCCCTTCCGTGACTTAAGTGCAATATAAGGATTACTTTCTACATAGCTTTGACTAACCGCCCAATCAAAACAAGCCTTTAACATACCTAAGCGTTCGTTGTAAGTTCTAGGAGCTAGTTTAGTAGTGGTCAACCATGTAGTGGATGTCAACTCCAACTTGGCTTTGAGTATCATTTGACGTACCCAGTGGTAGTGGTCAGCCTTAGTGTGTGCTGGCAGTTCTAAGGACTCAACCCATAAATCCCAAATTTCAATTAAAGTAACTGGTTTAGACTTGTTTAGTTTAGGGGATAGCCTGTAACGATCTAACGTGGGGTCAAAGTTATTAGCTAGGATGTCATTCTGTATTTTTGTAGCGATCGCCTGTGCTGTTAACAAATCCCTTTTATCTGTATAGTGCCCCCCAGGTACTGGATTGAAGCTGTACCTCTTCCCGCCCCAGGATAATTTTAGCTGGATAGAGCCGTTGTTATTAGTTGGTGCGATTGCTCTCATTGTCCTAAAACTGTCCTAAAAAGAGCATCACTAGGACATTTAGGGGTTAGGTCAGCCTATGATATCTGATGTTAGAATATGATGTGCAAGGGGTGTTGAGCGAATAAGTGAGATTTTGCTTGGCTGTTTAAGGGGAATTAGCTCAGTTGGTAGAGTGCTGCGATCGCACCGCAGAGGTCAGGGGTTCGAGTCTCCTATTCTCCATTCCATCTGTCGATTGCCAAATTATTTGTCCGCGTGTCCAAATTATTTGTCACTTTGACTTATGAAAGCGATCGCATTCATAACCAACATGACGACGTTCATAACCAACATGACGACGTTCATAACCAACATGACGACGTTCATAACCAACATGACGACGTTCATAACCAACATGACGACGTTCATAACCAACATGACGACGTTCATAACCAACATGACGACGTTCATAACCAACATCACGACGTTCATAACCAACATGACGACGTTCATAACCAACATGACGACGTTCATAACCAACATCACGACGTTCGTAAACAACATCACGACGTTCGTCATGAAAACGCTCCCGTTCATAACCAACACGACGACATTCGTTATGAACAGCAAAATTTTTGTTACTCACCCTTCCCCCTGCTCCCTGCCCCCTGCCCCCTGCCCCCCTCACCTCTCACACACCCCCCTCTCCCCCTTACCATTGGGGTTATTCTGCAAATAATCCCGCGCCCAAGCGCAACCCTTCACCATTAAGTCATCCAAATTCAGATTCCACAACATCACCGTGTTGTCAGAACTTGCTGAGGCAATAGTTTTACCGTCGGGGCTGAATGCCACGCTATTGACTTCACTGCTATGACCTTTAAGGGTTTGCAACACCTGCCCCTGGAGATTCCACAACTTCACCGTGTTGTCAGAACTTGCTGAGGCAATAGTTTTACCGTCGGGGCTGAATGCCACGCTATTGACTTCACTGCTATGACCTTTAAGGGTTTGCAACACCTGCCCCTGGAGATTCCACAACTTCACCGTGTTGTCAGAACTTGCTGAGGCAATAGTTTTACCGTCGGGGCTGAATGCCACGCTATTGACTTCACTGCTATGACCTTTAAGGGTTTGCAAGACCTGCCCATCCAGATTCCACAATTTCACTGTGTTGTCAAAACTGGCGGTGGCAATGGTTTTGCCGTCGGGGCTGAATGCCACGCCCCTGACCGAACTGCTATGACCTTGAAGAGTTTGCAAGACCTGCCCATCCAGATTCCACAACTTCACTGTGTTGTCATCACTGGCGGTGGCAATGGTTTTGCTGTCGGGGCTGAATGCCACGCTATAGACCGAATTGCTATGACCTTGAAGAGTTTGCAAGACCTGCCCATCCAGATTCCACAATTTCACTGTGTTGTCAAAACTGGCGGTGGCAATGGTTTTGCCGTCGGGGCTGAATGCCACGCCCCAGACCGCACTGCTATGACCTTGAAGAGTTTGCAACTCCTGCCCATCCAGATTCCACAATTTCACTGTCTTGTCAAGACTAGCAGAGGCAATGGTTTTGCCGTCGGGGCTGAATGCCACGCCCCAGACCGAACTGCTATGACCTTGAAGAGTTTGCAAGACCTGCCCATCCAGATTCCACAATTTCACTGTCTTGTCAAGACTAGCAGAGGCAATGGTTTTGCCGTCGGGGCTGAATGCCACGCTATATACTGAACTGCTATGACCTTTGAGGGTTTGCAAGACCTGCCCAGCAAGATTCCACAACTTCACTGTCTTGTCAAGACTAGCAGAGGCAATGGTTTTGCCGTCGGGGCTGAATGCCACGCTATATACTGAACTGCTATGACCTTTGAGAGTTTGCAACTCCTGCCCCTGGAGATTCCACAACTTCACTGTGTTATCAAAACTAGCGGTGGCAATGGTTTTGCTGTCGGGGCTGAATGCCACGCTCCAGACCGCACTGCTATGACCTTGAAGAGTTTGCAAGACCTGCCCATCCAGATTCCACAACTTCACCGTCTTGTCTTCACTGGCAGAGGCAATGGTTTTGCTGTCGGGGCTGAATGCCACGCTATAGACCGAATTGCTATGACCTTTGAGAGTTTGCAACTCCTGCCCCTGGAGATTCCACAACTTCACCGTGTTGTCACCACTGGCAGAGGCAATGGTTTTGCCATCGGGGCTGAATGCCACGCTATAGACCGATCTGCTATGACCTTGAAGAGTTTGCAAGACCTGCCCATCCAGATTCCACAACTTCACTGTGTTGTCATCACTGGCGGTGGCAATGGTTTTGCCATCGGGGCTGAATGCCACGCTATAGACCGATCTGCTATGACCTTGAAGAGTTTGCAAGACCTGCCCATCCAGATTCCACAACTTCACTGTGTTGTCATCACTGGCGGTGGCAATGGTTTTGCCATCGGGGCTGAATGCCACGCTATAGACCGAATTGCTATGACCTTGGAGAGTTTGCAGTTCCTGCCCCTGAAGATTCCACAACTTCACCGTCTGGTCTTCACTGGCAGAGGCAATGGTTTTGCCATCGGGGCTGAATGCCACACCCCTGACCGAATTGCTATGACTTTCTAGTCGGTTACGTTCCTTAACCCCATAAACTGCCTGTTGGAGAGTAACTACCGCCAAAAGGCGGGTATCTGCTTCTACATTTGTATCTGGTTTTTTGAGCCGCTTGCCTACCTTCAAGCCTGGTATTAAAGCATCAAACTCTAAATTTGATGCCAGCAGGTTTTGTGATTTGAGACTCTCGGTAAGAATTTCAGCATTAACACGGCGTTTTTCTGCTTCTGTGCGGGCATTTTGAGCAATTAAACGCTGCTCATTCACATACAAAGCCGCTCCCGTCATTAAACCCGAAAATATTAACAGTCCCACCACATAAGGCAGCGCAGGTTTCAGCTGCTCCCACCTATCCCGCAAGTTAAAAGGCAAATGTTCATTCAACCACTTGCGGTCAAATACTTGCCGATAAATTTGATTTCTGACCTTTAAAACATTCTGCTCTCGCCGCACCACCCCCGACAACTTCAGGTGAGATTTAACTATTGACTGTTCCTCATCCACAACTGGACGCTTACCTAAACGAATCTCACGGTATTTAGTCAAAACCTCTGGGTCAGGTGCGCGTTTCGTCAACATATCCTGCACAAACTGCAAGTTATTATCTTGCTCACTCATTGCGCCGAAGAAAATATTCTGAACTACGCGGTCAACGAAGGCTTTCCCATTCCCATTCCCCTCCTTCACCAATGCCCCACACAATCGCTGTGTTAAATAGGGATGTCCCTCCGTCCATTTCAGCACCCACCGCAGTACTTGCTGTGCCTCCTCAGTAGCCAACCCCAATCCCTCTGTCAGTGGTAAGGCTTCCTCAAAGGTAAAATCTGTCAAATCCACCCGTTGTCCAATATTAAATGGTGTGCGCTTGGCATCACGGATTAAATCACCGGGCGTTGCCACCCCCATCAACACCAAAGAAAGACGCTGAAACTCAGGATTAGTCGCACGGGCAACGTAGAGATAACGAATCGCCGTATAAAAATCATCGGTGAAATCTAAGCTGAGGGTGGAATCAATTTCATCCACAAAAATCACCACTTTTTCCTCTACCTCAGCCAGTAACACCTTCTCAAAAAACAGCGTCAGCCGTTGCGAAACTCCCAAATATTCATGTTCTCGCCACCAACTCACCACATCAGTCTCAAACATGAGTTGGTCATCCAGCTTCACCAAAAAGCCAAAATACCACTGTTCGGCTGTAACCTGCGCCCCCAATTCCTGAAGGTCAACTATTACCGCCCGTATCCCTTCTGCTGCCAATGTTTGCGCCGTGCGTACCATCAAACTCGACTTACCCATCTGTCGCGGCGTGAGGACATAAGCGAAAGTCGCGTCCCTGCATAACTTCAATAATTCTTCATCAGCTTGGCGGGGAATATAAATCCCACCACCAGCCTGCACCGTCCCACCGACTGTGTAAATGGTTGGGTTAGACATGATTATTCCCCCCATTTCTCGATCTGTCATTGCGTTGGCGGAACGCCTTCCCGCAGGGTACGCAACGAAGTGGAAAGAAGCAATCCCAACCATCTTGCGATTGCTTCATTTCGCTGCGCTTCATTCGCAATGACAATTGTTTATGTGGGTTGGACATAATCATTCCCCCCATGTCTCGATCTGTCATTGCGAGCGGAACGAAGTGGAGGGAAGCAATCCCAACCATCTTGCGATTGCTTCATTCCGCTGCGCTTCATTCGCAATGACAAGTGTTTAACTTTGGCTTGGACATAATTATTCTCCACATCCCGCGAATTGTCATTGCGAGCGGAACGAAGTGAAGAGAAGCAATCCCAACCATCTTGCGATTGCTTCATTCCGCTGCGCTTCATTCGCAATGACAATGACAGGTGTTCGTCATTGCAAGTCGTAGGGTGTGTTACGCCGTAGGCTAACGCACCGTCCGAGATTTTCGGTGCGTTACACTTCGTGATAACGCACCCTACCAAAGCTTGCCGTTTATCCACGAAGATTCTCCCGGAAATAATCGGCGTAAAGTTGACAACGCGGGATCACCGTTCTCCCCTCCCGTCGCACCAAACCCGCACCCCGCAACCTAAAAAATACGCGCTCATCATCGCAGCTATTATGGCGAATTACCTGAAGCATACTTGGCACTAATTCCGCTTTACTATGCAGCCGAAACAAATGATTACGCACATGATTACCAAAGGGGCCATTATCGTCCGTGGCTTTGGCAAATAATTCCGCAGTGGTGAAGCGCTGACTAGCTATTAAATAAAGCGCCAACCTGACTAAATAAGGATGCCCATTCAGCAACGCCATTAACTGCTGTGCTTCACTAGAATTAAGCGGTGAACCGTGACGGCGATTGAGGTCTGTAACCTGTGCGGCGGTAAAATCTTCTAAGTCAATCACCTCGCCCACATTAAACGGCGATTGGTTGAGATTATCAATTAATTGGTAGGGTTCAGTAGAAGTCACCAGCGCTAAATCCAGTTGCTTCCAAATCGCGGTGGTGGCGCGGTTGTTGTGCCAACTGCGAAGCATTCCAAAGAAATCAGAACGGAATTCGGTATCAAAAGCCCTCTCAACTTCATCCATTGCTAACACCAAGGGCTGACCAAATTCTTTCAACAAATAACGCCCAATATAGCGGGTGCAACGCTGACTATTACCCAAGGGCAAATTCCAATATTCATCAACTCTATCCGCCATTTCTATTTCATCAGTTAGCCAAGAGCAGAATTGCCGAAAGAATAAGTCAGCATTGGTTAAGGCTGTTTGATCAAATAATTGAAAATCCAAGAAAGCTATGCGCTTACCTGCTTTCACCGCCGCGTTACAGGTGCGAATTAATAAGGAACTCTTGCCCATTTGTCGGGGGCCTTTAATGGTGATTGTCACACCTTGACGCTGAATGGCATTTAAAGCCAAAACATCGCGATCGCGTTCCACATAAAACTGAGACTCGCCATCCATTGTCCCTTCGGGCATTTCCAGAGATATCGGCTGTGCGGAAGGAAATGGCTGAGGTAAAGTTGATGCTTCCCGTGGCTGGAGTAAATCAGCTTGATTCGCCTGTGCGATCGCCAATTCACCCCCAGAAATCGCCTGCATCAATTCCGCAATCAAGCGCGGTGTATCCTCCTCATCTCGCCAGAATGCCCAGTTAATTGCATCAAGATAAGCACTCAAAGGATACTGAAACGGCTCTCTATATGCCAGGCGCACCGGGAGAATCATCGGTTTTCCGTTTTGTTCCTTGGCGAGGCGACTGGCTGTCGCAATTTCCGCCTCTACCATTTCGCTGTGAATAGAATGCTCAGAAAGGAAAACAATGAAGAAATCTGCTTGACAAAGTTCAGCTTCAATGCGTTCAGCCCAGCGTGTGCCTACCGTGATAATTTGGTCGATAAATACTGTGTGATGTTGAGCTAGCGCCTGTTGAACTTGTAAAGCAATCGGCTCATCGGGGGTGACGTGACGCTTGTAGCTGATGAAGATGCGTTTGCAAGGGGAAGGGGGGAAGATTTCTGGTTGTGCAACTGGGGGCTTGCGGCTTTTGAGGACTGGGGTAGCATATTCAGGGATATTCTCTAAATCAATGGCAATACGCCCAAACTCGTAAGCATCATCGTATGTTCTACCTGCCCCTAGAGCATCATAAAACCCCACAGCAAATTCAATTGCCGCCCTATCTCCTACCGCTTGATTCATTCCCACCACATGATTAATATGTTGGTGAATTGCCTCAGCTTGCGCCTCACTATAGCAGGCGTTTAACACCACACATTCTATCTTGGACTGAAATAACTTAAACAGCCTGCCCAGTGATCCTGTACTCACCAGTTGCAACTGTCCGTTCTGATCTTCCAACACCAAACCTTTATCCCCTTCCCCATGTCCCGAAAAATGGACAATCTCAGGTTGATGATCTAAAAGCGATCGCCGCAAATCTTCAGGACGCACAGCCCATTTAGTTATGATCTCAAACTGCTCTCGAATCTTGGCACGTTCTAACCCCGCCTGAATTTCGCGTACTTCTTTATCCAAGCGCAGTCTCGCCGTATTGTTCGGATTGGCTGATAAAATCAGGATTTTTTTCACATTGTCATCCAGTATTTCCACCAGAATTTCTCTCTAGATGCAGTTTACTACAGCAGAGTTACGCAGACTTACTGGCACATTGGATTTAGAAGCAGCGTTGGAACTCTTCCAAAGTATCACCGAGAACTTAGAGGTGAAAATTGTCAGCGAAGTGTAAGTGGGTCTGGTGCGGGAGGCGAGATGCGATCGCGCCGAAAAAGTTCGTCAAGTCTTTGAAAATCGCCAAATAGAAGCACACGAGACTTTAGTTCAATTAGATGAAATAGCCAACGTATGTGTCGAAGCAGAGGAAGAACGCCAAAAGCTCGATGTTGATGAAAATACCTTTGCCAATCAATTTCTATCACTACAGGACGCTTGACTGACATCTTGCACCAGTTGCAATAATGCATTTTTTGTAGGGTGGGCAGTGCCCACCATTGCCTGGAACCCTTGTATTTGCGTTGGTGGGCGATGCCCACCCTACAAAATTGAAAATGGTGCAAGATATGAGCCTCTAACTAGCGCGGCGACGCACTAGCAAAATATAGGAGAAACACAGACTAGCCAACGTTTTAAAGCTAATAAATACTAAACTAAATTAGTACCATGACAGCAAAAACCGTCTTATCAATGGTGCAGTATTCGCCCGAATGTGAGCCTGGTTCTGGGTGATTTTGGCAGAAATATTGGTGAAGTAACGAGAGTTACTATCCCGTTTGAGAGATTAGATTTATTGGCCTCACCCAGGCATGGTACATCCTTACATAAACATGACGCAATCGCTCTCGTCAAAACCTATGAAGAAGCAGGAACAACCAATTGCCGCCGCTCAAAGAGACTTACCTGTAATTAACTCAAATGCCGCAGGTATTGATATTGGTGCTGATAGACATTGGGTAAGCGTTCCTGTAGACAGGGATAATGAGAGTGTACGTAGTTTTGCTGAAGATATTGCTTCCGCAATGAAGGGTGACTATCGCTGTGAACTGATTTTCATCCTGCAACAGGAGTTGCAACTTTACGAGTTTTACCAGACACAAATTCTCGCCATTGATGCTCAAATTGAACAATGCTTGGCTGACTTTGCCTCTAAGCTTGATGTAACAAAAAAGCCTTTAGGTAAACCCAAACGTCGCGGTAAAAAACAACCAGGGAATGCACCTCAATTTGACTTGCGGACTCATTTGTATCGTATTAGTGGCGTTGATTTTACTCAAATTCAGGGCTTTGGTGCTTTGACTGTATTGATATTGTTGTCTGAGTTGGGACTAGATCCAACTCGTTTCCCAACTGTGAAGCACTTTACTTCATGGTTAGGTTTATGTCCTGGTAGCCGTGTGACTGGTGGTAAAGCCAAAAACTCTCAAACTCGCTCTGTTGTTAGTCGTGCTGCCAACGCTTTTCGGATGGCTGCTCAAACGCTTTGCCGTAGTAACTCTGCTTTAGGCGCTTATTACCGTCGTATGCAAGCCAAGATGGGCGCTCCCAAAGCTATTACTGCTGCTGCTCACAAGCTAGCACGTATTTTTTATCGCCTTTGGACGAGTGGTGATCAATTTATTGACCCTGGCATTGATACTTATGAGCAACGGTATCGAGAGCGTGTAGTTAACAACCTCAAGAAAAAAGCTTTGGCTTTTGGTTTGGAACTTACCCCCATTTCTGACTCAACGCAATGTGTTTCTTGAGAGTTGGGAACAGGATTTAGAACCACTGGAAGGGTCGCCGCTATGACTAATCCGCGTCCTTTACAGGTACGAGAGCAAAATCTGATTGATCTATATAGCCATTGTCAACTAGGAATGACACCCAAGAATTTTTATGCCAAATGGGATGTCAATCATGAGGCGATGTCTAGCGACAAGCCGCTTCGCGTCTACGCTCGAATTTGCTCTCGCTCACTTTCAACTGTCCGGCGTTGGTTCTCCAAAGGTCGCAATTACCGCAGTCCCATGCCCAGTGATTTACGCCATCTTGCCCTGATGGACTTCCTGCTAGAACACTTCGAGGAAATTCCAGAAGAATTTCTGAAGATACTCTGTTCTCTCACAGGGCGTAAGTAGGAATCGAAAAGTTGACGGTGAATCTCGACTACACTCGATTGCCGTGTTCGCGTAGCGTCCCGCAGGGAAGTCGAACCGTCAACCAATAGCAATAAGTAACTACGCAAAATTAATTACAGTCATTGCGAGCGAAGCGAAGCAATCCCAGCCCTTGCGATTGCTTCATTTCGCTTCGCTGCATTCGCAATGACATTGTGTAATTAATTTTGTTTAACTACTTATCATTCTGACATTTTTTTACCAGTCGCCGTACCCTCCGCACAGACTTGCCTAGTTTGGCTGCGACTTTCCTTGCCTCTTTGACAACTCTGAGCTAGTCGGTGAACTCCTTCTTGAATCTGCTGTTCGTTTAGTTCAGCGTAGCCCAAGACAAATTCACTACCAGGACTTGTCTTTAAATAATATGGATAAGCGGGATTAATTCCCACACCAACCTGTGCAGCCCGCTGGACTATTTCTTCATCACTCAAGGTTGTATGTATTTTGATCATCAGATGCATTCCGGCATTTTCTCCCAGAATTTTAACTTTGTCACCAAAATGAGAAAATAAAGACTGTACTAAGGTTTGCCGTCGTTGGTCGTAGAGCGATCGCATCCGCCTAATATGTCGCTCTAAATGTCCTTCATTGATAAAATCTGTGAGGGCATACTGTTCTAATAAACTCGATTGGCGGTCTGCTAGCCATTTTGCACGGGTAAATACATCTACCAAATTGTGAGGTAACACCAGATAACCCAAACGCAAAGCCGGAAACAATACTTTAGAAAATGTACCCACATAAATAACAGAGTTTCCCTGGTCTAGTCCCTGCAATGCTGGGATGGGACGCTCACCATAACGATATTCGCTATCGTAGTCATCTTCAATAATCATCGCTCCTGATTTTTGCGCCCAAGCTAGCAGTTCTAATCTGCGGGGAAGAGATAGCAATGCGCCTGTAGGGAATTGGTGGGATGGGGTGACGTAGATTAGTTTAATGTTTGTTGTCAGGTTGTTAACTAACAGTCCTGATTCATCTATAGACACAGGAAATAAACAAGCCCCTTGCGCTAAAAAAGTCCGTCGCGCCCCTAAATAACCTGGTTCTTCTACTGCAATCCAGTCACCCCGGTTGATGAGGAGGCGGGTGATTAAGTCAAGTCCTTGTTGGGAACCGCCAATCATGATGATTTGCTCCGCACTACATTTTACCGCTCTGGAGCGAGAAAGATAAGCAGCGATCGCCTCCCGTAGAGGTTGATATCCCATTGAGTTATTAGTATAATCCAGCACGTCATGATTAGCATGACAATGGCGAGATAGCAGCTTACGCCATAGGTCTAGAGGCAATTTATCAAACGCTGGTCGTCCGTAACTGAAGCTGATTTGTGCTTCTGGTTCTGGGAGACGAAATAGCGATCGCTCTGTTAAACTGACACCATAAGCTGATAAAGATATTGGTGAACCAGCTACTTGAGGCTTTGACTCAACTGGTGCTGTGTCTAACAAGTCATCAGGGAGACGGCGACAAACAAACGTACCAGACCCAGTAGTTGTTTCTAAATAGCCTTCGCTCAGTAATTGCTCGTAGCCTTGAGTAACTGTAGCACGGGAAATACTGAGAGATTGAGCAAGATATCTTGTCGAAGGTAGTTTTTGTCCTGGTGCTAATCTTCCCGACAATATTGCCTTGCGTAATTCCTCATAAACTTGACGATAAAGTGGTATATCTGCTTGCGAGTCGATGGTAATTACAAAGTCCATAGCTAAAAGTGGACTGGTAGTTTAGTTAAAAAGTGGTACTTGTTTCAATCCACTTTCATAACTACTCTAGCTGTGTAGAGTAAAAATTTCCAGCCATGACTCAACAAGAAGCCCCCAGTCAAAGAACAACTATCAAGCGCGTACCCCAACGGGGAGACTATCAGCGCGATACCATTTATCAAATTTTGGATGAAGGATTAGTTTGTCAAGTCGGTTTTGTCGCTGACGGACAGCCTGTTGTGATCCCCACAGCTTACGGCAGAGTTGATGATACACTATACATTCACGGCTCACCTGCTAGTCGGATGTTAAAAACGCTTCTCCAAGGCATTGATATCTGCGTGACAGTGACTTTGATCGATGGTTTAGTATTGGCGCGATCCGCGTTTCACCACTCAATGAATTATCGTTCAGTGGTAGTATTTGGCACAGCAACACTTGTACAAGATGCAGAACAAAAGTTAGTTGCACTGAAAGCTTTTACAGAACATGTGATACCGGGTCGTTGGCCAGAAGTGCGTCAACCAAGTCGCAATGAGTTAGCCGGAACCCTAGTTTTATCTTTACCTTTAGTTGAAGCTTCAGCCAAACTTCGCACAGGCGGGCCTCTTGATGACGCAGCTGATTATGAACTGCAAGTATGGGCGGGAGAAATTCCCTTAAAATTGACTGCTGCAGTGCCTATTACCGATTCACGTTCACCACGCCAAATCGAAATACCCGCCTATGCTAGCAACTACATCAGACATTCAAACCTTGCTAGATTTTCACAGTATTTGTAGGGTGGGCAATGCCCACCAAAACCTGAGATGGTGGGCATTGCCCACCCTACTTCACTAAGAGTTGCTATGCCGCAAGCTTTACGACTGGCGAGAGTACAATTAACTGACAACTGATAACTGATCACTGATAACTGTTGAAACCTTGCTAGATTGCCACAGAAGAAATAGGCTAAGAAGATAGGGAATTTGTAACTAAATTACACAATCTATGGCTAAAGTTTTTGACTCTATCACTGAAGAACTTCAAGAATTTATTGGGACCCAACACCTTTTCTTTGTGGGTTCTGCACCCCTGAGTTCCACAGGTCATGTTAACCTTTCCCCTAAGGGATTAGGAGGTTTTCGCGTCCTCTCTCCCCACCGCGTAGGTTACTTGGATGTGACAGGTAGTGGTAACGAAACCTCAGCCCATCTGCAAGAAAATGGGCGAATTACCTTTATGTTTTGCGCCTTTCAAGAACCACCGATTATTCTCCGTCTCTACGGTAAAGGATACACAGTTATACCCACTTCTCCAGAATGGGAAACCTTGTACCCATTGTTTCCAGCGATTCCGGGAGCGCGTCAAATTATTGTTGCTGATATCGAAAGAGTGCAAACATCATGTGGCTTTGGTGTACCACTTTATGAATATCAAGGTCAGCGAAAGATTTTAGTTGATTGGGCCAGTAAAAAAGGTGAAAAAGGACTTAAAGAATATCGTCAGCAAAAAAATATGGTCAGCATTGATGGTTTAGCAACTCCGCTGAGTCAATCATTTTAAAACCAGAATATTTACCTGATTATGAATTACGTAATTAGTCCACTCACCCAAGAAGACGAGCCTTTTCTGTGGCAAATGCTGTATGAAGCGGCGCACATGGGAGAAGAAGATCACCTGACACTGCAGGATGCGATGAATCATCCTGATTTGGCAAAGTACGTGAAAAACTGGGGATTAGAGAGTGATATAGGTTTTGTTGCTACCCTAATCACCAGTAATCAGCCAGTGGGAGCCGCATGGTTGCGGTTACTTACAAGCGAAAATAAAGGATATGGTTACGTTGATGACCAAACTCCCGAACTAGCCATAGCCGTTCTACCAGAATATAGAAATCAAGGTATAGGAACGCAATTAATTCATCATTTGTTGGCAGTAGCAAAAGCATATTATCCATCAATATCACTCAGCATCAGAAGCTCAAATCCCGCCTTACATTTATATCAACGATTTGGTTGGAAAATAGTTGATTATAGCGATAAAATTAATCGTGTTGGTGGTACTTCTTTCAATATGAAAATCGATTTTGATTAAGCTGTTGATCAACAAATTACCTTGATTTAAATTAAATGTAGGGGAGCCACTGCCCATCAGATTATGGTTTTGGTGGGCAATGCCCACCCTACTACAAATACTTAGGTCAGTTGCACCATTTTTTTAGTATCTATAAAGTTGTTCAATCCACATACATACGTCAGCTTCGGAACCAGAAGCAAATGATTTTCCTGTAATAGGATCGTAAGCTCGCCAGTAAGTATTACCTTGGCGGTCAACCTTTTGCCAAACTTGTAGTTCATGAGGATCAGCTAGTAGATTATTAAGTAAGTTTTTCCAGAATCCATAAAATCTATTCCAGAAAGATGAAGGAATATTAACACTGCATTCTTTCGGTGACTCGATCCTATTATTTATTTCCTGTGGATTCAGACATCTAATGTTGTTTCTCATAGTATTATTCTTGATAGTTGCTCCGTGAATTAAACTGTAGCAACCCCTTAGTTATTAATCAAATCATGGCTTGTATAGCTTCTATAAAAGTTATTTATAGATATGAGAAAACACTTATAGCTGTTCTCGGTTGGATGCAACACTTCGGCTGCGCTCAGTGACATACAATTGAGGGCGGGGAAACCCCACCTCTACAAGCTTTGCGATTTAAAACTGCTATATGGAAGATTTTCGCCACAATTAGGTAAGGATGTGTTTAACTTTAATCTCATCAATTGCTCATGAAACTCTCCCAACTTCGAGCTGTAGTTGCAGTAGCAGATCGTGGTAACTTTAGTGAAGCAGCTTTAGAATTAGAGCTTTCTCAGCCAGCGATTAGTCATGCGATCGCTACCCTAGAAGAAGAATTAGGTGTATCTCTCTTTGTTAGAGGTCGTCATGGTGCTGTGCTGACTCCAGCAGGAGAGCGAATTTTACATCATGCTCGTCAGGCGCTGCGAAATCTAGAGATGATGCAACAAGAAGCGAATCTGCATAAAGGTTTGCATGGTGGTCATGTCAGGGTTGCGGCTTTTCGTAGTGTCGCCACTCATTTATTACCAAAAGCGATCGCTCAGTTTCACAATCAATTCCCAGAAGTTTCTGTCACCATCATAGAATGCTTTGCTTACCTTGACGTAGAACAGTGCTTACGTGAAGGACGCGCCGATATTGGCATTACCTATCTACCTACAAGCGATGAATTTGAAGTTTGGGAAATTCTGCGGGATGAGTATGTGGCTTTACTACCACCAACAGCCAAAATCAGCGGTGAAAAAATTACTTGGGAAGACATAGCTGTATATTCACCAGTTTTACTTTCTTGCTTACCCTGTGGACGACCTCTTCATCACCATCTCAAGCAAATAGCACACTTCATGAACACCGCTAGTAATATCCAGGAAGACTCGACTGTTGTTAGCCTGGTAAATCAGGGATTGAGGTCTGCTATTCTTCCCCGTCTAGCAGCTGTGCCAATTCCCCAAGAAGTGCAAGTATATAGTTTACCAGTACCACTAGAGAGAGTCATGGGAGTTGTGGTTTTATCTAATGCTCTCCATGTTCCGGCGGTGTTCACATTTCTGGAGATGCTTAGGAAATTTGATTTTTATAGTTTGGCTAAGTCTACTTTTTAAATCAGTTATCACGTTTTCGGTCGAGTAATATCCCAACTGTTGACGAGATATTTTGAGAATTTTTAAAATATATGCAATAAATTTTGTAGATTGGGTTTTATTCTTCCCTAGGCGAAAGACCTAACATTTCAAGAATGTTGGGTTTTATGCTGTTTAAGCTAATCTACCCCTCTTCTCGGTCGAATGCAATACAATCGAGGGCGGGAAAACCCCGCCCCTACTGGCTTGAGAATAAAAAACTGTACCTCATTACAGCACTTCCTGCTGTAATGATTTTCTGCAAAAAAGATAATTACTGTCTATGACTTACCGAGTTGTTACCCAACTTACTGAAAATCAAATTTCAGAATTAGTGGATTTATACAAAAACGAATTTTGGAGCCAAAAACGACAATATCAGGATGTTGTGAAGATGCTTGCTGCATCAGATATAACTATTGGTTTGGTTGATGAGAGTGAACAATTGATCGGTTTTACTCGTGTCCTCACAGACTTTGTGTATAGGGCCACCATTTATGATGTCATTATCAAGCCTACCCACAGAAAAATAGGGCTTGGTGCTAAATTATTGGACGTAGTGATCAATCATCCTCAGTTAAGTGCAGTTGAACAACTTGCTCTTTATTGTTTGCCAGAGATGATCCCGTTCTATGAACGCTGGGACTTTACAACTAAAGTGGGCGAACTTCAGTTGATGTATCGTGGTAAAAAATTATCTGGGGAAGTTTAAAACGATTATCAACTCTAAATGTGTACCTATTTATACACAAAGATGGTACTTTGAATGAGAGTTAGCAAATTTTGGCGATCGCTAGCCGAAGAAATAACACCTTAGCGAGTCTATCCTCAAGAGTCAAGAGGTTATTCTCCCAGTCCCCAATCCCCAGTCAACAGTCAATGGTGAACTCTACCCTCGTTACCACAATTTATGTCAACCCTGTGACAGGGAACGATACCAATACTGGTTCACGGTTGAGTCCCTTTAAAAGCCTCACCCGTGCCTTAAAAACATCCACAAAATCCACGATTATTCAGTTGGGAGTTGGGACTTATCATCCCCCTAGTAGTGAGGTGTTTCCTTTGGTAATCCCTGCGGGAGTTATTGTCGTGGGTAACGAAGCCAGTAAAGGTGCTGGCATTGTAATTTTAGGGAGTGGCACATATCAAAGTCCCAGCTTTGGCGAACAAAACATCACACTGTTATTGCTTGGTGATGCCAGCCTCAGAGGGATAACTGTCACAAATACAACAGCAAAAGGTACTGGTGTTTGGATTGAATCGACAGCACCGACTTTGAGTAACAATACTTTTATTAACTGTGCTAGAGAAGGTATATTTACGACAGGCTCTGCTAAACCAGCGATTTTAGATAATGTGTTTGTACAAAATGCTGCCGGTGGGTTAGTAATGGCACGTAATAGCAAAGGGGAAGTATTGCGGAATACTTTTCAAAAAAATGCTTTGGGTATCGCTATCAGCGATTTTGCTGCGCCCCTAGTCGCCAATAACACACTATCATCAAACAAAACAGCGATCGCTCTTTCACGAGACGCACGGCCTGTGCTGCGCCAAAATCTCATTACCAAAAACACCGAAGGTGGTTTATTGGTCAATGGTAATGCCATTCCTGACCTCGGTAGCATCCAAGACCCTGCTGACAACATTTTTCGTGATAATAATCAATTTGATTTACAAAATGTTACATCACAACAGCTAGTTTCCATTGGCAATCAATTGAATCCTACTCTGGTTAGGGGTGCAGTAGATTTTCTGGCGGCTACAGCAGATACTCCCAGTCGGATATCAGTTAGTACTAGTTTCCCTGACCTTGGTGGACATTGGGCGGTGGCTTTTGTGGAAGCCTTGGTGAGCAAAGGTTTGATTAGCGGTTTTCCTGATGGCAAATTTGGGCCAGAAGCCCCCATTACTCGCGCCCAGTACGCTGCTATAATTGCCAAAACTTTTCAGTTGCCAGTGAAGAGACAAACCAGTAATTTTACTGATGTTAAATCAGACTTTTGGGCGAATTCAGCCATCTTGAGTGCTGCCAGTATGGGTTTTATCAGTGGTTTTCCTGATGGGACATTTCGCCCAGGACAAAATTTAACCAAAATTCAGGCAATTGTATCTATTGTTAACGGCTTAAATTTGACTGGAGGAAATCCGAATGTGTTAACTGTATATAGCGATCGCGCCCAAATTCCTAGTTATGCTACCAATGCTGTGGCTATTGCTACCCAAAAATTGCTGGTTGTCAACTACCCCGACAGCGAACAACTAGAACCAATGCGGGATATCACTCGCGCTGAGGTAGCAGCATTGATTTATCAGGCATTAATAGCCAGTGGTAAAGAAAAAGCGATCGCCTCACCCTACATTGTTAGTCCTGATACTGATCTCCCCTCCTTCAACGACTTAAAGGGACACTGGGCAGAATTATTTATTCGGGCATTAATCAGTATGGGTTTAACTAGTGGTTTTGCTGATGGTAGCTACCAGCCAGACAAACCCATGACTCGCGCCCAGTATGCAGCTTTAGTATCAGTAGCTTTAAACCCCACTCCCAAACGCCCAGCACCTGAATTTACCGATGTCGCCAAGGATTTTTGGGCAGCTAAGGCGATCCAAATCGCGGCTAATGGCGGCTTCGTCAGCGGATTTAGTGATGGTACTTTCCGCCCAGATCAAAACGTGCAAAGACTACAGGTACTTGTCTCCTTAGTGAATGGGCTGGCTCTACCAGCAGCTGATAGCGATCGCTTACTCACCTACAGCGATCGCAATACCATTCCCGAATATGCCAAAAAAGCGATCGTCACGGCTACACAACAAAAAATTGTTGTCAGTTATCCAGATCCCCAGCAACTTTCACCAGTTCGAGAGGCGACACGAGCCGAAGTAGCAGCAATGGTTTATCAAGCCTTAGTTGCTATCAACCGCACACCCGCGATTAATTCACCCTATATTGTTTTGCCGACAATCAATTGATCAAGTAGAATCAAAAACACTACTTTCCAAATTGGCAAAACTTAGGCAAAAACCCTATAGCTAAAAGCACGTTAGGCTAGATGCGATGGGTGAAAAACTTAACCTATTGCCATGTAGCTAATAGCCCTATGTTCACACCAGTTCCAGATACATCTACTGACTTAGCAACAGCCTTATTGATTCACTATAGTTTTGATCTCAGTGGGTATACTGCCAGTGAATTAATAAAGCGTTGGCAAGCCCATTATCCAGATGATTGGCTGCATATAGCCGTGATTGAGGCACTATATCAAGGCCGTTATAAAGCAGTCTCAGTCCAGCAACTGCTCACATTTTGGCAGCGTCGAGGCCAACCTACTTATCATTTCAATATGGAGTTTGAAAGGATGATTTGTAGCAATTTTCCTGAAAGCTTAACCTCATTTTCAGCGCCAGTTCTCTCCCCTGTGAAAAAAAACAGTTCCTTTGAGAAAACTAACTCCCAATTAGTGACAGCAAATTCATCATCTGCTGAGAGAAAGACTACATCTTTACAATTAGTAAGTGGAGAAGAAAAAAAAATCTCTGACGAAGAAGCACAAAGCATAACATCCTCTACAGCTAGCGTTTTAACTTCTGATGCCACACCCCAAGAAGAATCTAGTTTACAACCAAACTCAAATCCATCAGGGATTCGTTCCTTGGCTTCACAGCTTTCCACAATCCCCAATAAACTGAGTAAACTACTGCCACCGGCTACCCATCAACGCCGTATTGGGCAATTTACCCCAGAAAAAAGCGATCGCTCCGATTTATTCACATCTAAACTTAAAGCCATCTCTGGCGAACAAGTTTCTATTTAATTGGGAATGGGGCATTGGGAATTGAGAAAAAATATGACTTTTGACCCTTGTTATCCCAAATTACTTTTAAATATTATTTCATAAAAAAATCTAAATGCTTTTTTAGCCTGAAATTTCAGCTTTTGCACTATTTTTTCATTCAACGCGCTGTAGGCGATCGCTCATTTCACCCCTGACACTCCTTACTAGGCTACTGCCCGCGCATAAACAGATTCAAGCAGAGAAACCAATTCGTCTACCTGAGACGATGTAAATAATCCATCTGGCCCCTGTGGTGTAATGTCAGTAAATGGGGATTCATATAGGAGCGCAGCATCCATTACGCCATGTTCGGTTAGGTAGTCCACAATCATATTCGCAAACTCAATCTGATTAGAGTTAAGCTTCTTGCCAGATATGAACCTAGCCAGTTCCTGTTTGGCTACCTCACGATCTAGCCCTACCAAGGAGCGAACGAACAAACCCAAACCCTGTGACTCTTCTTTAGCGCGAACAATATCCTCCTGGGCACCCACACCGCTTTGTGCCAGTATAGTTTCTAGCTCAGACAGGTCGGATGAAGTCAGTTGCTTGTTTGTCCGCAGTTTGAAAATAACTACATGATCCTGATGCGATCGCAAAAAAGCCCTTGCTTTAGCTCGGAACTTCTCAAAGTTATCCGATGATGTAAAGCCAGGTAACTCTACTGTTATCTCATCCCCCATCAAATCCTCAAAGTTGGTATAAATGGGTTGGCGTTTCTGTTTCTCAATCAGCTTTACTAGTCCCCGCAGGCGTTTGCGTAGTACCTCCAGCATGGGCAATGTCACGTCCTGCCACCACTCATCGGTTTGTGCATCCTGGATCAAAGGCAACTGCTCCCGTACTAATGGGATAGCGGATTTCTCCTCTAGCAAAGAGGCAAGTGACTTCACCTGTTCTCGCAAACGCTCAAGAGTAGGCTGCTGCGATCGCAAAATTGCTAATTGCAACTTCAGCACCAAGATATCAAACCGCTTTATCTCTTCTGCTTCCGCTTCCAATTGGGAGGGCAAACCAGCTACTTCTTGGCTCAGTGTGGTAAAATCTTGATCTGATAGCGATATCCATGCTTGAGAACTAGCATATTTCTCTACCAGTCGTCGCTTAGGGCGGACTACGAAGTTTTCGCTATTCATAGCTGCAACTTCAGTGTGGAGTAGATTAGCCACTTGGAGGCGCAATTCTGCATCGGTCTTTGGTTCAGAGGAGGAACCTGGAGATTCTTGGAGCCTGCTCGGTTCGGCTTCGCTCACCGAGCGAAGTCGAGGTGAGATATTATCTAGCTCTGTGATTAACTCTAATCGTGCAGTAAACAACTGCTTGCCCAAGGATTTACCTATTGGGGCATCAGTCGCCTCTGGATTATGCTGGAAAAATTCCAGGTTTTGGCAATAGTCGAACAGGTAGAAAAATTGCTTATCTTGTCCTAAACCAAATAAATCGGGACAGCGACGGGTTTCCCGTCCTACCATCTGCCAGAACTTGGTTTTTGAGCGTACAAGTTTGAACAGCACCAGATTGACTACTTCTGGTACATCAATCCCAGTATCGAGCATATCCACCGAGATAGCAATATGGGGTTCTTTATCCTTGTTGGAAAAGTTATCAATTAGGGTTTGGGCGTATTTGGTTTGGAACGTAATAACACGGGCAAACTCACCTTTAAAATGTGGGTAATTGATATTGAAGCGGTCAGCAATAAAATTAGCATGGTCTTGATTCTTAGCAAAGATAATAGTTTTCCCCAGGCGATCGCCACCAGCAACTTTCAACCCCCTGGTCATCAAATGCGCTAGTACCTTGTCTACAGTATCTTGATTGAATAGCCACTTGTTGACTGCTTCTGCTTCCACGCGCTCCGGTGCGTTGCCTTCGTCATCCCATTCCAGAGCGTCCCATTCTTCCCTTTCTGCTTCAGAAAGTTCATTATAATTAATCCCCTGGCGTTGAAACTTCAGGGGTACTGATACAGCTTTGGGTGGTACGAGAAAGCCATCACTTACGGCATCTTCTAGCTGGTAAGCATCAGTAGGTACGCCGTTTTCTAAGTCAAACAATCCGTAGGTGTTGCGGTCTATTTCATCCTTGGGCGTGGCGGTCGGTCCCAGCAGGAGAGAATCAAAGTAGTTGAAAATGGTGCGGTATTTCTGGAAGACCGAGCGATGGGCTTCATCAATGATAATCAGGTCAAAATGCCCTACGCCAAAACGACGCTGACCGTCGCGGGTATCATCAATCAGCCCCATCATGCTGGGATAGGTGCAAGCAAACACTCGTCCTTCGGTATCCTTCTCTGTCACCAAGTTCACTGGTGCAGCATCGGGGAGGTGTTTCTTAAATACATTGATTGCCTGATTCACCAGGGCTACACGGTCGGCTAGAAACAGTGCGCGTTTGACCCAGTTACAACGCATCAGCATCTCTACTAAGGCGATCGCTGTTCTAGTTTTACCTGCACCTGTCGCCATGACTATTAAGGCTTTGCGGTCTTTATCAGTCTCGAAGGCTTCGGTAATGCGACGGATACCACGAGTTTGATAATAGCGTTCGGCAATACTAGGCTTAATAGTGGCTTCTGCTAAAGACTTGCGGGTAGTCCGACGCTGTACAAACAATTCCAACTCGGTTTTTTTGTAAAATCCCTGCACCTGTCGCGGTGGGTAATTGGTATTATCCCACAGCCAATGCTCGTAACCGTTGGAGTAGAAGATGATGGGACGCTGACCAAATTGTTTTTCTAGACAATCGGCATATAGTTTAGCTTGTTGCTGCCCAATGCGGGGGTCGTTTCGGGTACGCTTGGCTTCCACAATCCCCAGGGGTTTACCATCGTCGCCCCAGAGTACGTAGTCTACAAAACCTTTACCCGATGCGTTGGGCATCCCTGTAACTTCAAACTCGCGATCGCGGGGTTGATCGAGCATCCACCCTGCTTCTTTCAGCAACAGGTCGATGAAGATATCGCGGGTTTGTGCTTCAGAATAGTCGTGAGTATCTGGCTGGGTGGTGCTGGCTTTCTTGGCTGCTGCTATCTCTGCCCGTAATCGCTTTAATTCTTCATCCAGTGCGTTTTTGTCAGCGAGAAGTGTGGAGAGTTTTTCATCGCGCTCCCGCAGTTGGGTTTCCAGTTTCTGAAGTTCAGTTCGACTTCGCTCACTGACCTCTTGACTACGGTCGGTGAGCGAAGCCGAACCGGTGATTTTGGGCAGTGCTTCCGGTTTGAAGGTCAGCCCCGGTTCTGGTTTGCTGCTGCGTCCGTAGGTGTGTGTTAACCAGTACGCAATGTGAAACAATTCCCGTACTGCATTTATCGCATCGTTGACAGGGACGGGTTTGGCGCTGTGGACTGCTTGATTACCCAGTTTGATAATGACCCGTGTTTTGTTAAATACTGCCTCGCCTACCAAAGTTTTAAAGGTAGGTTCATGAATCAGGGCGCTCAAGTTGTCATGATAGGGCAGTTCTAGGGAATTATCATATTGATACAACCAGTTTACGGTTAGCTCCAAGGCACGACGGGCATAAAAGCAGGCGGTACGGGGGTCGGGATATACTGCACTAAAAGCTTTATTTGCGGATTCGTAAACTGCGGGGAATTCAGCTTGGAGGAATGTAAACTGGCTCATTCAGTTACTAAACATTTTGTTAATTAAAATACATTATATTCAGTATTTATTTGGACTTCAAGTTATAATTCCACGGGCTGTTTATCCCGCAACAAGAGCATAGCGATCGCTTCGCGGGTGAACTACGCCACCGGAAAGGGCGGTTACGCCATCGCGCATTTCGTCAAAAATTACATATCATGTTTTTAGAGCCAGAAACTAAAAACTGAAAACCTGAAAATGACAGTGTATGCTCTGAATTTACCTGACCAGTTAAAACATGAAGTTTAATGGAGAAATCAATGCGTAAACAAATCATCGAATATACGTCTCCACTAGATGCGTTGATTGCCCTTACCAAACAGTTAAATACCTATGAAATAAAGTACCAAATGAATTCAGAAGAATTTTTTGCAAAATATACCCAAGGAGAAACTTCTGACGATGAAGTGTTTGTAGAATGGGCAGGAAACTACCAGCATTATCTAGCTCTACACCAAGAGATAAAAAGCAAACTCACCAGATGTCGCGTAAAGTTATCCAAGCCTATTTAGATGAAATTGAGCAACTTTTAGTCAACTGCTCTAACACATACATTGAGGAATATAGTGCAGTTATTTTAACGACAGAAAGAGCTAATCTCCGCATTAGGATACGTTTCGCTCTCAGATATTTACTGGCAGTCAGTGAAGCATTTGTTATTGTAGATAATCAGATTACATATATCGATTACCGCTATCACTTTCAAGATGAGCAAAATAATCTGATATTTCGTTATGACAGTACACCACACTTTCCCAACTTGCCTAGCTTCCCGCACCATAAACATCTTTTTGACAACGTAATTGCTTGCGAAAAGCCATATATAGCCGATGTTCTACAAGAAGTGATGGAGTTTTTAGAGTATAAATAATGTATTGAGCGAGGTGCAAGTTCCCAAAAATGGGGTATGAGTCCAAGCGAGATTGTTAATGAGTATGAGCTTACTGAGATACAGGTAAGATAAGCTCTGAGTTTTTATGCACTAAATAAGAGGCAGATTGACGCGGCGATCGCTTCTGAGCAATCCTTAGAGATGGTTAAGTCATTTTCCCCTTTGGTGATAATTCTGTAAATCGCTGTCTAGTGACCAGATAAACACTTCACTCATTTGGAAAAGATTACAAGACTTACGAAATTCCTGAATGATGCTCATATCTCCAAAGCTGGTTCCTTCTGACTTAAGAGGAGCTTTGTTTCTGCCAGCCAGATCGGGGAAGTCGTCAATCCATTCCAATATCTCTGCGGTGTTCGGGAATGTAGTAGGTTTCCAGGGAGCTTCGCCTGTGAATGCTTTTTTAACTTCTTCAACAAAACGTTTGGCGGTTTTCCTTCGCATTGTGCCATCGCCGTTCTGGGCAATGTGGTTGCCTGTTTCGAGGATCGTCGCCATAGGCAACAAAAAAGTACAACCAGATTGAGCATAGGTCTGAAAATCTTGGAGGACTGATGCTCTATGCTGGTTATAGTTGGGGACGTTGAGTATTTCGAGGAATATGCTGGTATCTATCAGGCAGATACTACTCATTGCCGTACTCCTGCAAACGAGACAGCCATTCCATAGCTTGCTGTTTTCTGTCTTCAGGTGTGTGCGGCGACTTAACAAACCGATCTACTACCCCAGCAGTTACCAGTTGACCGAGCGGCCCCTGAGATATCAGACTGGGGAAATCGTACATCTCTCCAAGCCGTACAAGGCGGCTATCTCCTGACTCTGGATCTCGGAAACAAAACACTACATCACCGAGGGCAGCATCGGGTAAGGCATCCATTAAGGCTGGGTTGTGGGTAGAAAGCAGCACCCGCAATTTCCGCCGCTCGGCAATATCCCGGATGCTGGCAAGTAGATGCTGGGCCCGGTTGGGATGAACGCCGTTGTCGATTTCCTCGATTACCACTAAACTACCAACGGGTGCCGATAGCATAGCCGCCGCGATCGCTAACACCCGCAAAGTGCCATCGGATAATAATGCGGCCTCACAATAGCGACGGGTATTGCCAAAGGTTTCTGCTAGTTGCACCATGACTTCATCCCGTGGGCCGAAAAGGAAATCTAGCCCATCTATAGCCTGTTCTGGTAGACTCTGGATAAAGTTGAGAATTGCCTGTTGATTTTCGGCTTGCTTCTCCCACAAGCGATACAGGACGCTGGAAAGATTGGTACCATCTTCTTGTAATCGCTTATCAGATTTGAAGCTGTACTCCCGCATTCTGGCGGGAACGGGATCTAGAAACAGGATGTTCTTTAAAATTCGTTGATATTCGCGGACGGTATCAGGAATTATCTTTTGGGATATGGGGTACTTTGCATCAAAATGGGCAGGGGTGTCTAATTGCACGAATATAGCCATCTGATCGCTGCACATTATTCGTGGCTTGTTCTTCCCCCTTGTAAAGTTGTTATATGCGACACCAACATCAGTCCCTACTCCTTGAGAAGGTTGATCTAGGTCATATAGCGGCACTTGACTTGTCGAGCCAACGATTCGCTCACTACTGATGTGCAGTTCTCCGTCACGCACATTCAGGGTTATATCGAGTTGGTTCCAGTCTGGGGAGTCTAAACGGCAACCGATGGTAAAATTTGACTCTCCCCGATGGCACAAGTCATTTACTCGACCGCGTACAACGCGCTCTGCACTATTCACCGCATATTGAATGCTGGAGAGTTTTTGCCCTTGTGCCAGCCATGACAGAAAGCGCAAACCTTCAAGGGCGTTACTTTTGCCTGCGGCATTGGCTCCGATTAGTACGGTTAGCGATCCAAGGGGCAATCGGCTCTTCGACAGGCTCAGAGTACCACTTGTACTGTAACTTTTGAAGTTGGCGAGGGTAAATTCGGTTAGCATGGCGTTCATGTCATAATTCTCCTCGGAATGCACGATGTTGGAGGGATGCAAAGAGGGCATCGAGTTCTGACAATGAGGCGCGGTGTGAGGCTTTGAGTTTGTTGACAGCAGAAATGCGTTGAGCAAATTCACACTGTCTATTTAGTGGCGGTACTGGAATTTGAAACGCTATTATATCGCGGATATTTATGTGTGGAGATGCTGAACCGCCAACTTCTCGGACTGCTTGATGATAAGCTATAGGGTTGGAAAGATATCCCCAGATAAATTCACCATTTGCTTTGCTGGTTTCAGGGCGAAAGAGCATCATCCGTTGCCCTAGACAGATTAGAGGAGTGTCGTCAGTTACTAGTGCAGCATTTCCAAATCTAGCACCCTCTCTACAGTAAATATAGCGGTTCCTATTCAAATGGAGTAAAACATTATATCGCGAGGTGTAGGGGCACGGCAGTGCCGTGCCCCTACGGGTGTACGTCACTAGGTCGGGAAACGCTATAACATCGCCTTGCTGTGGAACTCCTCTTTCAATGCGTTTTTTATATTCTTCCAGTTCGAGATATTTCACATCACTAAAAATTAATTCACTGTTTTGAATATCTGAACTTCGCACACACGCGTATGGAGTGATTTTCGTAGCGTAAGTAGGAGTTGAATGAGGACAATCTATAACACGTGAACAAAGTTCACCAAGCTTTTGGATAGGAAAATTATTTGGGTTACTTAACGGATCGCCGAACATTTCTAGAAAGATGGATTGGGAGAGGGTGTCGAGTTGTGCGATCGCTTCCCGACGTTTAGACCTGAGTTCTTCCGCGCGATCGAGTATCTCTGCAATCCGTTTCTGTTCTTCTAAAGGTGGGAGCGTAATCTTAATCGCCTTCAGGTGCGATGGTCCGAAATTCTGTTGAGCAGTTCCAGTAACGAGTTTGGTAATTTGCGAACGGAACTCACGGCCATTGAGCCAAAAACGCAGGAAGCAAAGATTCGACACTCCTTCGATTGCTTTAAACCGAATAGTGCTTGTATTTAAGCAAAGTGGAAGCTGATGTTTTTCTACAAATGCTCCACGAGTGCGAAGTAATCCGTCATCATCGAACGATATTCCTGAACTCGCTATTACAAGATCCCCTGCATCAACTAGAAAATGTGAATATTTTTTTTCTACTTCTTCCTCGCTTAAATGGCGTTCTGTCTTTGCAAGGTTTAGTTTGCCTTGTTTTTCAATATTTCCAACATTTAAAAGCTTGATTCCTGAGTTGGTAAATTGCCATTTACGCACACCAGGACCTTCCTGAAACCAGAATGCTTCGGAGAGTGGTAGACAAGGAAAATGTGTCGAAGAGCTACTCATCCCAGCATCTCCTCCGAATCCTCCATCCCTGACATGCTCCCTTCGACTTCGCTCAGGGAGCGTTCTTCTGATGGTTGAGCGAAGTCGAAACCATCACCACCGAAGCCAGCTAATCTACTGTAATGAGTTTCATTTTGACACTCAGCTAACTGATGTAATAAATTTGTATCCCCTGCAATTAAAGCTTGCTTCTTTTTTCGATTCCAACCCTGTACTTGCTTTTCACGCTCAAAAGCATCCACCACGCGATCGTAATACTCACAGAAAACCAACTTCACAGGCAACCGTTTCGCCGTGTGGTTTGCACCCTCTCCCTGTTGATGTTGCCACAGTCGCCGCTCCAAATCTTTTGTACTACCCGTGTAATAGCTACCATCAGCACACTCAAGAATATACATATAAGGCATAAGTAGATTTGTGCATAGGCGTAGACATCGCCTACCTTCCAAATTGTTCCCTGAGCGAAGTCGAAGGGAACATCACCTTGGGCGTTCAAATACAATTTGTCGTAAATTGGTAGGAATATAAGTTTTACTCATGCACTTTCTTGCAACTTCAGCAGAGCTTGAGCTTTAGCAAGACGTACCAAATGCTCAATAAACTCATAATGTTGCCACAGACAGCGTAGGCGTAGCCCGTCGTAGACATCGCTTTCATCTAAACCTTGAGTACGATTTTTGTCTAAGAGAGAATCAATTTCAGCTTGAACCGTAGGCGAAAGACGGAGAGCTAAAATTTCTTGAGGAGATGGCAACTTTGCTAAAAACTCCAAAATTTCAGTCAGTCCAGAAAAACCTGTAGAAGGATTAGCAGTAATTTCTCGCAATCCTAGAGCCAAAATCTGGGGTAAATCTTCCTTGCGAGATTCTAAATTCCGAGCCATCTCATCAGGTATGTCTAAAGTAATTTGCATAATTTTTGATCTCAATAATATAACTTATAAGGTTTTCATCACATTTCATCCTTGCAAAACTTCAGCCGCAGTTAACTGAAGATTGGCAAAAATTGCAGAAACAATCGCACTTTCTCCCTGATAAACTCGCTCATCATAAAATCCCTCCACCCATTCCAAAACCGTCACTTTTTGGGCGATAGGATCAACAATCCAATACTCCGCAATTCCCCGCGCTGCATACTCAGAACGCTTGTAACGATAATCCCGATTTTCCTGATTTTGACTCACCCTTACGGGTTCGTCAGTTGCTTCAACGCGGGGAACCCGCGCAACGCACTGACTCACCACCTCAACCACCAACAACGGCGGCGGCATATCCATCAAAATTAGCGATCGTGTAGCTCCTTGCATTGCGATCGCCAACTCCTCAGAAAACACCACCAAATCAGGAACACGTAGCCCCACCTGCCGACTATTCACAGAAACTTCTGTTTTCATTCTTAATCGGTAATATGGAATACCTAATTTCAGAAAATAGGCAATTAAAAACATCGCTATCCGACAATTTAGCTCACTTTCAGAAGGCATAGGAATTAATTCCCCGTTCTCCAATTCATATAAAGTATCTGTACCGTCATCAAACTGAAGAAATTCCTCAAAGGTTATCTTTTTAGTGGCTGAAACTGTCATTGCTGTTTCTCCCATAGACCGCTTGTATTAACTATTTTAACAACCCCTCCAATCTCTCCATCCCCTGCTGAATCTCGACTTCCAACTTTGCCAAATTAACAAGGATGTCTTTGGGTGCGAGATGTTCCACCTCTTCATGCACCACTTCCTTGTAACGATTCAAACTAAGATCATACCCCTGAGTAGCAATATCAACTTTGGGTACACAAAAACTCTGAGCCGTGCGGAGTCGCTCTCGTTCCGTAGTATTCCGAGATCGCCAACGACTCAACACATCCGGCAGATTATTCTTAGTATGTTCCTCTGCTGTTAACTGGGCAGTTGGTACAGCCCCTAACTTCTCATCAGAAAGCAAAGGCGCTCTTTTATCGTCCAAACTCCACCCGTCAGCATCGACATCGTAGAACCAAACAAAATCAGTTCCACCAGAGTTAGTTTTAGTAAATAGCAAAATCGCAGTAGAAACACCTGCGTAGGGCTTAAATACACCACCCGGCAGAGATATCACAGCATCAAGCTTTTGCTCCTCCACCAACAGGCGGCGCAGTTCCTTATGTGCCTTAGAAGAACCAAAAAGCACCCCATCCGGCACAATTACCGCCGCCCGTCCTCCAGGCTTGAGCAATCTCAAGAACAGAGCCAGGAATAATAATTCTGTTTTCTTAGTCTTGACGATCGCCTGCAAGTCCTTAGCCGTGTTCTCATAGTCCAACGACTTTTTCAATAAGATATTTCGTACTGAGTCATACTCCCAGTACGAAATATTTCGGGTAATTTTCCCCTTAGCTTCATTTTGGAAGTTCGACAACTTCAACGAGTACCAATTAGCCAATCATGCTAATCGCTGGTAAAGTTCAGCATTTTTTCGCAGCAAAAGTAGGGTGTGTTAGGGATCTGCGGGTTAATGGTGTCCCAAGTAGCCGGGTTTCGACTGCGCTCAACCCTCTGTAGTCGAAACTCGGTTCACTGGTACTTTATTTTCATGCAAGTCCCTTAGGGGAGCGTAACGCACCACTCCCATTTTAATCAGAATTGTAGGTTATTAAATTTGCATTCCTAAAGTTAAGTGGGCAAAATTAAACCTAACTATATTTTCACGCTAGTTTAAGATTTTCCAGCTTCGTTTCTAGCCCGGAGACTATTAAGGCGATCGTTTGTAAAATTGCCCCTCTATCACCCGTCTTACACCGCTCAAACAACGAGTGAATATCTACAAGTCCACCGTTGCGTGCCATTGCGTCTAGGGTATTCTCTCTGGCTCTGGGATTGTTATTTGCACAAGCCGAGTAAAGTATCATACTAGCCATAGTATATACATCTAACATCGGCTCATCACCACTGTTGTGACTGACAACATTAGGAAAGTCAGATAGAGGGTGAACAAATTGGTCAAAGGTTAATTGAGTCATAGTTATAATCGTTTCCATACCTTAAAATTAGTTCGAGGCTTGACCTTAATTCGTTTCGGTGACGACCAAAAAAAGGTAAGCTACCTATCCCAGGGTGCGACTGATAATCAGCCAAATGTCTTCAATTTGCATCACCTGTGTGGTCAACTGTAATCGAGATGAAGACTGAGTAGTGAATTTGAATGACGACTGTCCTCATACAACTCAAAGAGTTCTCTCTGATATCGCCTGCCATTAAATTAGTGACAATAATCCGGTTGTGCGGTCTTGCTTAATGGGTTTGAGCGGATATACTGAATAAAAGAGGGGCAAAAAACCCTCGGATTCCTTACTTGAAGTTAAAAGCTAGCTATGGGAGTGAAAAGCTAGCTGTTAGGGTGTTCTGCCTTTTTTATTCTTCAGCCGAATTGTTGCTCTACATCCCAATAGTAAGCTTGTCATTTATTTTTGTCAACATGTCATTTAAAACTGACTAAAAAAAATGTCTTGCTTTTCCGATTTCATGAGAGACAATAGGAAAAGCATGATTTGAAGCAATCCAAAATATGACCGACAGAAGGCGTTCTGATGATTACAAGCAGGTTAGCGGCTATATTCCAGTTGATTTGGCGCTGGAATTCAAAAGCATCTGTGCCCGTGAAGGGATATCTCAAAGTGACGCATTAGAAGAAATGACTTTGGAGTGGATAGCCAAAAAAGCAGGTACTCGCACCTCAACTCCTCAACCAGCTCCCCCAAAAACAATTGCTGATTTAGTGCGGGCTAACATGGCGAAACTTAAGCGCTGCGGAGTGAAAAATTTGCCAGCTCTTGCAAAAGGGGAAGTGCTACCAACACCAGGAGACTTTGCCATCATCACATCGGCTTTAGCTATGCCGGAGGAAGAACGAAAAATGATTTGGCAAGAAACTTTTAAACTTTCCGTGTATAACTCATCTAAAGGTGTAAAAGTATATAGAGACTCTGGAGGTGTAAAAGAAGATGAGTGTGAGTATTCTTAGAATCCTCAACTTACCGGGCTGGAACTATAAAATGTCTTACGAGGGGGTTTCTATTTTTGCCCCGACAAAACGACACGCCACACATCTCGCCCAAAGCTACGGAGATGCTCTCAGTGAGACAGCGTTAAAAATTAACGGGAAGGTGCGAATCAAATGGAGAGGCTGTAAGAAACCCATTGAGTTTTACAGCTGGATGGCATCCCAAGCAGTGCCTACACCCTCAGAAACTGCCGAACGGATTTTAAATTCTGGTGGTGCAGTGTTTTGCAGCCAGTTGCACGTACCTTCGGAGTTGCTATACCGAATGGTGGCTGCTGCTGAAAATGAGCGTCCAGTCAGCATTGTCAGACAAGATAGCCGCAAGCAAATCATTGTTAACCAGCCAATGGCTGACATGCTGCAGACTCCTCCTGAGATAGCCACTCAAAGGCTAATGACTCAATTTTGGCTACCCGAAGATTTAGCAGAACTAGAACAACGCCTGCAAAATAATAGGCGGTTTACTTGGACTTATGCTGCTGGGTTAAACGAGCAAGCTTGGGCAGTTCTCACTACCCAATTTGAGGCTTTTGAGGTTGAAGGCGTTTGGTACAGACAGGGAACTTGTTTATCAACTCCTCAGCTTGTGCCAATTCCACCAGGAGCTTTTGCTCCAGCCGCTTAGTTCCAGAACTGAAAATGAGTCTTGATTAGGGTGCGCTGCTTAAAACAGATATGGGGAAATGTCAGGTAATCTTAAATATTAAATATTTGAATGCTCGAAAACAAAAAAAATAATAAAAACTAATTAATCTCTCCAAGAGGTTCGTAGTGTTAAGATCCCCGACTTCTTGAAGAAGTCGGGGATCTCGCCACCCCACCGCCTAGTTTTGTTGGGGGGATAAGCCAAATTGTTGCGTTCAATTTAACAGCTCAATGATGGCTCTTAAACCGTTGGTATTGAGTGTTCTCATCATGCCATCGGCATTATATTGATTGCTAAACACTCCAACTTGCATGACACTACGACCCCTTGAGACTGTAGAAAATGCACCAGGAGCAAGATATCGCACTAATTCTTGATCTCTATCGCTTGCTACTTCAACCAGTACACGGTAGCGTACACTTTGAGATGCTTTGGCATAAGGGGAGGAACCGCCATAAGACCCTGTAGTATAACTTTCAGGTACTGCCACTTTTTGCATGTTGCGAGTGTTGCCCATAGGGATATTAGAACTCGGAACAGGTAAAGCAGAGGCGGTAGATGGGAGATTATTCCTGATCGCAAATTGTTGTGCAGTAGCTTCTTGTCTGGGTAATGGCTGTTGTTGATTCCTTGTCCTTGGGAGTGGTGAGTTGGGTGCGGTAAACTCAATTGAGTTGGGATCAATCTGCACGTAATTTAAACCTGGCAAATTCGGCGATTGTGTTGGCTTTGGTGTGGCGATCGCTGTTTGGGGAATGGGTGTCCTAATTGGTTTTCCTTTGCGCGCCAAGCTACTAGGAGTGGGAAACCCAGCTACTCGAGAAGTTGGTGGTTGGGGATTTGGCTTAGGTACAAAAGGTGAGACATTAGCTGCATTGAGTGGCAGCAGTTGAGTGTTCAATTTGCCAGTGGGAATGTTATTGCGAACATTACTATTGCTGGGCAGTGGTGTACTGAGCCTGTTGGGAGTTTCACCTAGTCCAGGAGCGGAGAAAACTATTTCTCCATTGTTGGGTATTTCTTGTAATATGCGGTTGGGTGAAGGAGTAGGTAAGGGAAGAGGGTTGCGGGCTATCAGAGATGTTTGAGCTTGGATCTCTACCTTACCGGCAATGCGATTTTGGGAGAGGGTATTACCAGAGGCGTTAATTACCTGTTTGGCAGCGCTGGCGTTAATGTCATAGCGGGCATTGTTTTGAAATTGATTGCCACCAGGTTCGCCAGGAGTGCCTAAATCTGGCATGGCTTGGGCGATCGCTACTACACCATCTTCTTTGCTACCCTGAATTAAGTTACTCCGCAAAATTGGGCGAGCATTAGCTTGTACCACAATCCCGGATCTGTTGTTCTGAATTTGATTGCCTACAATTACGGGAGCCGCATTTTGGGCAATATTAATGCCAAAGCCCGTTTGTTGAAAGATATTTTCCCGGATCTGAGCTTGGGAATCGCCAGCAATAGTAATTCCATTAGCGCCATTGCGATAAAAGTAATTTTGCCGAATAGTCGGCGCAGCATTGCCTGTGACGGAAATTCCATCTTGGGTACTGCCAGTAAATGTATTTTCTGTAATTGTGGGATTGCTAGATTCAATCCACAAACCGTAACCACGAGGATTGGTATTTGTGACTGTCACCCCAGTCAACCCAGCTTGCTTGGCTCCGACAATGGTGACATTTTGTCCACCAAAGCTACGACTGAGGTATTCACCACCTCCCTGAATGAGAATACCCTGTCCTTTATTGCGAGCATCCCCTTGAATGGAAACACCTGCTCTGAGAATTAGGGGGAATACTTCTCCATTTTCAGCACTGTAAGTACCTGTCGAGAGCATAATGACAGTATTAGCAGTGGATAATCGCAGCGCTTGGGTAATGGTTTTCAACGGAGTACGTTCACCACCATTACCTTGGGTGTCGTCTCCGACACTTGGGTTGACAAACAGTACATTAACCTGAGAGATTGTTCTTTCACCAGAGGTCTTTTGATCTGTAGTTGGTGGCATCTGAGCGACAGCGCTACCTAGGTTTGCCCCTAGGGATGTCATACTGGCTGCTCCGACGCCAACGGTAAAAAATAATACGGAGGAACGAGAAACTGAAGGCAAGGCTAATTCCGGGAAAGATTTTGGTTTGTCACCCTTGGTAATCAGCTTTGCTGGCAGAAAACCTGCCTTACGGTAATTAGGAAACACAACGGGGGGAATCAACTTACACCACTCCTTAGAAGCAATAATAAAACCTGATAATCTCAAACACTGCTATGTCGATAATGTTACTCAACATATTGACCAATTGGCTATTTTTAATACAAAGTAATTAAATGAGGGGTAAGGGACTGGGGACTAGGTATAAGGGAGATAATAACCTTGACTCTTGACTCTTGACTCCTGACCCTTGCCGAATCTCTAGGTAAAAAAATCAATAATGCGAATAACATTGCCAATATGAAAGAGGCTGGCTGTTACGATGAAAGCACTAACGGAGTTGTTGTGATGGTCGAGCCATACAGCCAAACAGAACAGATACAGCAAATTGTTTACCGTATTTTAGACGCCAATTTAGATCGCGCTCGTGAGGGTTTGCGGACTATTGAAGAATGGTGTCGCTTTGGCTTGAATAACGCGCAGTTGGCTGGAGAATGCAAGCGTTTGCGACAGGAGGTAGCTCACTGGCATACTGCTGAGTTGAGAGCGGCGCGAGATACTCCTGGCGATTCTGGAACTGATTTATCCCATCCGCAAGAAGAGCAACGCGCTAGTATTAAATCGCTGTTGCAAGCTAATTTTTGTCGGGTGGAAGAAGCGCTGCGGGTACTAGAAGAATACAGTAAGCTCTACAACCCGAATATGGGAAAAGAGTTTAAGCAGATGCGGTATCAGGTGTATACCCTAGAAAGTAATTTAATGGGTTATCAGCGCCATCAACTGCTGTGGCGATCGCGTCTTTATCTTGTCACATCCCCGTCGGAAACTTTGTTTGCAACTGTTGAGGCGGCTCTCAAGGGTGGATTAACTCTTTTGCAATATCGCGATAAAACTGCTGATGATACGGTGCGGCTAGAAAATGCGGCGAAACTGCGACAGCTATGCCACATATACGGCGCTCTGTTTATCATGAATGACCGAGTGGATCTGGCTTTGGCTGTGGATGCAGATGGGGTGCATTTGGGACAGCAAGACATGCCAATTGCTACTGCCCGACAATTACTTGGATCACAGCGCTTAATAGGGAACTCTACCACAAATCCGGAAGAAATGCAAGGGGCTATTGCTGCAGGTGCTGATTATGTAGGTGTGGGGCCAGTTTATGAAACGCCGACAAAGTTAGGTAAGGCTGCTGCTGGCTTAGATTATGTTAGCCACGCTGCTAAAAATTGCTCGATTCCCTGGTTTGCAATTGGGGGCATAGATGCAAATAATGTTAATGATGTGATCGATGCTGGCGCACAAAGGGTGGCAGTAGTGCGATCGCTGATGCAAGCAGAACAACCTACTTTGGTGACGCAATATTTCCTTTCTCAACTAAATCGGATTAAACCAGGGTCTTAGGAAGGCAATAGACAATAGGCAATAGGCAATAGGCAATGGGGAGTTTTGACTTCAGACTTCAGACTTCAGACTTCAGACTTCAGACTTCATACCTCAGACTTCAGACTTCAGACTTCAGATGTATGTCTAATCAAATTACGTTGCAGGTAAATGGGGAACCCTGTAATTGTTTATCCCCAACGCCTTTACCCGATTTACTCCAACAATTGGGTTTTAATCCCCGCTTGGTGGCCGTGGAATATAACGGTGAAATTTTACACCGTCAGTTTTGGACTCAAACAAACGTGCAACAAGGCGATCGCTTAGAAGTTGTTACTATTGTTGGTGGTGGTTAAGTTTGCCATTGGTCATTTGTCATTTGTCAAGAGGTTATTTTCCCAGTCCCCAGTCCCCAGTCATCAGTCATCAGTCATCAGTCATCAGTCCCCTTTTTATCCCTTTACTAGATACTCAGATTTATACAGCGAACGGTGTAGGGTTTTGCGATTAGCTAATTCTTTACCTCTGCGACCTAGTTGTTCACGTAGCTGCTGGTCTTTACACAACCGATTGAAAGCTTGAAAAACTTCATAACCGGAATTAGGATTGACTAATATACCATTTTCTTCGTGGTGGACAGCATCGATGACTCCGCCTAAACGAGAGGCAATGACAGGTTTGCCAAAATAACTCGCTTCTAAGTAAACCATGCCAAAACCTTCTATATTGTCAGTTTTAGTATTTGACAAAGTCAGCATGGCAAATATGTCACAGGATGCATAGTAACGTGCTAATTCGCGTTCAGGTATACATCCGGCGAAGTGTACTCGTTTTTCTACCCGCAAGCGTTGGGATTGAGATTTTAGTTCCGCTTCACAAGGGCCTTGACCACAAATTATATAGTGGATATCTACCCCAACATTCATCAGTAGGGGTAAATTATCAATCACGCGGCTAAAGCTTTTATGCTTTACTAGTCGTCCTACTGAGAGAATAACTACAGCAGTGTCGGGAATGTTATGTTCCTGACGCACCCGAAGACGCAAATCATCTAAATTTTGTTGATTTGCGACGACATTAAATTTTTCTGGTCTGACGATGGGGTTAATGACGTGGGTAGGGGTATCTAGTCGGAAAGTTGCTCTGAGGTAATCTTGGGTAAAGGAACTATTACAAACAATTCCTTCGGCGCGTTTTAGTGTTAATTTAAATAGCGATCGCCACATGGGGTTACGTAACCCACAAAGCATATCATTACCGTGCAAATAGATAAAAAAACGAATAGGTAGAAAATAACTCAATAACAACAGTGCAGGAAATTCATAGCCGTGTCCCCACTCAATATAGCGGTAGTGATAGCGAAAATAAAGTTTTATTGCTAAAACAAACGACCAGATTAAATGTAACTGTGGATTCAAAAAACCCCAGTTTCTCAGTATTGGCCAACGATATACAGGAAATTTTTGCACTTGGTCAAATACTTTATCACCAGAGCAACTAGCTGCTAAAACAATTACCCGCTCCGGATCTTGGAGACAGCGATTATAAATATATTCTCCGATGACAGCTTGTTTTGGCAGAAAGCTACGAGATATTACTAAAATATCTGGAAATGCAGTTTTATCTCTAACTTTTGCCGCCAGTTGTGAAATATGTTCCATAATAAAATTGATAACTATACTTCAAACAATTTTTAATTGTTCATACTGTCAACTAGGGCGAGTAAACTAGTATTGATGTGCCTTTATAATCAAAATTACTAATTTTCTGCACCTGAACTCTGATCTTTTTCTAAATCCGCGATTTTCTCATCTCGCATAAAGTAGAATATTTTGTTACTTGACCCTGATCTTATCTTCCCCCTCACGTTGGAAGAGCGAGGTAGTTGACAATTCGGGAAATTTTTCCCCCAGTTATTTGAGTCAGAGTAGTTCTCTCCTAAGTGTAAGCAGTAACAAACACGCTTGCGTTATGCTAAATAACATGGTAAATTTACTTACTGAGATACCTCCACTATGTATTGATTCTAAACTTTCATATTTGATTTCCCCCTTTTTGTCATTCTAACAAACAGTCATACCGAATAAATTGGGTATCTAGATCGCTGTTTTATCAATAATTTCAATTTTTACACCACACGTGTTAATTTAAACATGGCATGAAAAATTTTAGTAATAATTGACACTCTGTAATATCAGGCTTGTAAAAATATATTTTTCTATCCTTGTTGCAGTGAATGTAGTACACAAAATTATGCGAAATTGTAGAACCTGAATTCGATTGATTTTGTTTCTAAATCTTGGTTAAATTATTTTTTAATACTGAATTGCTCACAACTTCAAAACTTGTTTGGATGATGGACAAGCACCAAATTTCAATCTTGATAGCCAAATGATAATTACTAAACTTAGCTTCTATGGGATTCATACGTAGGTAGGGCTATGCCTTACAAAACCCTGATCTGGTGGGAAAGTGCCCAACGCCACTCCTCTCAACGCGGGAAACCCCTCCGGATTCGGCAGTCCACCCGGTGCTTCAGACGCACATGTGGCTACGCTCACCGCGCACAAGGGTGGCTCCCCTACTGATACTTAGATTTTTTCAAAAATCAAATACTAATCCTATATCAATAAATAGACTATCCTGAATCAACCAGAATATTCTGCCAAAATGCCAAAAAGTCTGTAGTTTTTTGTAGACGATTGCATCAAGTTAATCTTGTCTGTCAGTGTTATTCTGCCTACTTAAAGAATAGCCATCATCAGGCTCTTAAACAGCAACTATAATGCTTCTTAAATGAAAGATAGATCAATTTATAATTGAAATTTACGGATTTTCACAAATAAAAACCATATCGCAACTCAGCCCAACAGTATGCTAGGGGTGATGAGTGGTAAACACATAGTTATCGAGCGAAGGTAACTCTCTATAACTAATCATAACTAAAACTATCTCCAAATATCTGCTGAAAAGTATGATGAGATTGTTAAAGAATATCTAAATATAGCAATCCGCTTTGATTTGGTAATACCTTCGCCAAATCGAAAAATGCCTCGATTCGTAGGTTGGGGAGCCACTCACGTGGGCGGGTTCCCCGACTTGAGTGAAGTGGCGTTTGAGGCACGAAACCCAACAAATACGTTGGGTTTCCCTTCGCTCAACCCAACCTACAAAAAAATGGCGAAGGTATTGATTTGGAGAACTTACTTACGTGGTATGCGGAGTGTAGCGCAAGCGTTATATACAGGCGATAGGTAGCAAGAAAGAAGGCTCTTCGAGTTGTACTAAGTTTTTTCAAAAATCAAATAAGAGTCCTATTAAACAGACAAAAATAAATATTACTTATGGAGGTTGGTAGTAGGGGACGGGAAATGCTTTGTGGAGGTAATAAAGAGTCAACCAATTTTAGATTTTGAATTTTGGATTGACCCAGACCGCACAACGACCTGCTGAGTGACCACAAGGGTACGGTTATCTATTCGAGAAATCCCCCCTATGCTTCCTGGCTATGCAAGATAAGACGCGGTAAATTGAAGATGTAGCTAAAAAAGATGAATGTTACACACAGCTACTGCCAATCAAAGCTCGCTTGCTACGGGCTGGCGCCATTGACCAAGCAAAACACTCCTAACAGCGTTGGGAGAAATCATCACCAAAACCGTTTTTCAAGCGACTGTGTTATGCATAAAAAACTACAACTAGCCATCAAACCGCTGTTAAAAACCTTCTTTATCTTGAGCCTGGTGCTGACCTTAGCGCTTGGTCATGCTGACGGCGCATTAGCCGCTCGTAGTGGTGGTCGAATCGGCGGTGGTTCCTTTAGAATGCCTTCAAGCCGCACTTATACACCACGCACCTACGCACCTCCTGGTGGTGGCTACGCGCCTTATGGTGGAGGAGGTTTTGGCTTTCCTTTCTTAATACCCTTTTGGGGTATTGGTGGCGGATTTGGCGGTTTGTTTACGATCTTAATATTTATGGCGATCGCTAACTTCTTGCTGCAAACCTTCCGTCGCATCAGCAGTGGTGAAACCACAGACGAAGTAGGCTACAGCAACAACTCTCCTGTTTCTGTCACCCGTTTACAAGTAGGTTTGTTAGCTCAAGCTCGTGATTTGCAAACCGAACTCAACCATATCGCGGAAACTGCTGACACCAACTCCCCAGAAGGAAGAGCAGAAGTTTTGCAAGAAGCTAGTTTAGCTTTACTCCGCCACCCCGAATATTGGGTATATGCAGGTGGTGGTGTTCAACAAGCTAAGTTAAATTCAGCTGAATCTCAGTTCAATCGTCTATCACTGGCAGAACGTAGTAAGTTCAGTGAAGAAACTCTATCTAATGTCAACAATCAACTCAAAGCAGCCTTGGCTCAAGAAGCGCTACCTGCTGCTGATGAACTTGATAACCCTACCCGTTTGATTACTGAAGGGCCTGGCGAATACATTATCGTGACTTTACTAGCCGCGACTCTAGGCAAATTGCAAATTCCTGCAATTAATAGCGCAGACGATTTGAAGCAGGCGTTGCGTCAAATTGGTGGACTTCCCAGTGACCAACTGCTGGCGATCGAGGTGCTTTGGACTCCCCAAGCTGAAGGTGATACCCTAACTTCAGATGATTTGTTCGCTGAGTATCCTGATTTGAAACTTGTCTAACTTAAAATATGGGGGCGCAAACATATTGTGCCCCTACAAAATATGGAAAATTAATTATTTTATGATAGTTCTTCCTTATCGACTCTATTTTACCAAATTCCCACTTCAAAGTCAACTATCAAACACTGATAAATAACAGCTATTATTAAAACAAAAAACCATGACTCAAGCCTTAACCAAACTCATCACATTTGATGAATTTATCGAATGGTATCCAGAAGATTCTGAGGTGCGATATGAGTTACATGATGGAGTGATTGTGGAGATACCAAAACCGAGAGGGAAACATTCAAAAGTAGCTGGTTTTGGGATTAAACATCTCAATATAGCTATCGCAACTTTGAATAAAGAGGATATTTGGTTTATTCCTAGAGAATCGATAGTGAAAACTTCGGAGGGGAAATCGGGATACGAACCAGATATTATTGTCTTGGATGAAACATCTCTCGTTAATGAGACAAGATGGGAGAGTCAATCAATTATTGAAACCGCTACTTCGGTAAAATTAATTGTTGAAGTTGTCAGCACAAACTGGCGAGATGATTACTCGAAAAAATCTGCTGATTATGAAGAGATGGGTATTGAGGAATATTGGATAATTGACCATGAGGGTTTGGGTGGTAAGCGGTTTATTGGCGATCCAAAACAACCAACAATTTCAGTTTATCAACTCATCGATGGGGAATATCAAATTACTCAATTTAGAGATGATGACCGAATTATTTCACCGACATTTCCTACTTTTAACCTCACAGCCAAGCAAATTTTCAATGCTCATTTAGATAGCTAGTACAACAAGGCTGAAGTATGAAGTCTGAAAGGAAGAAAGCTTTACAGTCAGCATTTGAGCGTTGTGTAACATGGTTTGGTTTATTCCTGCCGACTTACTTATGAGTCGGTTTAATCTTGTTTTGTATGATCACCCCAAGGTTGGCGAGCAAAAATGCGATAAACCAGAGGCTCAAAGAATGTCAGCGGCAAAGTATCATAGTTGGGGTCAAAGGATTCTTGATCCCACTTATGGCAGAAGTCAACAGTTTGCTCAAAGTAGGGATGACCTCGGAATTTTTCGCGGGCGTGGCGATCGCGTCCTAGATGATGCCAAAAGTAGTAACCTTGAAAAATCCCGTGATGGGCAACTATCCAATAGGTACTGGGACTCACATAAGGCTTGAGGATCTCAGCTGCGAATTCTGCATGATTTGCAGGTGCGAGTAAATCACCGATATCGTGGAGTAGCGCCGCCACTACGACTTCTTCTGCGGCCTGATCTCGAAAAGCTCGTGTTGCCGTTTGTAGGGAGTGTTGATAGCGATCGATGAGATTTCCGGGATGAGTTTCTTGCAAGCCGATTAGTTGTGCTAGGGCGCGATCGGCAACTTTATGCAGTGAAGGTTGATTGTGTTCCCGCAACAGCAAATAGTCTTCTTGTGTGCCATCTTCCATGCGGGTATAAGTGGCAATACGTTTTTGTGTAGATGATTCTGACATCAGATTCCTCTTATCTCTTATTAAGTAACTAGGCATGAATAATTATCGCGGGGATTAGGCAATAGGCAATATAGCCTTTCCTAGGCTACTGAAGTACAAATTTATCTGCGTTTATCTGCGTTTATCTGCGTTTATCTGCGTTTAATTATTTTAGACCGTACCTTACTGGAGCGAGAAACGTTTACTTTTTGTCTTGATATAAACCAAACACCAGAGAATGTTTAATTGAACGCTCTAGAACTTCCAGAGGTAATCCTTGTGCCCAATAAGAACTAGCTAAAAACTGGTGGATAACATCTAAATCCAACAGATTGATATTTGTGCTGATGAAATATTCTCCTCGTTGCCAATCTTGACTCATTGTGATGTGAGAAATCGCTAATCTTATACAAGATTATCAGACTTTTGAGTGTCAATTCTTCCAGACACTTTGGTCAACGATCGCCCCCACCTCAATCCGTTTCGGGAGGATTTCGTCTCGGAAGGAACGATCAGCTACGGCTTGCAATTTGCGGATATCATCATTACTGACCGGACGCAGCTTTCGCGCTGACCTTTTGGTAATGACTTTCGAGGTGTTGAGGGGTAAGCGCGTCAGGTTAGAGTGAACCTGAGCGTAGGCATCCGGATTGGCGATCGCCCAATCGGTGGCTTTACTCAACCGCTTTAAAAAATCAGCGATCGCCGCCCGCTTACCTGCATCTACCAACGCTTTATCACTAGCGGTGACAAAAGACAAGGCGCTATTAATACCCTTTCCATCACGCAGCACCCGCCCGCCATTTTGCTGTGCCACGTAGTAGTAAGGATCAAAAGTCGCCCACACCTCTATCTTCTTGGATGTAAAAGCCGCCGCCGCATCAGTTGGTAGGACAAATTTGACTGTAACGTCAGTGCGTTTGAGACCAGCCTCTTCTAATGCCCCATAGAGTTGGTACTGGGAGATACTACCCCGCGCTGAGGATACAATCACCGTCTTACCCTTAAGATCAGCCACCCGTTTGATGGGAGAATCAGCACGGACAACAATGCCGAGAGATTCGCCATTACCAACTCTGGTTGCCAGGATCTTCAGCGGTGTCTGACCCAAGGCTGCTGCTAAAACTGGGAGATCGCCCGCAGGGGCAGTATCAACAGCACCCGCACGTTGCGCTTCAAACAAAGGTGCAGCACCCTGAAAGCTTGCCCATTTATATTTATATGGCACTCCTTCCAGGGCTTTAGCTGCTTCTACCAGCGCCCGCGTACCACCGGCTTGGTCGCCTAGTATAAGAGTGACTTGTGACAGATCAACGGTTGCTGGTTTTTGTGATCTGGCTAAGGGACTAGACACAAAAACACCCAACAAGGGGAGGAAGGCTGTAGCTAAGATCAGTAATCGCATGATGTGTAAAGTTGGGGCATGGGGTATGAGAGGGATGAGGAGGATGAGGAAGATAAGGAGAGGGAAAATTATCATTGCTTACCTCCCCATCTCCCCCTGCTTCCCCTGCTCCCCATTACGGACGATTACCAGAGGGGTACTGATGTCCCAAGATGGGATGGGGTTGATAGAGTTCTTCTAGGTATTTGAGTTCTTCGGCAGCAAGCTGTATTTCTAAAGCTTCCACAGCTTCTTTCAGATGCTCTATCTTGCTCGCACCAATAATAGGAGATGTGACACCTGGTTGATGCAATAGCCAAGCTAGGGCTATTTGTGTGGGTTTGACGCCGCGTTTTTGGGCTAATTCCACTACGCGATCGACTATTTGAAAATCTGAATCTTGATAGTAGAGATTGTGGGCAAATTCGTCTGTTTTTGGCCGCAGAGTTTCACCGTAGTCTTCCTTACGGCGATTTCCGGCTAAAAAGCCCCGCGCCAAGGGACTCCAAGGAATAATCCCGATCCCTTGGTCTAGGGCTAGAGGGATGATTTCTCGTTCTTCTTCTCGATACACTAGGTTGTAGTGATTTTGAATTGATACAAAGCGAGTCCAGCCGTGGATATCTGCGGTGTAGAGGGCTTTAGCAAATTGCCATGCGTAAACGCTGGAGATACCCAAGTAACGAACTTTACCTATTTTCACCAGATCATGTAGTGCTTCTAGGGTTTCTTCGATTGGTGTCTCGTAGTCCCAACGGTGAATTTGGTACAAGTCTACATAGTCTGTTTGTAGTTTGCGTAGAGAAGCGTCGATGCTATCAAAAATGTGTTTGCGAGATAAACCCCGGTCATTCGGTCCATCGCCGACTTTCCCATGAACTTTGGTAGCAATAACAACCTGATCTCGTTTAGCAAAGTCTTTCAATGCCCGTCCGACAATTTCCTCACTGACACCCAAAGAATACACGTCTGCGGTGTCAAAGAAGTTAATCCCCAATTCCAAAGCGAGTTTGATAAAGGGGCGACTTTCTTCTTCTTCTAGTACCCATTCCCGCAATTGACGGGAGCCGTAAGTCATCGTACCTAGGGTAAGACGCGACACTTTCAGTCCTGTTTTACCGAGATTTACATACTGCGTCATGCTGTTTGCTCTATTTTGTGTTGGGATAGTAGTTGAGGGTGGGGACTGCCGCTTAAAACAGTTATCAGTTATCAGTTATCAGGCGTAGGTTTAAACCCGTCATCAACGCCTTCCACCAGTTGGTGGAGGACTTAGACCCTTCGTATTTAACTGATACTTCGACAAGCTCAGTACAAGTAACTGTTTACTGTTCACTGTTCACTGTTCACTGTTAAATTGTGACTTTCTGACCATTAAATTTGGTGAAGGTGAACCCACTAAATGTTTCGCGGAACGTTAGCTTCTCATCCTTGAGAATGCCAATAGCGATCGCTTCACCAAGAGCCAACGACGCTGCTGCATCAGTGCGCCAGTGAATTCCGGCACTGTTACGACCTAAACCAATATTGGCAGCTAGTTTGTTCAACTCACCCTCCACTGTTAGGGGTGGCCCCTGGTAAGGGATCAACTTGGTAGGATCTTTGGGATCGGGGATCACCGGATTGGGAATCACATAATCGCCGTCGAATAGCGCCTTCAGAATCGTCACACTAGCTCCTGCACTTACCGAAGCACCTCCCGGATAAGAAGAGTGTGTCGGCGCACCTTCTGGGAAGAATTGCGGTAACAGATAGGATTTGTATTTGCTGTATATGCGATCGAGTGCTTCTGATTTGAAGACATCGGGGTGGAGGGGATAATTTGTTTTATTCACCTTGTTGTTGTGAACCAATCCACCAAAAGCCTCCGATCGCAGACGGCGGTGAACATAATACTTGTGCCAGTAAGATGCTCTAATGGCGTGGGGGCTAACCCAGCCAATTAGCGAAGTCGCATACCCAGGCCCAAATGTCCCAGTACCACCCGATTGGGTCTTCGACTTGTTGTAGGGATTGCTGGGATTGTAAGGTGCGCCAACACCACCAACTAGGGGGTTGTCACGTACTGGACTGGCCAACAGAATCGCCGCAGCATTAGTATAGACTGGTGGTGGGGTATGGGCAATCTCACCCTGATCGCGCCCGTTGATAAAATAGCGTCGGGTTGAGTCAAACTTAATCGTTCGACCAGAAGAGCCTCCATTCTGCACTAGCAGCCACTCGTCATAGGTGGTTTGAAAGCTGTTTTCTGGAACAGCCAGTGGAACGCGATGTAGTTGAGCATAACTCTGTGTTCCTGCGGGTATTGGACGCAGTAAAAACTGAGATACGTAAGGGCCTGTATCTGCCCCTGGTAGTGTGTGGTAAGTTGTTCTACCAGAAGCATCAACATAAATTGCAGTACCACGAAACAACAGTTCGGGAGTAATGCGTCCGTTTTGTTTCGGCCCCTTAAAACCGGATAAACGATTGAGATCCTGAACTGCGGCTAAAACCAGTGGGTTAGTGGTGTCGTTACGGTAGTCGCTAAATGGAACATCTTGTAACAAACCTTGCCAAGCAATTTCGATGAATTCAGCCGCTTGCTCTGCACTATCGAGGGTGGGTGGCACCGGAATCCCACATTGGGTTGTATTCACCCCAAGTAAGCTAACCGCTAATGGAGTCAAGGGTTGTACTAGCTTCCGTCCACCACCCAAGATAATCTTTTCATACTCGTTGGGATCACCAGAGTTCAGCGCATTAATAAGAGATTGATAAGCCTTCAGATCCACTTCGCCCAATTGATTATGGGGCAATCCTCGTGTATCTGTAGCAATTTTGTTGGGGTACTTCGCTTCATCTCCGTTGGTGCGATGGAGAGGAATGGGAATATCTCTTTGAGCCTTTGCTGCTGCTATCCTTACTTGATAAGCTTTTTCACGAAACTTAGCATAGTCAAAGTTAAACTTAGCAACTACGTCCTGAGCCTGAACAAATTCTCCTGTTTTTTTCCAGGAGACAGTTGAACCGAGAACTCCTGTTACCACACTCGCGGCTGTAAACAACCCTGCACGACCGAGGAATAAGCGTCTGCTACGATTAACAACGAAGCGTTTTTCGTTACGGGTTTGCTCGCTCTTGACTATTTCAGAATTTTGATGGGGATTGGGATCTTCTAGCATCTGGGTATTCTCCTCCACTGACAAACAGGGACTTAAAGTCAAAAAGACTTTGAGCCGAAAGCTTTTAACTCACCCACTATCAAAGTGAGTAACCTAACTAAATCTGGGATAAAATCTGGGGTTACGCTACTGGAAGGTAGTTTGCATATAGAGTTTGCCACTCTTAACAGCCATGTCAGCATTGATTGCTGCTATTCAATGCTGGATCGCATGACTAATCGGTTCAATAGGTGAACTGGGGGTTAAAGCATAAATGCGATGGTCGCTCCGCGTTCCCCAGAGGGGTTCTCGCAGAGTCCCGCCGTACAGCCCTTTGGGCATGAAAACGGCGCAGCCTCTCGCAGAGAAGGCATCGCACAGCTAAAACCACCCACGCTTCCAGTAAAAAATTTATCTACTGTATCTCTATCGAATTACCGGATTTTCCAGAGGTTAAATCAGACTTTCTCATAAACAACTGTAAAAATCAAGTGGTTTGGATACTAATTCCCAGAAGGCAATAGGCAATAGGCAAGAGTGAAGACATTAGTGATTAGTAATCTTCCCAGTCCCCAATCCCCAGTCCCAAATTTAATTAGCCTTTACCAGACTGTGCGATTAAGCCCATATCTTCGTATATTGGTTGTACTATTTTGTGAATTTTCGGCAGGTTTCTAGCAAACATTAAAGCTCCTATCAAGCAACCAACACCACCAAAAAAGAGAGCGTTAGCAACTCCAAAATGACCTGCTAATCCACCAAAAAATAAGTTACCAATAGGCAGTATTCCTAAGAAGCCAGTTGTAAATATGCTAGTGACCCTACCCCTTTTATTTTCATCAACAAGAGTTAATTGGATGAAGTTGCTAATAGCGGCTAGTGTCAAACTATTAGTCATACCCACTATAAATATGAGCAATAGGCAAATTTCTAAATTTGTGAAGCGAGAAAAAATTATTAAGCCTAACCCAAGAATTGCCGCAGAAATTGCGATAATTTCTACCAGACCTACAACTTTCTTTCGGGAGATGAGATAAAGTCCTGCAAATATAGAACCAAATGCTGAAGCTGTCATGAGGTAGCCCATGACTTCAGCATCACCATTCAATATTTCTTTAGCAAATATAGGCATTAAATTTACATAAGTCATCCCCATAAAACAAACTATTATTTGCAGTATTAAAGCAAACTTAATTGGCAAGAATTCATAAGCAAAAATAAATCCTTCTTTGAGATTTTGCCAAATTTTAGATTTTTTTCCAGATGCTTCCTGAGGAAATGAACTGACTTTGACAGTTAAGATAGCAGATAGAAAGGGTAGATAACTAATACTATCTACTAAAAAACATGAAGCAGCCCCGGCTCTAGCAATCAGAACTCCTCCAATCATCGGACTAACAAATTTAGCTGTATTAATCAAGAATGAATGGGCAGCCATTCCACTATAAGTGTCTGACTTTCTATCTACTATTCTGGGAATAATTACCTGACGCGCTGGTAAATCGAAGGCTTTGACTGTTCCTTGGAGCATCCCAATAAGAATAATCCAGGTGACATTGATGTGATTAGTCAAAGTTAAAAAAGTAAGTGTACCAGATAATAAGATAGATGTTAGCTGAGTAGTTATTAGGATATATCTTAAGTTCCAACGATCAAGCAATACGCCCACTACAGGGGTAAGAAATAAGCCTGTAGCTTGGTTTGTAAACCCAGCTACACCAACTAATACAGGTGAGTTAGTTAATTGATAAACCAACCAGATCAAGGCGATTTGTGTCATCCAGGAACCAAAAAAAGATAAGCTCTCGCCGATGACAAAAGTAGAAAAGTTTTGAGATTTAAGTGCAGGTGGAACCTCAAAAGAAAGCAATCCCAGTTTCTCTTTTTTAGGATTTTCTTCACGAATTGGTATCATCAGTGTTTCTCGTTTAGCAGATTTTTACAACCCTGTTTTTGCAGATGCGAATTCAACACACCCTGAATTAAATATCCGGTGCGTAAGTAAGCTTTTTTAAATTCCGCTATCTCCCTTGATTCAGGATGTTGATGTAAGTTCTAGAAATGTTTTGGATAAAGCTTTAGAGGACTTGTATTTCAGAAGTCCTAAGTATTAGAGCAGCTTAATGTTAGATAAACATAAATTTCATACACTAACTATTTGAAAACCAAATAGTTAGTTCAAGTATAATAACATGCAAACTAGATTACCGCCAATCCCTAAAAGTACTCCACCCGCAAACCCTGGAGGATTTTTAGGGTGGAATTTGGTCGAATAGTCTTAATATTTACAGCCAAGCACGGTCATATTGAACAGGCCAGAGTTTTTCGTGTCCTAGCTGTTTGGCTGCTAGGTGTGGCCAGTAGGGATTACGGAGTAATTCGCGCCCTAAAAGCACTAGATCAGCGCCTCCTGTGCGAATAATTTGGTCAGCTTGTTCAGGGGATGTAATTAAACCGACAGCGCCTGTAGGGATATTTGCTTCACGGCGGATACGTTCGGCGAATTGGGCTTGATAGCCTGGTTTAACTGGTATATTGATACCTGGAATGATTCCTCCTGAAGAGGAGTCGATGAGATCCACACCCAGAGATTTGAGTTTGTCGCTGAGGGCGATGCTTTGTTCAATATCCCAACCTTTGTCTACCCAATCAGTGGCGGAGAGGCGAACAAATAGGGGGTATGTTTCCGGCCAAACCTCTCTGACTTTCTGAACGATTTCTCGGAGTAGACGGGTACGGTTTTCAAAGCTACCACCATAATCATCCTTTCGCTGATTAGAAAGTGGTGAGAGAAACTGGTGTATGAGATAACCGTGAGCTGCATGGATTTCTATGACCTTAAAACCAGCTTGCAGAGAACGTTGAGTGGCTTGGACAAAAGCATCAGTAACTTGCTGAATTCCTGCAATACTCAAGGCTTCAGGTACGGGGCTATCTTTGCCAAAAGCGATCGCACTGCTAGAAACCAAAGGACGCCAACCTTCTTGAGATTCATCTAGTACTTTCCCGCCCTTACTTGGTTTAGCAGTGCTGGCTTTTCTCCCAGCATGAGCAAGTTGAATACCCGCAACAGCACCAAAATTATGAATCAATCCGACAATTTGGGCTAAGGTTTCTATGTGTTCATCTGACCAAATTCCCAAATCTTGGGGACTAATGCGCCCCCGCGCTTCAACAGCAGCAGCTTCTGTGATGACTAACCCAGCACCACCAACTGCACGAGAAGCTAAATGAATTTTGTGCCAATCGTTGGCGAATCCATTCGTGCTGGAATATTGACACATAGGTGAAACAGCGATGCGGTTGCGAAAAGTAACTTCACGAATAATTAATGATTCAAACAGGTGTGCCATTGATGTTGATTCCTTCTCTTGCTAGGTGAAAGAAATTGAATTGGGGGATGGTAATCAGTTATCAGTTATCAGTCTGTTCACTGATAACTGCTCTCTGCACAAGAGCCTCTTCAGGCTGCTGTAGGTTTTTTGCTACGGATGCTGAAGTGAGCGATCGCTGTGATAGTTAATAGGAAAAATCCGAGGGCGCAAACGCCATTCCATTGCCAGATTCCCCAGCTATAAGTACCAAGAAAAGAGCCGAAAGCGCCCCCAGTATAATTAGTGACCATATATACCGTATTCAAACGGCTCTCGGCATTTGGTATCAGGTTGTAGACGCGGATTTGGTTGGAGATGTAAGCGGTGTGCATCGCTATATCAAGAACAAGTACCCCAGTTATGAGACCTATTAAATGAGTTCCAGCTATCCAAAATATGACAAAAGCTGAGAGGGACAGAGAAGTTGCTACTCCAACTAAAATTCTTGACCCCCATTTGTCCGCTAATCGTCCAACCATCGGGGTAATTATTGCCCCTGCTATCCCTACCAAGCCAAAGAACCCGGCAACTTTACCATCATAATTGTAGGGGGGCGATTCAAGCATAAAAACCAGACTTGCCCAGAAAGCATTGAAAGAGGCAAATATGAGGGCAATATTAAACGACGCTTCACGCAACACTGGCTGCTGGCGGAAAAGATGCACAAGACTTTGCATGAGTTGCGGGTAAGACATGGTAGATGAGGGACGACTCGCAGGTATTTGCCTGATGAGGACAAAGGCGACAACCACCATTAGCCCCGCCGCGATCAAGTACACAGATCGCCAACCGAGATATTTTCCAATTACCCCGCTAACAGTCCTGGCTAGGAGGACACTGACAATCAGACCACTGACTAGTGTACCGATGACTTGGCCTCGTTGTTTTGGGTCTGTGATCTGTGCAACCAGTGGGATAATTATATGAGCCACAATGCTACAGAAGCCAAGAACAAAGCTAGACACCGATAGCCAAAATAGACTAGGCGATGTAGCTGCTGCTAGCAAGGCAAAAGTTAGTAAGCCGAGCATGATCGCAATTAATTTGCGGCGTTCTAGCTTGTCGCCCAAAGGAACTAAGAATAATAACCCCAATGCATAGCCAACTTGGGTAAGAGTAGGAATAAATCCCACCTCGTGGACGGAGATATGTAAACTGCGTCCAATATCTGCAAGTAGGGGTTGATTGTAGTACACATTGGCGATCGACAAACCACAGGCGATCGCTAACGTAAAAACTGTACTACGCTTTATTTGGAAATAGCCAGCAGTGGTCAGAGCAGATTGCTCTTGAGAATTCATTGATGATGCACCTAGTACAGGTCGGCAGAAATAAAGCTAGCATTTAGAATAGACACAAACTATAATTGATTAGCTTTTTGAATTTTGAATTTTGCGAAAAGTGTTTAGGAGGATATTCCTCCATAATAGACATTTCAAGATAAATTTTGAATTCTGCACACTGATACTAGGCTTATAACCTGCTTCTTGGCTTTGCTGACATTCCCAAATATCCTGATTTCCCTGTTGTTGGTCAACTAATAGCTGTAAATGCTCTGGTAATTTAGTCTGATAGCCGAGTTCTGGATCTAAGCATTCTCTTTCAATTTGTCCAAAAAACATATTTTTACTCTCTACTGTCTTAGCATTCTGCGGATATATAGCAGTCCGCTTTGATTTTTAAACGTATTTGCGTATTCAGGCAAATTAGGTAAGAAGTGAAGCAGAAGTGTTAGGTAGGGCTATACCTAGGGTGTTGACTTTGTACGAAATTAGCTAAAAATTATCATGCAATTTTTGTGTTTACCGTAGGGGCATCGGCACTGCCGTGCCCTGATGAGAACGTCAACTACGACTATGATTTTGTATGATGCATTTTGGGCTGAAAACCCTCAGAGTCAACACCCTAGGCTATACCTGACAAAACCCGGATCTGGTGGGCACTGCCTAGGGTGTTGACTCTGTGCCTTTTTTCGGGGTAAAAGTTCATACAGTTTTTGTGTCTTCATAATCAGCCGAAAATAACATTTTTCGTTTTGAGAGTGTAGATTGACCAAAAACTTCATCTAGCCATGCTTCAACCGAAGTAAAACTAATTGTTGAGAGTGCATTTTTAACAACAGCAGTGGTTAGATCGATAGTAGATAAACAGATGGTTAGTAACATCTGACCCATCTCTTTAAATGGACAGCGTGCAGAAAAATGCTTATATTTTCCAAACAATGATTCAATGACATCAGAAGTAGCTAAAAAAGTACCATGTCCTGTGATTTTGTTACATTGAACAGCCAAGTAATCAAAAATATTCTGTTGAAAATCAGAGAGACAATTATCAAGAAATATAGATTGATTCTGCTGAAAATAGTCCAGAGATTGATGACTAAGTCCTGATTGTTTTAGTTGGGCTTCAACCCGGCGTGTTAATGACACCATTTGATGCCACTTCATTACGTCTAATTCATAATCAGCTAACCATCCTAATTTATCTCTTATTTTCTGAGTAATCATCAAAGGCTCGGCATCTGGCATTAATTTTAAGAGAGTTTCTGTCGGGGCATTTAACAGATGGATTGCCCAATCTGTCAAGATTTCCACATTAAAATAACGACACTGAGAACGTTGGGAAGGAGGAGATATAAAAGATAATTCTGTCTGTTGTAGTTTTTGCCTCGAAATATTACACTTTTGAATAAATGACTGATATCTATCATCCGTATCTAACTGACATTTCAAAAGCAAAGCCATTGCATGAGTTACATCATGAGTGTAAATTAATTCCGGATATTTTTGTTGATATAGCTTGATTCCACGAGCCAAGTCGCTACCATTGTCCGCAACTATTTGCACTGGCACACCCACTCTTTTACTTATTTTATCTAGCTGGTGTTCTATGAGTTCTCCTCTGGTAGAATCCATAATTTCTAATCCGAGAATTTCCACATCTTTGTGTGACACTCCTCTTTTTTTATCAATCACATTTGACTGAAGATTCTGCTGTGAAATTCCTAAAACCACTAAAGCTTTTTGTTTCCCTAATTCCACAGTTAAATCGACAATAAATATCCAATCATCTCGATATTCTTTTTCCCTTTTTAACTCATATATCCCGATTCTTCCTAACCATTTTCTGATACATGTGAAAGTAGGATTTGTCTGGGATTCCGAATTGTTAAATAACTCAAATACTTTCTCCGCTCCTCTAAGACTTATACCGCATTTCATCAAAAGTTCTAATGATTGCTGAATTGTTTTCGCGTCATAATGGTGACCTTTGATATTTAATTCTGTAGTCTCTATGTTTTCTCCTTCGGCTGACCAATCTTCTTTTTTTCTGATGACCCTCCTTCAATATTTTGTGATTTCAGTTTTGACTCTGCTGCCAGCGCACGGTTTTTCCATTCTTCCCTTGAATCTAATAAATCTCTCACCTTTATTTCTAATGCCCTAATCTTTTTATGTCTCAATAGAGCTTTTTCTTTCCAGTTATCTCGACCTTTTTCAAATAACCTTGCTAATCTACTAACTGGGCTTTTGAACTCTTGCATTGGTTTTGACTCTGCTAGATATCAACGACATTATTATTGTATGAAATAATTTCGCCTAAAAACCAACAAAGTCAACACCCTAGGCACTGCCCACCCTACAAATATTGTATTAGCAACAATTTTGCGGACATCTGTTTCAACCAGTGAACAGTTAGTAACTGATAACTGTTCACTGTTAAAAGACAGCTAATATTCGCCCTTCATACTGTTTGTTAATAAAATCTTTAACTTGTGGATCATTAAGAAATTTGTTCAATTTCTGAATTTTTCCTTCATTTTCCCTACCCTTTAATGTAACTAGTGCTAGAGCATACTTTTTATCTTTCGCTGTTTCTTGTCCCATAGATTGAGGTTTAATTCCTGCTAGGGCTACAACTTGAGCCGAAGACACAATAAAGTCTACATCATTAATTGCTCGTACTACTTGTACTCCTTCTACTTCTTTAATCTTTAGGTTTTTGGGATTTTCTGCAATATCTTTTTGTGTAACAAATTCTTTACCATTTTCCTTCAATTTGATGATGCCATTCGCTGCCAGTAATCTTAATCCCCTGTCATTATTTATGACATCGTTGGCAATTGTGACAGTAGCATTTTGAGGTATTTCTTGTACTGATTTGAGTTTTTTAGAGAACAAACCAAGTGTATTTAAAGAAACTGTATTCAATGGCACTAAGTCGATTTTTAGTTCCTTGGCAGCATTATTCATGAAAGGTCGATGTTGAAAGAAATTGGCATCAATCACCTGATCTCTCAAAGCTGTATTTGGTTGTATCCAATCATTGAAGTTAACAACTTTAACTTCCAATCCTTCTTTAGTTGCTAATTTATCATTGACGAACTTCAAAATATCTTGTGATACTATTCCTGTCACCCCAACTTTAATTACTTCTTTTTGTGTAGATACTTGAGTTGTATTTGCAGTTAATTGTGCTTGTTGTTGACTGCAGCCAGCAAAGATAAAAGATGCAGTAAACGCACTGAATGCTGTGAGAAAGAATCGACGGTTAGTTTTCATAGAAATAGAGAATGGGGACTGCACTTCGACTTCGCTCAGTGCCCAGGGACTGGGGCAGGGAGCAGGGGGAGATAATAAACTTTGACTCTTGACAAATGACCAATGACAAATTACCGTTTTCGCATCTTCTGCGCTAATAAATCACCGAGAAATTGGATAATCTGCACTAGCAAAATCAGTACTACAATGGTGGAAATCATCACCCCGACATCGAATCTTTGGTAGCCGTATTGAATTGCCAAATTACCTAAACCACCGCCACCAACTGCGCCAGCCATTGCGGAAGAGTTTAGAAGACTAACAATGAGGATGGTTCCGCCTAATATTAAGGAGGGTAAAGCTTCTGGAATTAATACTTTAAGGACAATTTGCCAATAGTTGCAACCCATAGCCTGTGCGGCTTCTATGAGTCCTTTATCTACTTCCAGGATGCTGGTTTCGGCGATGCGGCCAAAGAAGGGAATAGCGGCGAGAGTCAGGGGAACTAGTGCGGCGGTGCTACCGATAGAAGTACCAACGATTAATCGCGTCAGTGGTGTCAAAACGACTAGCAAAATAATAAAGGGAAACGATCGCCCAGTATTGACAATTGCACTCAAAACCTTATGTAATCGTGGGGAATCCAGCAAGTTACCAGGGCCTGTCATCACCAAAAATAAGCCCAAAGGTAGACCTAAAGCCACGGCTACCAGAGCTGATATGACTACCATATAAAAAGTTTCGCCTGTAGCTTGCCACAAACTCAGAAGTAATTCCTGCCCTTGCATTCACGCACCTCTTGACGTAATTCATAATCATCTTTGATGAGGGTGATCAGATCCCCGACTTCTTGTAGACACCCGTAGGGTGGCTTCCCGCAGGGTAGAAGTTGGGGATATCGCAGCCTTTCAAAATTAATGAGATGAACGACTAGAAGAATCCTCGCGTCGGTAGTGGAGTACCGTTGATCTCGTAGTCTCCGATCGCACGAGCTTTGAAGTGACCCGGATTATGGGATGCTAGGGTGCGTGCATTGCGCCAATGACGATCAAAGTTAGAGCTTTTCTTGGTTGTGGAAGCCCCACCAACCTCGAATAGCAGGGTGGACGATCGCAGCGCCAGCTCATCGACGATTAATTTAGCCTTAGCTGCACCCAGAGAAGCTGCCAACGCTACAGCCGTCTCCGACTCCTCACCTTGGGCTTGGGCAGCAGGGAGGCGATCGAGAGCATCGGCTGCTGCTAAGACGATCGCTTCGGCAGCAAAGGCGTTGGTGGCAATTTGACCAACTGTTTGCTGCAAGAGTGGGTCATCTGCTGCTTGCTCGGCTACAGCATGATAGAAGGTTCTGGGTCGTTTGTGAACGAGCGCTGTGGCATCGCGCAGCACGCTACGAATGATGCCGGCGTTGATCGCAGTCAGGAACAATTGAGGGACAATGTTGTAGGGGAGGTTGTCTTTGTCTGTATCTGTATCAAGAATCACTTCATCTGCTTCCACGCGGACATTTGTGAACGTAGTTGTTCCCGTGCCGGTCAGCCTTTGCCCAAAGCCGTCCCAGTCATCTACCAGATCAACCCCCTCGCGTTTGGTCGGTAGGAGGGCGAGCGCTACGGTGTCATCGGGTGTTAATAAACGCACGAAAATCAAGTCTGCATAAAGGCTGCCAGTACTGTAATACTTCGTCCCGTTGAGACGATAGCCGTCGCCATCGGGTGTTAATTTTGTATTCGCTACTCCACCACCGCCCGCTCGCTTGACCTCTAGTTCAGTCGAGGCGAGTCCGATGATCGCACCATCGACGACGGCTTTGAGCCAACGACGATTTCTTTGGGTGCGCTCAGAACGCAAGATCCGCTCTGTCACAGAGAAATGATTCCGCACAATGTGAGCGACGTTCGGATCAGCATCTCCCAACCGAATCACGACCTCGAATAGTTCGCGCGCGGTGCTACCACCGCCACCTTCAGCCACAGGGATTCGCAATGCACCTAAGCGCGATCGCCGGATCAGTTCGACTACATCATAGGGAAGGATGCGATCGCGATCGCGCTGAGAAGCCCCCAGAGCAATGAAATCAAAAAGCTGCTGGAGTTCTGGCGAGTTGGCTGTGACAGGAGCCGAAAACTGGATTGTGGGATCTGCAAGTTTCTCTGGACTTTTAATCATTGTTTCTATCTCCAAATATCGTGTGGAAAATCTATATTGGTGAGTGGTGGGGCGATTTCTCTCCAGAAGCCGCTAGCCGGCGGCGCAACAAAAATCAACGAATGTTTCCAGCCTTGAGGCGATTACGTCTGGTAAAACATTATTTGTAGACTGATGACTGTTAACCATCAACCGTCTTTCGTGTTATCCCATCCCCTTTTAGGAGTGGGATAAGCTTAACTAACTTCCTTCGCCTGAGATCCAAATAATCTAAATAATCTTACACAAACTACTCAAAATCTACCGGAATACCGTAGTTTGATGCTCCCAAATTTTTCACGAGTTGTCAATCTGTTTTCAAGTCTTTTTGCAGAAAATACTGATTTCACCCATCTAGGGCAAACTTGACCGTGCCAATTTTAGATTTTGGATTGGTTTTTCGGTACAAGCCCCGGACAGTAGCTCTGAGCAATCAATATTATTGCAGGGCGGCAAAACAAAGACTTCTGCCAACGGTTATTTATTTAGAGATAGCGTAAGTAAGTACTCGCTCCCATCCCCACTGCCATGCTGTATCTATCAGCATTTCTTTGCCGTTGGTAAATACAATATACTCTTTACCTCTTTCGTAAACTATATCAGCGACAAGTTGATTACGTCGGTCATATCCCCATATTTGTGCTGCACCTACCCAGAATTTTTGCCCTTGCGATTGCAAAATCGGTAGATTGAGATATTCATTGTGCCATCCCCTTGGTTTCCATTGTTCACTAAGGGCACACACCAGAATAGCGCTGGCGTTGTATTCGCGCTCTTGCTCATGCAACCATATTACATAACTGATTGCCGCCTTAAAAGCATCTTCCAGTCCATAGCTGCAGCTTTCTAGGGCATCTTGGACATCATCATGTAATAAATCTACGCCAATAGCTACTAACGCTCGTTCGTATTGCTTAAATATCTCGTACTCTACCGAATTTTTATCCCACAACCACACACTTAATCAAACCTCCTAAAGTTAAATTTAAAAACCATCAAGTGTTTCTAACAGAATTTTGACCAAATCACCAATATATTCTTTATCTTTTTCGTGTTCAGGTAGAGGAACCATAATTTCTAACCAGCCATGACTATAAGAAATACGTGCGGCACGCTTTTCTCCCATTTCTTCTAAAATATTTTCTAATTGCTGCCAACTAACATCTTTGAGCAACATTTGTTGACCTGGCTTGACGATAATTTGTTGCAGTTTTAAAAGCATATCGCCTCACAATTTTAATTTCTAGTATGTAGTAGCGCTTCATTTTTACTACAAACATTACAACAAATCTAGTAGTTTGTCCCATTAATTTTACGGGGTAAATTTAGCTCGTAGTAAGCACTAAAGTGCTGAGAATTCAAGGACTTTAGTCCTTACTACGAACCTCTCGCAACTTTAGGGACAGACCACTAGTGGTTTGTCAATTTTGTTTTGAGGGGTTTTTGGTAGTGCGGGCCGAAAAGCCCGCGTGAGCGAGACGCTCACACTACAGTCCCTCATTTCAACCCTGACAGACTACTAGATTGTCACGCCATTCTTTTAATTTAACCTTTGTGCTTACACCAGAGTGGTCTGGAAGAAACGGTTAGCGGGGCGGGCTAATCCCAGATTTTCCCGCAGGGTTTTGCCTTCATACTCTTTGCGGAAGATGCCACGCCGTTGGAGTTCTGGGATTACCTTGTCTATGAAATCGTTCAACCCTGCAGGCAGAAAAGGGAACATGATGTTGAAGCCGTCAGACCCTTCCTCAATCAGCCATTGTTCCATGTCATCAGCAATGGTTTGAGGTGTACCGACAAACGCCAGCCCGCCGTAACTGCCGATACGTTGCGCTAGTTGTCGGATGGTCAGGTTCTCTCGTTGCGCCAACGCTATCACTCGTTCTCGCCCGCTTTTGCCGGCGTTAGTCTCAGGGATTTCCGGCAAAAAACCATCCGGATCGAAGCCTGAAACGTCGTAGCCAAGGGCGCCATTCAAGCTGGCAATCCCACTGTCATAGTGTACTAGGCTGTCCAAATGGGCACGCTTGGCGATCGCCTCTTCCACAGTTTCGCCCACAATTACCAAAGCACCTGGAAGAATTTTGATGCTTTCTGGGTCACGTCCAATTATCCGCGATCGCCCTTTAATGTCTGCAAATAAAGCCTTGCCTGCTTCCAGATTACCAGCAGGTGCAAACACAACCTCAGCGGTTTCAGCAGCTAATTGCCGTCCTGCATCAGAGGCCCCCGCTTGGACAATCACAGGCCAACCCTGGACAGGTCTGGCGATGTTCAATGGCCCCCGCACCGAGAGATGTTTTCCTTTATGTGCCAGAACGTGAATTTTTTCGGGATCGAAATAAATTCCTGATTCCACATCCCGGATAAATGCATCATCAGCGAAGGAATCCCAAAGACCCGTAACGACATCATAGAATTCCCTAGCCCGTGCGTAGCGTTCGTCATGCTCTACTTCTTCTTCTAAGCCAAAGTTGAGGGCTGCATCTGGATTGGCTGTGGTGACAATGTTCCACCCAGCGCGACCACCGCTAATATGGTCAAGAGACGCAAAGCGACGAGCGATGTGGAAAGGTGCGTCATAGGTTGTAGAAGCGGTGGCTACCAGTCCGATGTTTTCGGTGACGCTAGCGAGGGCAGAAAGCAGGGTGAAAGGCTCGAAGGAAGTGACGGTGTGGCTGCGCTTTAGGGCGTTGATGGGCATATTCAGCAACGCTAAGTGATCAGCCATAAAGAAGGCGTCGAATTTGCCCTGCTCTAATTTCTGGATGAATTGTTTTAGTGCTGGAAAGTTAAAATTGGCATCAGGCAAAGCTCCAGGATAGCGCCAAGCGCCTGTATGTATGCTCACCGGGCGCATGAACGCGCCCAATTTTAATTGCTTTGATCCGCTCATTACCCCTCCATATGCATGGTTTTAAACACGCTGCTCTACCAATGGTCAACGAATTTTGGATTTTAGATTGACGATTTTGGATTTAAATCTGTTAAATTAGTGCCCTATAAGCAGAGTCTAAATCTCCATTTGAAACCCTGATAACTGATAACTGATAACTGATTTAATGCACCTCCACTGCAAACTCTGACTCATATAAATATTTCAAGGCTTGGTTTATTTGTGTTCCTTCTAATTCAATGTGAAACTGTCCGACACGTTGATTACCGACGTTTTCTACACTACCACTGAGGATATTGATATCGACATCAAAACGACGTGCTAAGGTAGCAAAAATGGGCTGACTTGCTTGTTCTCCAGCAAAGGCGATCGTGGCTAATACTCCACCGGGACGTGGTACATAACCATTGCGACGGGGAAAAACCTCCTGTGCAAGCAATGATTCCGGCTGGGCAATTAAATCACTAACTCGCCCTCGTTCTACAATTTTCCCAGCATTAAGTATTGCCACACTGTCACAAATTTGCTTGACTACCCCCATCTCATGGGTGATCAATAAAATTGTCAAACCCATGCGCTTGTTGAGGTCGCGCAGTAATTCTAAAATCGATCGCGTGGTTTGAGGATCGAGCGCTGAAGTAGCTTCATCAGAAAGTAACACCTTTGGCTCTCCAGCTAAAGCCCTAGCAATACCCACCCGTTGTTTCTGTCCACCTGAAAGTTGTGCTGGATAAGCGTTTGCTTTACCTGTCAAGCCGACGAGTGAGATTAATTCTGCAACTTTTGCCCGTCGCTGGAGTTTGCTATAACCAATAACTTCTAAAGGAAAAGCAATGTTTTCTGCAACAGTTCGAGAACTTAGCAAGTTGAAGTGCTGGAAAATCATGCCTATATGTTGTCGGCTTTGACGCAACTGCAGACCAGAGAGTTTTGTGATTTCTTGTCCATTGACTGTAACATAACCAGATGTGGGTTTTTCTAACTGATTCACACAGCGAATTAAGGTGCTTTTACCTGCGCCACTTTGTCCTAAAACACCAAAAATTTCCCCAACTTTAACTTCAAGGCTAACGCCATCCAAGGCTACAACTTTTTGAGTTCCTTGGCTATAAATTTTGCGGACATCAGTAAAAGTAATCATCTATAAATTTCTCCACAGAAAGACAGATATCTAGTATTAGTAATCAAATAGTTTAAATTAGTAGTAGATAGGGTATTGTCCACCATATCCTAGTTTTGGTGGGCATTGCCTAGGCTGTTGACTCTGAGGGTTTTCAGCCCAAAATGCATCATCCAAAATAATAGTCGTAGTTAACGTTCTCATCAGGGCACGGCAGTGCCGATGCCCCTACGGTAAACACAAAAATTGCATGATAATTTTTAGCTAATTTCGTGCAAAGTCAACACCCTAGGCATTGCCCACTCTACAAGTCTTGATTAACAGTTATGGCGGTTCCCATTCAGATGCGGTACGAAATTATATCGTGAGGTGTAGGGGCACGGCACTTCCGTGTCCTTACAGGTGTACCTCACATAACCGAGAATTGCTATATCAGCATTTTTAGTTGATAACCGTTCACTGATTTAAGGGATCGGAAGTACTGCACCTTGATATTTATCTTTAATAAACTGCTTGACTTTATCGTCACGCAATAACTGATGCAATTTCACAATTTTTGGATCAGTTTCTTTCCCTTTTAATGTGGTGAGAGTAACAGCATAAATTGGGTCTTTACCTGACTCTAATGCTAAAGCATCCTTATCTGTTTTTAATCCAGCTTGCACAATCCAATTACCTGTAACTCCTGCTAGATCTACATCAGGAAGAGAGGGAATTGCTTGTGCCCCCGGTATCTCTTTGATTTGCAAGTTTTTGGGATTTTCAGTAATGTCTTTAGGACTTGCGGGGCGGACATTTGGCTTAAGTTTGACTAACCCTGATGCTTCTAAAACTTTCAGAGCGCGATGGGCATTGCTGGCATCATCAGGAATCGTGACCAGGGCTTTATTTGGCAAATCTTTAAGAGACTTATGTTTTTTAGAAAAAAGCCCTACAGGATTCAAATGAATTTGGGGAGTAAATGCATACATTTCAAAGTTGTTTTTCTTGCCATAGTCTTCCATAAAGGGGATATGCTGAAAATAATTGGCATCGATTACGCCATCTTTCAAAGCAGTGTTATTTTGGACAAAATCGTTGAAGGTGACAATTTCGATATCTAACCCTGCCTGGGGTGCTAGATTATCCTTGACAAATTTCAAAATATCTCCGGCGGGTACGGGTGAAACCCCAACTTTGATTTTCTCTTTTGCGCCAGTTGCGACTGTGTTTGCTGCTGTTGTAGCGGATGGTGCGGGTGCATTATTAGAAGCAGAATTATTTTGCGGTGAACTACAGCTAGAAAATACTGTAGATGCCACTAAGGATGTAAACGCGATCGCAAAAAAGCGACGGTTAATATTGAGAGATGAAAAGAAGTGAGATTTATTAGTCATCACATTTTTGAATTGATAAAGAGAATTAAGGATTGGGGATTAGGTAGATTATTTCCTAGTCCCCTGAGCAGTTGTTAATGAGTTGCTGTGGGAGATTTATTTGCTGCTTGAAGATTTCTGGTCAGTAATCCAGTTGTAGTTTTTATCCTTGACATCAATTTTCTTGGGGATAACTTTTAGTTCTGTGAAGGTATCAGCCATGTGTTGTAATCCACTAAGAACTTCATTGTTAATAGGTAATACCTTGCGTTCTCCACCACGTTCCTCAACGATTTCCATTGTTTTTAAATCTACTTTATACAGTTCTGAAAGCAGTTTTGCCGAATCTTTGTTGTTATTTCTCGCCCAGTCACCTGCTTTTTGCAACTCTTCTAAAATGATTTTCACAATTTCTGGATGATCACGGACAAAATCTGGAGATGCATAGTAGAAAGCAGGACTTTCTGTTGGTGCTTTGTCACCAAATACGGTGGTGTTATCTGCTAATAAACGAGTTTTTAACTTGCGTTCAGCTTCTGCAGTGTAGGGGTCCCAAATTACCCACGCATCGAAATCGCCACGCTCAAATGCTGGTAAAGCGTCTGCGGGAGGGAGGAAGACGGGTTGAATGTCGCTGTATTTCAAACCTACTTTTTCCAACGCCTTGACTATCATGTATTGGGAACTTGCACCTTTAGCAAAGCCAACCTTTTTCCCTTTGAGATCAGCCAGGGTTTTGATGGGTGATTTTTCCAAAACTAAGATGGCGGAACTGCGTGTACTACTTGTACTTGCAGCCACTCGCACGAAGGGTTTATCACCTGCTTGAGCAAATACGCTACCAGTTCCACCGCCACCGCCAAAGACAACGCTACCTACACCCATTCCCTCAAGTAGGGGTGCTGTGGAAGAAAATTCATTCCATGTCACAGAAATACCTTGGGGTTGTAAGCGTTTTTCTAAACTACCTTGAGCTTTGAGAATATTTAAAAGTGCCATGCCTTTTTGGTTAGCCATTTTCAGCACTTTTAATTCGCTCTTTTGAGATACCTGTTGCGGTGCTTTGACAGCATCAGCAGAGTTAGTTGCAGAATTACTAGGTGTGCAAGATGCGATCGCTACACTCAAGCCTATACCAATTACAAATAATAAAGCAAAATCTTTAATCCCCGGTTGTTTAAAAAACTTCAGCAAACTTCTCTGATATATCCAGACTAACAACCTATCTACAAGTTGATTGAACATCAGTGACTCCTTATGCTTAATGCCGATATTTTGCCACGGTCAAAAATTATTGAGAATTGGCGAAATACTCTGACGAATAAATATAATGTAACGAGGGAATAAAGATTTATATAATCGTGGTTGTTCCCACAATTCCTAGCTAATATAGGAATCCGGTTTAATTTTTGAACATATTTAAGTATTGGTAGGGTGGGCATTGCCCAACGCCACTCCTCTCAACGCGGGAAACCCGCGCACGAGGGTGGCTCCCCTACGTATAGTTCAAAAATCAAATAGGAGTCCTATATAACTAATAGTTATTGCCCTTGTTATTAATCGACAAAAATGTTTTTACTAAGGACTAAAGTCCTTGTTTTTTAAGAACTCGCTAAAATTTATGAGACAGATTACTAGTGGTCTGTCCCAAAACTTTTTGAGAGGTTCGTGGTGTTCATATCCCCGACTTCTTATAGACACGCGTGGGGTGGCTTCCCGCAGGGTAGAAGTCGGGGATCTCACAGCCCCATAAAATTAATGGGACAGACTAGTAGTAAAGAGTTTATTGACTAATAGAAGTAATCTGTGGATTGGGGATATCTAATAAGTAAGAAAGTACCTGTTTTCGCCAAGCATCATAAACTGGCTCAATACCCTTGGTATTTGCTCCATTAAAGTTTTCGGCATCTTGCCAACGCTGTTTAATGTAAGGAGCGCGTCGTTGTTGAATTTCTTCATCAAGTTCTAACAACTGGGCGGCGAGTTCGGATTTTTCGCTAGACGAAGCTTGCTCAAATTTTTTGCGCCACCAATTAGCGATCGTGATGCGATGAACTGCTTCATCATCGCTGAATCGTTCATTACTTTGTTGAGCTAATACTGCATCACCAATTTGTGATGTCAGTTTATTAAACCAAACTTGGGGCAAAATATGGTGTTCATAGTGCAGTTCCCAAGCGATGAAACCTAGCCAGTTGCGATAGGGTACATCTCCTAGAAATTCCCAATGGCGTTTAGCTTCTCTTTCAATATCTTTAACGGGATCGCGTCCGGTGTGGGCAATCACACGTTCCCTAAAGGCGATCGCATGGGCACCATCATCACCAATTTGTCTGCTCAATATTAAATGCAAATCTGGGTCAGGAATTAAGGCGATCGCTTTACTCGCAGCTTGTACGATTGACAGGTCATGACCACCTGTAGCCGCCCAATATTGATAAAAACCTTCTTTTTCTTCTTCGGTTTCTGGAGGGCGACTAGCGTGTTCACGAACCAGAGGTACATGAGGCGCGTGTTTACTAATCAGTTTTTCCAGATTTTCATTTTCAAATTCTACAGTCCAATTACGAGTTAGAGTTGCTGCAGTCATACAATTTTGGATTTTGGATTTTAGATTTTGGATTGATCCCACAGATAAATTTAGGGAACTGAGAATTGGGCATAGGGAAAATATCTATATCCCTATTGCTTATTCCCCAATTAATCGTTGACACTGACTAATTTAGGCAGTTTGGAAATGGGAATATCCAAGAAGTAAGAAAGGACTTCCCGTCGCCAAGCATCATAAATTATGGGCAAATCAGCAATTTCAATCCCAATTGCTTTGTGACTCAATTGCCAATGATCCCTAAGATATTGATTGCGTCGCCGTTGACCTTCTTCATCGGCTTCTAAGGCTTGTGCGACTAAATCCTCTTTTTCAGATGGTGAGGCTTTGTCAAATTTACGTTGCCACCAATCCACAACTCCTAGACGGTGAACTGCTTCATCTGGCAAGATAACTTCCGCCGCAAACTTTCCTGATTCGGGGTCATTAATTTTACTGGTACGGCTGTTGAGTAATAACAAAGAAACTATATGCAGTTCGTAGTGCAATTCAAAGGACAAAAAGCCTTGCCAGTTACGAATGGGTAAGTCTCCTTGATATTCCCAATGTTTGTCTACTTGCTGTTGGATATCTTCAATGGGGTCGCGTCCAGATAATGCTTGCACTCGCCGCCGGGTATTTTCGGCATGGGCACCATCATCACCTAGCTGTCTGCTTAAAAACAGCTGTAATTCTGGGTCAGAAACTTGGTTAATTACCCGAGCGAGAACTTGCACAATGAATAAATCATGGGCAGCACCAGCAATCCGAAAGCGGATAAAATTCTCTTTTTCTTCTTCAGTTTGCGGTGGTCTGGGGTCTTGCGATCGCTTTTTAGGAAGATGGGGAGCGTGTTTATCTAGAAGTTTGTCGAAAATTTCAACTTCTAATTTAGTTGTCCAAGCCGGACGAGTTAGGGTTACAGTCATTTATATTTCTCCTATGTGTTGCACTTTCAGATTTGGGAGCTATCTACTGTCCCGGAAAAGCCGACTCTAGCTATTACTTGAGCAGAAGGAATTTGCTGCATATCATCTTCTTTCTTGTTGGAGCGATCGCCTATGGAAACTCTTAAACGCTGATTACTGATAACTGTTCACTGACCACTGTTAACGCCCGGACTCGCGGTATTATCTCCTCGGAGAAACGCTGCATCTCAGTTGTGAATGGCTGAAATTGCAGCATAAATGTACTGATTCCCACTCTGCTGAATTCGGCGATTTTCGTGGCTACAGTGTCATAACTACCAACTAAGCCGGCAGCAGTACCGCCATTGCTACCTACGCCTGGGTATTTCGCCATATTCTTAAACATGACAACTTCAGAATCAACGCCTTTGAGTAACTGTGAGCGATCGTCTTGCGCTACCAATGCTTTCAATGTGGCAAATTCTTCCTGTGCTTCTTCATCGGTAGCTCGCGCAATCACAAAGGCTGACATGGCAAACTTTAAAGGTTGAAGATGAGAACGCGGTTGTTTAGTAAATTGGGCGATCGCCTGTTGCACCACTTCTAAAGGACGACCATTCAGAAAAAACACATCTGCTGCTTGTGCTGCTAGCGCTTGCGCTGGCTCTGACTCACCCCCCAAATACACACGTGGATGCGGATATGCTATGGATTGTGGAAGGAAACTCAAGTCATTGATCTGAAAATACTTTCCTTGAAAGTTCACCCTTTCACCACTCCACAGGGCTTTGACTACTTTGATCCACTCTTGGGAATATTGATAGCGCTGATCGTGAGGAGGAAAAGCAATTCCGGCTTTTTCCATTTCTGGCTTAAACCAAGCACTCACTAAGTTGATGGCAAAACGCCCGCCACTGATAGCATCAATGCCTAGTGCCATCTTTGCTAAGACTGCTGGATGAAAAAGCAAAGGTTTAACAGCGGCAATAATCTCAATTGAGTTGGTTGCTTCAGCCAGCGCTGCTGCTGCTGTCCAAGTTTCCAACTGATCTAATTCTTGGTTTCTAGGATTGATGATGTGTTCTGCGATTAAAGTTGTAGTGAACCCACACTGTTCAGCTAACTGGATCAGATTCTTTGCTCGTGAGTAGCTAGCATCACGAGGCTCTAGAGGGTGATTCATCGCGCCGCAGTTGCCGTAAACTGGAATCCATATCCCGTAGCGTGGCTCAGACATAGCTTTCGAGAACCCTTTTAATAGATGCTAAAAGTTTGCTTACGGTGTGAAATTTTGAGTTGATTGGACAATGTCAGTATCGAAACTACGGTAAATCAGTCGGATTACTGTAGTATGTAGTTATGAGATTCGCACAGATTTAGTTAAAAAACAAGGGGCAATTAAGATTTATTGACATTAATAATCGTCACAATTCCAGCCATAGATGCCTTGTAGGAATACGGCATTAGTAGAAATATTTGTATACACCTACTTTAGAAATCAAAAGAGATGGTGTCTCTGGGACGAGTAGAAATGTAAGCGACCGATACCGAGAAATTGACCAGCAGTTTTCTGTCCAGAGGGGAACGCTGTGACACCAATTAAATAAACGCCGTCAAAGCTGGGATTGCGGAAAGTTTTGAGACCAACAGTTACAGTCCGCCCTGGTGTCACCGGTGGGTCAAAGGTGATTGTGAAAGTCCGTTTTTGGCGATCGCTGTTTTTCTCGCCATTAATTGCTATGTTTGCGCCCTCCCTACCCCGTGTCCCCTCAAAAGCAAAAGTAGTTTTCTGATTGAATTCAATTTCTTCAACCCCCTGTATTTGGTTAAAGCTAACCCGTTGGAGTGGTTCCCCAGCAGTGGCGGGTAATTCCAGGGTGAAATAATATGTTGTATCCCACGTATTTGTATTGTTGTATGGTGTTGTGGCGCTAACTAAACGTGGTGGTTGCACAAAGCTAACTGTACCATCCCTTAAAGTAACTGCATCAGCTACTGCGTGAGGTAATGACCACACACCAGCACTAACAGCCATAGCACTCAAAAACCTAGTTAGATACTTCATTTTGCTAAAACTTCTCGGACACCGAGAAGAAGCGATCGCTTATCTTAGGTAATTTCTAAAAATAATCTTACCAATAGACATAGATAGGACTTACGCATTGACAGGAAATGCAAAATATGCGTGATAAACAAAACACGTCTTTCGTAGGGGTTAGCACTGCTAAATCCTCCATAGCGCGGATCTGTTTACCATCAAAGTCATGATTGATCAAAGCCGGAAATTTCTAATTTTGGTTAATGCATACAATAATTAATTTGTACAGTGCGTAAGTCCTAAACCCTTGTAGAGACGTAGCAATGCTCATAGGTGTCAAGGAGATGTCTAATTAGAGAGCAAACAACCGTTTGCCCCTACGGTTCATTGACGATCGCATGGTAATTTCTATTGGAGGAAATCTCTTTAGTAAGTAAGTCGGCACAATAAAAGCAAACTATGTGAAGAAAAGTAAACAAGGCTAAGACCCTTCTACCAATTGCCTATTGCCTTATCCTAGCGACAATTATTTACACCGAGTTACGATAGTGAAGCGTAAAGCCCCCGAATTCTATTCGGGGGATATAAGCGAACAGGATGAATTTATTCATCCGTGATGTGGGTCGTTGATATACTCTAAAACTTTTTGAGTACTAATCTTCCCAGTTGTGTCAAACATGTATGAGTGTGTCCACAGACTAGGAAGCTTCAAGAGTTCTGGATATTCTTGTCGCAAGAATCTGGACGACCTACCTTTAAACGCTTTAACCACTTGAGAAATTGAATGGTGTGGGTCATATTCAACTAATAAATGGATATGGTCAGGCGCAACTTCTATAGCCTTGATAATCCATTTTTTGTCATTGGCAACTGATTGAAACACCTCAATGCATCGCAATTTTAAGGATTCATTATTAGTAAATATCCTTCTACGTCTGCATGGTATCCAGACTAAGTGAACAGTGGCCAGTCCAATAGCGTGATTGTAATGATTATATGTAGTTTTCATTGTAGATGTTTGTTGACTATCTACAACAATGATAGTATAATATCTACATGAAAACACTGAAGTTTAAGCTCTATCAACACAAACGGAATAGACATCTCAAACGCACAATCAATGCTGCTGGGATGATTTATAACCATTGCATTGCCCTACATCGCCGCTATTATCGGATGTTTGGCAAGTATTTGAGTTGCGCTAAACTTCAGTCTCACATTGCCAAATTGAGAAAACGTAATTCATTTTGGCAACAAGTAGGTTCACAAGCAGTGCAAGATATTTGTCAACGCATTGATAAAGCCTATCAACTGTTTTTCAAGCACAATAAAAAGCGCAAAGTCCGAGCGGAGGAAGCCTCCGCTCGGAACTTTGTAAGAGGAGGAGTTAGACCGCCAGGGTTTAAGAAAGTTAGAAAGTACAAATCCTTCACCCTAAAACAAGCAGGGTATAAGTTTCTGGGTGGTAATAGCGTCAAGATTGGAAATCGAGTTTATCAATTTTGGAAATCTAGAGAGATAGAAGGAACAGTTAAAACATTGACCATTAAGCGCACCAATATAGGTGAGTTGTTCATGGTCGTGGTTGTCGAGGCTTCGGCTACGCTCAGCCTCGACCCTGAGCGTAGCCGAAGGGTCGATTGTGGTTCTACTCCAGAGGTCAATCTCACGACTGGTAATATAGCGGGGTTTGACTTTGGGTTAAAAACCTTCCTCACTTGCTCAGATGGAACCAAGGTTGAATCTCCTCAATTCCTCAAACAAGCGCTCAATGCTATCAAAAGAGCGAATAGGCAACATTCCAAAAAGATTAAAGGTTCTTCTAATAGGGAAGGTGCCAGGAAAAATTTAGCCAGAAAGCACGAAAACGTGACCAATCAACGACGTGATTGGTTCTGGAAATTAGCGCATGAACTTACGGACAAGTTTGATATTCTCTGCTTTGAAACGTTGAACCTCAAGGGAATGCAACGTCTTTGGGGACGGAAAATATCTGATTTGGCGTTTGGTGAGTTTTTGAAAATCCTGGAATGGGTTGCCAAGAAGAAAAACAAGATGGTCATCTACATTGACCAGTGGTATCCGAGCAGTAAGACTTGTTTTTGCTGTGGGTATGTTTTGGAAACCTTGGCTCTCTCTGTGAGAGAGTGGCGTTGTCCCTCGTGCCAATCTATTAATGGGAGAGACGACAACGCAGCGCGTAATATTCAAGCAGTCGGGGCATCGACTGTTGGGTTAGGTGATGTAAGACGGGCAGTGCCTGCTATCGCTGTCTGACCCCAGAATCCCCGTCTCTTTAGAGCGGGGAGTATGTCAATTACCATATTGATTAACTGGCTACTCCGACTACTTGCCGCTCTCGTTTTGCAACTTCTGCACGCACCAGAGGAATGACATCACGCCCATATTCGATGGCATCTTGTAAAGGATCAAAACCACGAATCAATAGGGTAGTCACACCTGCGTCGTAGTAATCAACGAGGGCTTCTGCAACTTGTTCAGGAGTCCCAACTAGAGCCGTTGTGTTGCCTTGAGCGCCGGTAGCTGCAGCGATCGGTGTCCATAGACGCTTATCGTAGACCTCACTCTTAGCTGCAAAGTCTAGTAACCGCTGTGCGCCTACTGCCTGTGGTCTGGCGGCGGGAGCGACTTTCACGCCTCCTCGTTGCTCCTGAATTCGCCCTAAAATGTTGTGTGCTTTTTCCCAAGCTTGTTCCTCTGTGTTTCCTAGGATAGGTCTGAGGGAGACACTAAAACGGATTGAGCGATCGCGTGGTAAAGCGGCTTTAACTTCTGCAATTCGTTCTTTAACTGCAGCGATTGGCTCACCCCACAGAGCATAAACGTTACTGTGTTTGGCTCCCACCTGCACGGCTGGGCCGGATGCACCGCCGAAGTAAAGGGGAATATGAGGCTTTTGCAGAGGTTTGATGGCAGAGAAAGCATCCTTAACACGGTAGAATTCTCCCTCATAATCGAAGGGAGTATCACTTGTCCAGATGCGGCGAACAATTTCTAGATACTCATCAGTGCGACGATAGCGGCTATCATGATCCAGCCAGTCGCCATCCTTTTGCTGGTCTGCATCGCTGCCACCAGTGATAATATGGACTGCAATCCGACCATTAGTAAAGTGGTCGAGGGTAGCTGCTTTACGGGCTGCTAAAGTTGGGGCGACAAAGCCTGGTCGGTGGGCAATCAAAAAGCTCAATCGTTCGGTGAATGCAGCCGCATGAGTAGCAATGGTAAAACCATCGGGGCTACTGGAACTATAGCCAATCAGTACTTTGTCAAAGTCGCCTTTCTCATGAACTTGGGCGAACTCCCGCACATAAGCGGGGTCGATAATATCATCCCCCAGAGTCCCCGGTACAGTGTTCAACTCCGAAGCAGGTTTTGTCCGGATTAACCCAATGAATTCAACTGGCATGATTAATTCTCCTGTATTTTTTGTGTGGGAATCGGGAATTGGGAATGGGGCATTAGTTATTTCTCCCTCATCTCCCTGCCCCCTGCCCCCTGCTTCCCCTACTCCTCAATCAAATAAATCGGGTTGATCGCGGGTGATGTCATCCCACAAATACTGGAATCCCCGCCAGCCTGCTTCATGAGTACCACCACGTTGTTGAATGCCTAGGGCGATGTCGTGGTCAATCAAGATGGGTTTACCTGCGGCTTCTGCTAGGAGTTGGGAGTGGGCTGCATCTTCTAAGCGAATGAACCACCAAGCGGCTTCGTCTACGCTATGTCCCACGGTTAATAGTCCGTGGTTGCGGAGGATGACGGCTTTGTTCTGGTCTAATGCTTGGGCAATGCGTTTTCCTTCACTGGTTTCTAATACAATCCCTGTGAAGTCATCAAATAAAGCATGGTCTTGGTAGAAAACCGCAGAATCTTGGGTAATTGGGTCAAGTGACCGGCCTAGCGTTGACCAAGTCTTCCCATAAAAGGAATGGGCATGAGCTGCGGCTATGACATCTGGGCGCGCTTCATGGATTTGAGAGTGAATGGCGAAGGCTGCTTGATTTAGAGGTCCTTCACCTTGGACAATGTCGCCTTTACTATTCACCAATATCAGGTCTGAAACGCGGATACGGCTGAAGTGTGTGCCAAAGGGGTTAACCCAAAAGTGATCGGTGAGTTCGGGATCGCGGGCGGTGATATGTCCTGCTAATCCTTGAGCAAAACCGAAGCGGGCAAACACTCTTAAAGCAGCTGCTAACCGTTCTTGGCGATCGCGTCTCTCTGCTTCAATGGAGGTAAAGGTTGGTGGCTGTGCAAGTTTACCTTTACGAACCAGGGAAGTTTGTACCATAATCTTCAACTCCTACAATTAGGTTGTGTAAGTAACTCGGCGTAAATAATTGTCGCTGGGATAAGGTAATAAGCAACTTGTACTGAGCGGAGTCGAAGTATAAGCAATAGGGTTTGAGGCTTGTTTACTTTTCTTCACACAATTTGCTTTTAGGTTACTGAGCTTGTCGAAGTATTGTGCCGACTTACTCAAGCACCCAGTGCTTTGTTGATAGACATCACTTCGCCATTAAACTAGCAGTAGCGCAAATGACTGATTATCAGGAGCATTGCACCTGTTGCTACTGCTGCATATATCTCATGATTGAGTTACGTTAAAATCCACTGAAATACTTTTTGCTCACAAAACTACAGTAACTTGGTCGAGTTACCGGAGTTAATGTGATACTGAAGCTACCACAGATTGTCTAAAGAAGCAAGCTGACTATGAGATTGCTTGCTCTGCATCAGTGATTTATGTCATAATTAATCGCAATTACTAACTACGTTAAACTCAGCAGTTTTTAGTAGTAATACCTATTCTGTATGAAGATGCACATAATAATACCCCCCTGTAGTCCCCCCTTGGTAAGGCAGGGCTGTTTCATTCCCTAAGAAGCTTGAAAAATCAAGGGTTCTAGCAAAATAAAATTGATGATTTTGCTACCTGGGTATCGAGAAAATAGACAATCGTACTGTTATTTATGTGCTGAATATTCTGTTTCATCGTTACCCATACTTATGATTTTTATCGCTAACCATCTTGACAAATCCTGTTTGAGAGGGAACGAAACAGCCCTGCCTTGGTAAGGGGGGACGGCGATAGCCGGGGGGTGAATTATATGCAGCTTCACAAAGAAACGGTATAAGGATGAAAGATCATCAAAATATCTCAGTTGAAGATTTAGCAGCGGCAGCACAAAAACTATAGAAAATTTACGCTTGAGGTAGTGGCGATCGCCTAATTCTTATAAGAGTATCTCGTCAGCTTTCATATAGACCAATTGACAGAATGGGGAATGTAGAGAACAACCGTTGATTGTTCACCCTTGACCCTTGACTTTTGACCCATCAAATTCCGAGTTAATTATGTCACAGTTAGAACAAGCATTGCCAAAAACCGTTGTCAGCAAAAGCGTTGAAACTATCCCCAATCTTTTTGAGCGGGTGGAAGCGATCGCCAAAGACTTTGCTACTCGTGCAGCAATCCACGATCGCGAAGGTTCGTTCCCCTTCGAGAATTTCACCGCGCTTCATGAAGCAGGACTTTTGAGCCTCACTATTCCCCGTGAATTTGGCGGTCAGGGTTTGGGAATTTATAGCATTTGCCGCGTGATTGAGGGGGTAGCGCGTGGAGATGCTTCGACTGCACTAGTCTTAACAATGCACTATCTCCAACATACCCATGCTGCACGCAACAGTCGATGGCATCCAGATGTTTATCAACGGCTGTGTCGTGAGTCGATAGAAGGCATCGCCTTACTGAATGCTGCCCGTGTAGAACCAGAGTTAGGTACACCAGCTAGGGGTGGATTACCTGCCACAACTGCCGAACGAACAACAGATGGCTGGCGGATTACAGGACACAAACAATACACGACAGGCAGCCCCATCCTACGCTATTTTGTTGTTTGGGCAAGAACTACTGAAGATGAACCGCGAGTTGGTAGTTTTCTTGTGCCGCGTGATTTGCCTGGGTTGCGAATTGTGGAAACTTGGGATCATTTGGGGATGAGAGCTACAGGTAGCCATGATTTGATATTAGAAAATGTCTTAATTCCTGAAGAATACGCCCTGAATATCCGCCCCATATCAGATGTAGCACCTTTAGATCCCTTGTTTTCCACTTGGGGGAGTTTGGTAATCAGTGCTTTATATCTAGGAGTCGCTACCAGTGCTAGGAACTGGCTGATTGAATATTTGAATGAGCGGACACCTTCTAATCTAGGAGGATCATTAGCAACCCTACCACGCTTTCAAACTGCAGTGGGAGAGATAGAAGCACTACTATTTACCAACCGCAGACTAATTTATGGCTTGGCGCAGGACATTGAGAAGGGAGAGTATGAAGGTTCAGTAGGATTACAGGCACAGACTGTTAAATACTTAACTACAACCAACGGAATTAAAGCGGTAGAAATTGCCTTAGAATTGACTGGTAATCCTGGTTTATTAAAAAGGAATCCTTTAGAACGACACTACCGAGACATTCTGTGCAGCCGGATTCATACACCACAAAATGATGTTATTTGCCAATCTTTAGGAAAATCAGTACTTCTAGCAAAATAATTGGCTGTGGGACATTCAATTCTGCGGACATGTCTCGCCTGGAGCTAATTCAAAACCCTGACCATTCTCCTGAGGAGTCGTCAATATCCGGGTCTTTATTTCGTTGCGATCGCCACGATCATCAAAGCTAATTGTTTTTTTCTTAAATACATCGCTATTTAAAGAGATATTCCGCAACTGTTGTTGTAGATTTTCCCTTGTAATAGCTGTCGTAGATGGTAGTTTCTGTAAAGCTTCTTCCAAGGCTTGAACTGCTTCGTATGACGAGGCAGTCAATTGATTAACTTCTCCACCCGCCCATTTGTTTTTTACATTTTCTACAAAGTCATTGTTACTACATTTAGGATGCCAATCCACCGCAATAAATAGTTTTCCTGCTAGCTTTCCTAAAAGTTGTGCGTTCAAATATTCTTCTGAAGAAGAAAGCGTATTTGCACCTAAAATCAACTTAAGCAAATTATTATTTTGACTGGCTTCTAATAATTTAATTGCATTCTTAAATGCATCAGAATTTTCGGTTATTCCGGACGGAAGTATTACGAAAACATCAGCATTACTGACGTTATTCACAGCATCTACTGCAGAAAAATTACTGTCAAATAATTTATCGTTAACTACTACATTACTATTTTTTCCTAAATTCAACTGGAACTGAGATGCTAAATCTCTACTGTAGTCTTCCTTGCCATTAAAAAAGATAGCTATTTTCGGATTAGCGATATTTCTTAAACGCAAGTAGCCTACTAGAGATTTAGCTTCCACTACCGTTGATGAAGTAGTTCTAAAGACATTAGAAGCTCCACATCTATTACGAAAATCCTCTAAAGTGCTAGTTGCGGATATCACGGGCAATCCCACGTTTTCATAAAGTGCTAAAATCTTGCAAGTAACAGGATTAGTGTAGTGCCCAATCACTGCAAGAATCTTTCTTGAGTTACCATTTTTATCTTTAATCTCTAGCGTAGCCAATTTTTTTGCTACGTTTTCGGCTTGGTCTATAGAATTGAGATCATTCGCAATGACCACTTCTAAATTAATGTTTTGATCAAGTGCTTTTGACTGTGCTTGCGCTACACCAAATAAGATTTGTTTTCCTGGCTGAAATGTTGTTTTAGACTTATCACTGACTGGAATGGCAACAGCGATAGTATAAATTGGCTGTCCACGTTCATGTCGTAATCTGGCTATAGCATTATTGTGATAAATTACAACTTCGGGATCTTGTAGAGCAGCTAGAGCCTTTTTACGAACTGTCTCACTTTGTTCTGCCTGCTGAGGAATTGTTTTTGCTTGATTACGAATTTCTTGAAACTTATCATGCGCCTGCTGATATTGTCGTTTGTCAAACAGTCTAATGCCCTCTACTTTTAGCCGCTCATAATTATCAGTAAGCTTTATACTTCCGTAAATTCGCTTGTTTCCCGCACTGATTAATTGGTCAGCAGCTACTGTGGATGTAGGTGCAGGTGTATATGTAGATGTAGATGTTGTTCGTCCTGTTGTTCCTTCTCCTTCTGGTAGCCGAGTAAGACAATTCATCTGAAAATTGCATTTCATGGATTGTGGTAGTATCTGACTCAATACTAATAAAACCAACAACGCCCCTGCACCAATAAAGAAAGGTTTCAAAACAGGTGTAACTCTTTGCCAATCAAATGGCGGTTTTTTCTCAAGTTTATCCAGTTCCTGAAGTACTTCATTTGCTGACTGATACCTATTCTTTGGATCAAGTTCAAGCATTTTGCTCAAAATTGTAGTTAAACCTGGTTGAATTTGAGCATATTTTTGCCATTTATCACGATTGTAAGGAATATTAAAAATGCGTATATCTTCTGAGCTATGACTATCACTTGTGATTAATTTACCTGTTAACAGCATGACGCAAGTAATTGCCAAGGAGAACAAATCAGACGAAGGATATACTTTACGGTTTAATTGCTCAGGTGGTGAAATTCCCTCAGTGACAAAACCTGTCTCACTATCTGAAAAACCTTGCTCAACTACTGGAATAATTTGTTTAACTGCACCAAAATCAACTAAATAATATTTTCCTTCTTTAATTGAGTGGACAATATTAGCAGGTTTAATGTCTCGATGAATGACAGGTTCTTGCCTTGTATGTATGTGATGAAGCACATTTAAAATTTGTTTGAGAATATCCAAAACTTCTGATTCTAAATAGCGGTTATTATATTTTAATCGCGTGATCAATTCTTGGTTTAAGTCTTGTCCTTCCACATATTTTTGAACTATAAAAAACAAGTAAGAGTTGTTATTAATTGGCGATGAGTTACTTTGAAATTGCGAATTATTTGGTCTAATATCAGCCTCAGCTTGTAGTTTGAAATATTCAAAGATTGTAGGGATTTGCAGGTGTTCAAGTTCAGCAAGTATATTTTTTTCGCGGTCAAACGCTTTCTCCGCTCGGTTCAGATTCACTGAGTTCAGAAACTTTTCAGAACGAAACTGTTTGATAACTCGCTGGATTTTTTGTTGTTCTGGGCTTTTTTCAGAAGTATAAAATTGGCAATCTAAAGCTTGAAATGTCCGTCCGAAACCACCTTGACCCAATTCACTGATAGGTACATACCGACCTTGAAGAATCAATGACATACCACAAACTTCACATTTTCTTTCTGCTCGTCTTCTCACAGCTTCTGGCTCATTACTATTAAGAAGTTCCGCAGGTATTTCATTCCAATGAGGCGGTTCGTCAGATTTTCTAGGACGAGTACAAATAACCCTGATTTTTTCCAGAGGCTCATGCTCACTTACCATTGCTTACCACCCTTATCAGTTATCAGTTTCATCGCTTGGGTAACTGTCCCCCACAAAGACTGCGGCAGGTGTTGGTGGCGCTTCTTGATCTACGCCGATACGCCTTCAGGACTGTTCACTGATTTAATAGTTTCTGGTTAAGGATTCAGGTGCAGTCATAACTGTAGTTTGTCATTTAGATTTTTTTGCCAAAGCCAAAGTAGTTTATCAGTAAATATATCTTATTTGCTATAGTTTAGATACTGTAGTACTAAGTAAACTTGTAATATTTAAATTAACTTTAAAGCCAGTAAAAAAGTAAACGTTTTGTATAGTCAGGGAATCTCGCCTCTACACATATCAATTCCCAAAATAACCCTAGAGCAAAAAAACAAAAAAGGACTGGGTAATCAGGAAGATTTTCCCGACACCCAATCCTCAAACCTTCGCCAAGTATTTTTATTCTGACAAGGATTAATCAGACTGCTATTATCTGGCATTTCAAGCCGATTTAGCTTTAAATACACTCAATGGGTCAGCTAGCATGGCATCAGAGATATTGATAACGTTTGGTGTTTGACCAAAGCGGTAGAAAACGTCTGCCATGTATTTAATATCCTGCTTGTTTATCTACGACATTCCGTAGGGGTAAGCCAGCTTGGTAACGCTGGAGATTATCGAGAAATAATTCTGTGAGCCGCTCCTTAAGATATGGTGATAGGGCGGAACAGTGGGGTGTAATGAAGACATTGGGGAATGACCACAGGGGGTTATCTGGTGGTAGTGGTTCTGTACTCACTGTGTCTAAACCAGCACCTGCAATCCAGCCTTCTCGCAGTGCAGTAATCAATGCAGGTTCATCGACGATCGCACCACGAGCAATATTGATTAAATAAGCAGAAGGACGCAAAGCCCGTAGCACTGATTCATCAATTAGTTTTGTGGTTTCCGGGGTTAGAGGTGTGGCAATAACTAGATAGTCAACTTCTGGGAGTAGCGATCGCCATTCATCAACACCGACAATTTTATCAAAATTCGGTAGGGGTTCAGGACGGCGGCGGCTACCCCAAACGCGCATATTAAAAGCTTTTGCACGAGATGCGATCGCTTGACCAATGTTACCAGCACCAATGATTAACAAGGTCGCATTCGTCAACTCTTGCAGAAATAACTCTTTTACCGAAGTCTCTTCTGGTGGCAAAGCCCAAGTATGTTTTGCCTGCAAGGCTTCTAACTTTCTCAAGTTCTTTGCATGATGCAATATAAAAGTCAAGACAAATTCCGAAATAGGAATCGCATGAACCCCAGCAGTGTTGGTGAGGATAATATCTCGGGATAAAAATTTTGGTATCAAGATATGATTTACACCAGCACTGATTGCCTGTTGCCAACGGATTTTCGGTGCTGCATCTAGTACCTTTTCAAAAACATCTCTTTTGAGATAAAACCCATTGAGATAAACTTCTGCATCACTAGCATCACCATCAATATTACCTTTACTATCCACCCGTACAACTTGTATATCTGGCGGTAATTTTGGCTCAATCTCAGCAATCAAATCTACAGGTAGAATAACTTTTACCATTTGCTACTCCCTGATACGCATTGGAGAATTCACTTTTGATACCATTTCACTTTAATAATCATACAGATGCGTTGGTAAGGGCACGGCAATGCCCATTGGTGTCAACTTAAGCTAGAAATAGCTTCACTGCGGGCTTCCTCACCCGCCTAGGAATTCATTCCTAGTCTCGCTCACGCGGGCAAGATGCCCGCACTACCAAAAACCCCTCAAAACAAAATTGACAAACCACTAGAGGGATGAGGGAGATGGGGGAGAAGAATCATTTACCAATCCCTGGGCACTGAGCGAAGTCGAAGTGCAATCCCTATTCCTAATATCCCGCTGCTACATCCACTAGATTACGTAATGGCTGACCAGTTTGATAACGGTGTAAGTTGTCAAGGAACAAGGCCAGCGATCGCCCTTTGCCTCTGGGTGAATGAGCTGTACAATGCGGTGTGATAAACAGGTTAGGCACTGTCCACAAAGGACTTTCTGGGGATAGTGGTTCCTCTGCGACTGTATCTAAGGCGGCTCCAGCAATCCAGCCTTCATTTAGTGCCTTGATAATTGCCGCTTCATCGACGATACCACCACGAGCGATGTTAATTACATAGGCATGGGGAGGAAGCGATCGCAATACTTTTTCATCAACTAAGCCTTTGGTTTTGGCGGTGAGTGGAGTCGCCACTACTAGATAATCAACTTCTGGTAGTAGGGGATGCCAATCATCTGCACCAACGATTTTATCAAAATTCGGTAACGGTTCGGGATGACGACGGCTACCGTAAATGTTCAGGTTGAATGGTTTAGCACGGGCGGCAATTTCTTGACCAATATTACCAGCACCTAGAATTAACAAGGTAGAATCTGTCAATTCTTTGATGGGAAAGCCCCTTTTCCAATGCTTTTCGGCTTGAAGGGCGTGCAATTCTTGTAGATGTTTGGCGTGTTGTAGTATGTATGTAAGCACAAATTCGGCGATCGGAATTGCACTCACTCCCGCGCCATTGGTAAGTATCAGACCGCGTTCTAAATAAGTTGGGGTTACAGATGGTGTGAGGATATGATTCACCCCAGCATTAGGTGCATGATGCCAACGCAAATTTGGTGCTGCTGCCAAAATTTTCAGTATCGTAGCACTTTTGAGAAAATACCAACTTAAATAAATTTCCGCATCACTAGCATCTCCATCTAAATCACCATTCGTATCGGCTCTGACCACCTTTACATCAGATGGTAGATGTGGTTCAATCTCGGCAGCGAGATCAACAGGTAAAATTACTTTTACCACTTCTTACTCCCTTTTTTTCTCTTAGGTTGTATTTGGTAATTGCTGCTGTTTTCTGGCATTATCAAATTACAATAGAACCTCAAAAAATCAACAGAGCAAACTTTTAGTCTCTCTGTGTGAAATTCTTATACTTTTAATCACCAACAATGAATATTAACTTGAAAGCTGGAGTAGTTGATTATCCACTACAGGTCCTTCATTACTCATCACTCGTGCTAGAACTGTTTCTCGCAGATGAACAAATACCTCATTAGACCTATCTCGTGGACGTGGCAGATCTACAGGTAAATCTAGAGTAATTTCGCCTTCTTCAATCAATATAATACGGTCTGCCAACACTACAGCTTCTTCTACATCATGAGTAACCAAAAATGCAGTAAACTTTTGGTCTTGCCACAACTCCTCAATTAACTGCTGCATTTCAATCCGAGTTAGAGCATCCAAAGCTCCTAAAGGTTCATCTAGTAATAACAAACGTGGCTGACTCACCAAGGCTCTGGCTAATGATACCCTCTGCTTTTGTCCACCAGATAATACATATGGCCATTCATCGGCTCGGTCTTTTAATTTTACCTGATCCAGTGCCCATTCAGCCTTTTTTCGCCAATCATCATGTAAGCCTAAACCCACATTTTGAATCACACGTCGCCATGCTAGCAAACGGGGATCTTGGAACATGACGCGTACAGAACTACTCAGCTTACGCAATGGTTCTCCATCTAATAATACTCCGCCTGCAGTTGGTTTATCCAAGCCTGAAACCAGGCGTAGTAGGGTACTTTTACCACAGCCACTGCGTCCCACAATAGCGATAAATTCTCCTGGTGCTACTTCTAGATTAACTGACTTTAAAACAGCTTTATTGCCAAAAGCTTTTGTCAAGTTTAGTATGTTGAGTTGTGTACCTTTGACAGATGAACTCACTAGAAAAACCTCCTGATATTTTATAATTTAATAGTTTGTTTACTGCCTGGGATGGGAAATTTGGTAGTTGCATCAAGACACAACTACCAAAAATCACCAAAACTATGCGCTCTGATAGTTAGGATTCCAAGATAACCATTTTGATTCCAGTTTTCTAGCAGTAGCATCTGCCAATTTACCCAGCAAGGCATAGATAAAAATACTCAACACGACAACATCAGTTTGCATAAACTCACGGGCATTCATTGCCATATAACCAAGACCAGAATCTGCGGCGATCGTTTCTGCCACAATTAGTGTTAACCACATAATCCCCAAGGAATAGCGAACACCTACGAGAATCGAAGATAATGCGCCTGGGAGAATGATTTGCCACAAAAGCTGTAAAGGTTTTAAACCATAAACTTTGCCCATTTCAATCAATCCAGTGTCAACACTACGAATTCCATGAAATGTATTGAGATATAAGGGAAAAAATACCCCTAAAGATACTAGAAATAATCTTGCTTGATCGCCAATCCCAAACCACAAAATTACCAGTGGAATTAATGCCAAGTTAGGAATGGTACGGAGCATTTGTACTGTAGTATCTAATAACGTTTCTGCAGTCCGGGAAATACCATTGAGTAATCCTAATGTTAAACCAATGCTGCCACCGACAACAAAACCGGATATCGCCCGTGCGGCGCTAATACCAATATGTTTAAACAATTCTCCAGTAGAAGCTAATTTAATTGCTGTGGCAACCACACCACTTGGCGCAGGTAAAATCCTGGTAGATAGGATTCCAGCTTGCACCAGCAACTCCCACAACACTAGGAGGAAAACAGGTACAAGCCAAGGAACTATCTGTTGGACTTGTTTATTCTGTAATAACTCGTCGAAGGATATGTTGGATTTTCTGTTGGTTTTTTTGAGAGTAATAGTCATAGGGTATTTGTGGGAGCTATTTGTAAGTGAGGCAAAAACTACAGTAATTTGGTCGATTTACCGTAGTTTATAGCCAAAATTCTACATGAAATTACTTAAAATGCAAACCCTGCTTGAAGATGAAAAAGGACGGATGTCTGCAATCTTGCCCCATTTTTGGACAATTTTGACACTTTTATCGAAGATATAGCTGTCATAAAAAATACATTTTTGTTTTTAATCAGCTATATTTTCACCTCAGCAGTGATGTTCGTAGTAAGGACTTTAGTCCTGATGTTTTCAGCACTAAAGTGCTGACTACAAACTTCATTGTCTCTGGCTTAGAAATTAAAGGTAGTGCGAACAGCGCCTACCCAAATCGCATCATTAGCAGAATTACCTTGTGGATTGGTAATTACGTACAAAGTCGGGGTGACACTGATGTTGTCATTCACTCTGTAAGTATAGAAACCCTCTAGATGTAGAGAGGTGGCGCTGTCTCTTCCAGCCACTACATCATTGCTAGTGACTTTAGGTGGTATACCAAAGACAAACCCGGCGAGATTGCCTTTTTTTCCCAAGTCTGGAAGCGCCAATGTTAATGCAGTGTTAATGATGGTTGCGTTATTACTAGTGCCTTCTTGATGGGCTTCTGTATAACCAAACCAACCGCCTATATGCAGGGCGCGGCTGGCTTTCCAGTTAAATTGCAATCCGAAGTTATCGGATGAAGTGGGATTTAAACCAAAAGGACGACCAGCGTTAGCAGTACCTGTCCCACCAGTGATGTTGTAACCAGAACCAAAAGCAAAGGTTGTCGCACCGGTGGGGCCAAGAGCAATCGGGGCGGGGAAATATTTACGGGCGTAGGCGAAACTAATATCGAGACTAGGACTGGGGGTGAAGGTTAGCTGACCAAGTGCTTCATAGGAATTACCAAACAATCCGCCTCTATTGGTGGCATTTCCCCCAGGGTTAGCAGCTAGAGCATCATCTACTATGTAACCTGCGTTGAGTTGGAGTTGATTGTTAAATTTATAGGCAAAAGCTAGACCAGCACCATCAAAACCAGGTCGATAAATCACTGGGTTGAAGAGTCCAAAGCGAGAGAGAGTACCGCTTTGGGCGTTACCAACTAAGGGATTGAGGGTGGGCGCAAAAGTCACCGGTTGTAGCTGTCTAGCACCTATCCAGACATTGGTTTTGCTACCGAGAGGAAAGCGGTAGAACAATCTGTCAAGATAAACAGAATTGTCTGTGTAAAAGGTATTTCTTTCAGTATTAAACCGGGTTTGGTTGGTTCCTGTTAGGGGTGTGCCGCCGACAGCAACTGCACCTCCCAAAATAGGAGTGTTGCTGGCTGTTAAACTGGTTGTCAACTGGTCTTTACCAGTAAAGCTACTTTGTAAGGCTAGTGTCGCACGATAACCAAAAAAAGTATTGGTGCCATCTCTATTAGTACCGACGCGATCGCCAAAAGTATCACCGATAAAAAATTGTGCCAAACCTTGCAGTTTGGTAGTTGTGGAAAATTGAGTAGCTTCTAACTTCGCAGTCCTAGCTTCAACAGCATCTACTCGTCCCCGCAAGGTGGCGAGTTCCCCAGCAAATTGTTCTTGCAGCTTTTGGAGAATCTCTAAATCTTCTTTTTTGACTAAGTCAGCAGTGCTGCTAGCAATCAGTTCGTTGAGGCGATCGAGGGCTGCATTTAAACCAGCTGCAAATTCATAACGAGTTAGCGCACGATTACCCTTGAATGTGCCATCTGGGTATCCCGCAATCACACCATAGCGCTCAACTAGAGATTGTAGCGCCTGGAATGCCCAATCTGTAGGTTGAACATCAGACAGTTGGGAGACGGAGGTAACTTGTCCGACATCGCTATTTGCAACTGGAACTTGGGCTATGAGATTTGAGGGTGCTGTTTTGAAAACATCTGGCTTTGGAGTGATGGCAATATCTTGAATTTCTGATTGTGTTTGCACTTCGGCTGCATTTGCCACCGTTGATAGGACAAAGAGTCCACTAACTAAAGCGGGGATAGCTAGAAAATAATTCTGCAAAACTTTATGCATGGTTTGTTTGCTCCTCTCACAAAATCAACTAAATTTCACTGGTAAATAGGGTAACGACAAGACATTTGTGTTAAGAGCGAATATCCGGACGTTTGACCGTTGTAATTAATTAAGCTTCTAGGTTGCTTGGTCGGAATAAATTGGTTACAGCATGTTTTCATAGCACCTTGATTTAGATGGGGCCTTATCTTAAATCAAAATATTTAAGAGCTTATTTCTACAAAATGCTGTGCAAATATCAGCTTTTACAATTTAAATTTTCAATCAAAAGATGGTGGGCAGTGCCTAGGCTGTTGACTCTGAGGGTCTTTAGCCCAAAATGCATCATACAAAATCATAGTTGTAGTTAAGGTTATCATCAGGGCACGGCAGTGCCGATGCCCCTACGGTAAACACAAAAATTGCATGATATTTTTTAGCTAATTTCGGACAAAGTCAACAGCCTAGGCAGTACTCACCCTACAAACGACTACAAACGACAAACATTGAGATTCTTGAAAAAGTAAGAATAGTAGGGTGGTAGCGACCATGATGCCTACTTACAGGTTTTTCAAAAATCAAATTAGGTTCTGTAAGCTATATGAACACCAAATATGTTTTTCTTGTGTCCAATACTTTTTAGTAACCTATAAGTTAAAGCTAAAACTTCAATCTGGTGCAGATGAGGAAACCACTCACCGAATTTTAGATTTTAAATTTTGGATTGAAGATTCAAAATTCAAAAAGGTCTGTTCGCGTAGCGTCTCGTAGAGAAGCCCCCGAATTTATTCGTGGAATAAATCTAAAATCCAAAATCTAAAATTAAACGACAAGCTCATGACTTGATTGCTTGGGGTCAATCTAAAATCCAAAATTGTGTGATTTGTCGGGATTGCCACGTTAAGGAGCCACTTTTAACGGGTTGAATCCAACAAATCTGGTTATTAGTTGCTGTTAGATTTCCAAATGCAGATGTCTAGGTTTTGAGCGATCGCTTAAATAATTGCCACCATTCGCCAAGGGGCTAGGGGATTCAAAACAACGGTAATCCTATCGGTTTTACGCTGTTTGCGTATAACATTGGATATTTGCACAAAGTTATAAAAAAAGCAACCCCCACTAGGGTGAAAAATACTGTTACATAAGTTTATTTTCTCATTTGTCAGATCAAATACTTGCTTTTTTAAAGGAACTGTGGAAGACTTTATGTGTAATAAACTACGGTAAATTGGTCAAGTTGCAGTAGATTAGGGAGTAAAATGACTAATCTGCATAGCAATTTCTATCCAGAGGCTGGCATTTGGGAAAGCTAAAAGGTTTTCTGTGGTGTGCAGCATCTATGCAGTGAAAATTTTGACTTTATCTACGGGGGACTACATTTGATGCTGAAAACACTAACAACCGATGATCAACTCAATTTAGCAGCGGATGTGCTTGTAATCGGGGGTGGCCCAGCGGGTACTTGGGCCGCATGGAGTGCAGCATCTAGTGGTGCTAGGGTTGTGCTTGTAGATAAGGGGTATTGTGGTACAAGTGGGTGTGCTGCGGCATCTGGTAATGGTGTGTGGTATGTGCCGCCAGAACAAGAAGCCAGAGAAAGTGCGATCGCTAGTCGGGAATCACTGGGTGGGTATCTAGCAAACCGCCAATGGATGCATCGCGTACTGGATCAGACCTATGCCAACGTCAACCGTTTAGCAGAGTGGGGTTATCCTTTTCCTGTAGATGATGATGGTAAACCGGCTAGGCGATCGCTCCAAGGGCCAGAATATATGCGCCTCATGCGGAAGCAAATCAAGCGAGCCGGAGTAGAGATTTTAGACCACAGCCCCGCTTTAGAATTGCTGGTAGATGAAGAAGGTATTGTTAGCGGTGCGACGGGAATTAACCGTCAGACTGGTGGCAAGTGGAGAGTGCGATCGCACGCCGTAATTATTGCCACTGGCGGCTGTGCTTTTTTGAGCAAAGCGTTAGGATGCAACGTCCTCACAGGGGATGGTTACTTGATGGCGGCAGAAGCTGGTGCCGAGATGTCTGGAATGGAATTTTCCAACGCCTACGGCATCTCTCCCGCCTTTTCTTCAGTCACCAAAACCCTGTTCTATAATTGGGCAACCTTTACCTACGAAGACGGTACACCAATTCCTGGAGCGGGTTCCCAAAGAGGACGGTCTGTAATTGCTCAGACATTGCTCTCCCAACCAGTTTACGCCATCTTAGACAAAGCGTCTGCCGAGATGCAGCCATCTATGCGTTCAGCGCAACCCAACTTCTTCTTACCCTTTGATAGAGCCGGTATTGATCCTTTTACCCAACACTTTCCAGTCACCCTCCGCTTAGAAGGAACAGTACGCGGTACTGGCGGTATTCGGATTTTAGATGATACCTGCGTTACATCTGTGCCGGGACTCTATGCAGCCGGAGATGCGGCTACACGAGAGCTGATTTGTGGTGGCTTCACTGGTGGCGGTAGTCACAACGCTGCCTGGGCAATTTCCTCAGGTTATTGGTCAGGGCATTCTGCCGCAGAATTTGCTAAGAGTTTAGGAAATCAGGCTTTTCAGCGGCAGGTTAAAGGAGTTGGGGCAGCAGGATTCACTTCTGGTAAAGAACATCCCCACACCTTCGCTAGTAATGAAATCATTCAGGCTGTGCAAAACGAAGTCTTTCCCTACGATCGCAACTTATTCCGCACAGAGCAAGGTTTATCTGCATCTTTGGCAAGACTAAATCATCTCTGGCAAGAAATCCGTGATAGTCAAGTAGAGTCAGAAAGCCAGTTAATCCGGGCACGGGAAGCCGCTGCAATGGTAGCCACAGCTCGCTGGATGTATAGCAGCGCCCTAGAACGTAAAGAATCCCGTGGGATGCACAAACACCTAGACTATCCACAACAAGATGCTAATCAACAACATTACTTAATTAGTGGTGGGTTAGATCAAGTTTGGGTGAAACCTGAGCCTCTCAACAGCCTAGAAAAATCCTCAACCAAAATAGGAGCAGCGGTGTGATTGAGTTGGTGAGCGAATCGCGGTGCATCCAGTGTAATATCTGCGTGAACGTTTGCCCCACAAATGTTTTTGACAGTGTACCCGATGCTCCGCCAACTATTGCCAGACAGAGTGACTGCCAAACCTGTTTCATGTGCGAATTGTATTGCCCCGTTGACGCTCTTTATGTCGCACCAGACACTGATTTACAAATCACAGTCAACGAAGCAGAGTTAGCCCAAACAGGTTTGCTAGGTAGTTATCGTGAAAACATTGGGTGGCGAAAGAAACAAACACCCACAGCAAAAACCGATCAAACTTTCCAAATTCTCAAGCAGTTGAAATAGAAAATAATCATGTCTTTGTCTGCCGTCGGGGCTGTTTCTGTCAGTCGAAATCAATTTACTTCGAGATGTTGTTGATTGAGAATATGAATTTATCTCACGCAAAGGCGCAAAGGCGCAAAGGTATAAAGAAAAATCAAATTAATGCAGCAACGTTTACTTCTAGATTGTCTACTCTGGCTACTTGTGTTTTATTGCTACTAACTACAGCAGCAGCAAGTAGCCAAGGTGAAAGCAAACTTACGCAGTCTGCTCAATCTATTAGTGATAAAGTTACCGTTGCTGCTAACACCTCTACTCTGCGTATAGGTTATGTAGCGACGGGACAACCTACAGGGCCGCTGGGTTGGGCAAAGCAAAAGGGCATTTTAGATCGTGAGTTGCCAAAACTGGGATTCAAAGATGCTACTTTTACGCGCTTTGCTAATGGGCCGAATCTCAATGAGGCTTTGGTTGCGGGGCAATTAGATGTAGGATTTTTGGGTGATACACCAGCGATCGTTCTGAGAGCCACAGGTTATAAAACTCGATTAATTCGGATTACTCAGTTTGATGTCATTGCTTGGTTAGTCACGAAAAAGAATGGCCCACGCAAAATTGGCGACTTGAAGGGACAGAAAATAGCGACGCAAAAAGGTTCATATATGCATCGTTATCTACTGGGTCTATTGAGTGAGGGTAAAATTGCCAAAGATACAACAGTTGTTCATTTGTTGACAACAGAGGCTAAATCTGCGTTGGAACGTGGTGATATCGCAGCTTATGCAGCTTCTAGCGATTTGGGGCCATTTCTGAAATCAGAAGGGTATCCCATTATTGATTCCTCAGCCAATCATAAGGGACTTTCCGGAACATCACTAATCGTAGCTACTGAAGGGCTGTTAGCCAAACAACCAGACTTTCCGAAGAAGTTTAATCAAATTATTACAGCGGCGGCTAAGGATTTAAAAGCTAATTCCCAAGAGTATTACAAGTACCACGCTGACACTGTTAGATACCCCGTTGATATCATCAAAGCATCGTACCCACTCAAACAAGTATCAGAACAGCCGTTTCCGGTAGAGGGTCTGAGACTTCTGGAAGGGACGAAAAAGTTTCTTGTTACAGAGGGTTTGGCAAAGTCAGACTTTAATGTGAGTGATTGGGCGGTGAAATAGCGATCGCATTTTCTCGCGAAGTATATCTCATTACCGAAACAGTGGAGATAAATTACGAATTGATATCATGACTCAACTGAAAACACTACCTACTTACGACCCAACACTATTTGAGGGTGCTGCTGAAGTTTACGCTCAATATAGAACCAAATACCCACGTGAAGTATTCGACAAGTTAACGGAAATATTTCATCTCAATGGACAGGGGCGACTCCTTGACTTGGGTACTGGGCCAGGGTTAATTGCTATTCCTCTACATACCAAATTTGAGGAAGTAGTTGCTATAGATCCCGATCCAGAGATGCTGCAAGAAGCGCAACGTCAAGCAGCAGCTGTAGGTGCAAACAATATTACTTGGCTAGAGCAAGGAGCCGAACTAATTAACCCTAGTTTAGGGAGATTCAAACTAGCGACTATTGGTAGAGCTTTCCACTGGATGGAACGCGAACTCGTACTTAAGAAACTTGATGAATTGCTTGCTGATGATGGTGCTATAGCTCTGCTTGGTTTAAATGAAAGCCCTTGGGAAAGCTCTTTACCTTGGAAACAAGCTGCTGTTGGAGTAGTGAAAAAATGGTTAGGTGAGGAGCGCCGGACTGGACAACGGGGACAAGGCATACGTAAGCTTGTCGATCCTCCCCATGAGGTTGTCATTGCCAACTCAGCCTTTGCTCGTCAAGAACAATATGCAGTGTCATTCGAGAAATCTTGGACGGTTGACAGCTATATTGGCTATTTATACACTACAGCCTTTTCTTTGAAAATTTTCTATGGCGATCGCGCCGCAGCATTTGAAGCAGATATTAAAGAAGCATTGCTAGCGGTTGAGCCTTCTGGACATTTTACAGAAGAACTCAAAGCCACAATCCTAGCAGCCTGGAAGCATTAAAATTTTTGGTTTCCCGCTCACGCCAAATTGGAGTGAGTTCCTGATCACTCCAATTCCCTAATTTTCCCTGCTAACTAATTAAGTTTCCGTCCCTCGAGTCGTCATGGGGTGAAGATGTCTCACCCCATTTCCTTAAATAAAACATTACAAAATCTGTTGTTAAATAAAAGATATTGACAACGCCACAATTAAATTAAAAAAATAATAGCAATCTAAAATCCCCAACATTTGTAAGATGTTGGGGATTTTAATCTAAAAATTATCATCTTACAGACAAAATACCTATCAAATCTTTTATAGAAACTTGGTTATATAGGACTTGTATTTGATTTTTGAACAGTAGGGTGCGTTAGTGACAGCGTAACGCACCATTATTAGGGATTTGGTGCGTTAGCGTTTCGCGTAATGCACCCTACCAATACCTAATTTTGTTCAGAAATCAAACCGGATTCCTATATGTCAGTATTTATCAACACATTTTTTGGAAAATTCTATTAAAAATAGTAATACCTTAATATAAAAAAATTAAAATTGTTATTTTATAGAACAAAGAATGTTCAATTTTGTAAGAATTTAATGTATAATAATCAAGAACAGTTTGGTTGAATCAAAGATACTTATTTGAGAGTATATCAACCACATTCCAAGCATAAAAACTAGGCGGAATATACCCCTATAGACTGTCAGCCACTCAGATATATAGGGCTACCATTTGATTTTTGAAATGCAAGCTAGTAGCAAGCTAGTAGGGTGGGCAATGCCCACCAAATCCGGGTTTTGGTAAGCTAAGGATGCTCAATTTTTGGGAGCATTCACTTTTGGAAGAAACACCGAAAGAAAAGGAAATCGCGGCTACGCAAACGTAGACGCTTTGCAGATGAACGCAAGGTAGTCCGCGCAGGCGGACATTGAAGCTCTGCCGAAGTGCGGGTTTAGTTTGTATAGCCCCAGATTTCTAGTCTGTGGGCGATCCGCCAAAACGGGATGCTCCCCAATTTTTTTCAAAAATCAAACTAGATGCCAATAGGTAAATTGAACTTTACGCCCCGATTATCCCTACTTGTTCTAAACATCCCAATGTGAAGAAGTGAGCCAACTCATGCAAGGTTTAAAAGTGAAACTTGAATTCTGGAATCGTCCGCGAATAACTCGTCGCTCTCTATTGTTCACCCTTGGTTACTGTTTAGTATTATCGACTACTCTATCGAGCTGCAGTCAACCACAAAATACTGCCCAGCAAACGACTGTTTCACCTGATAGCACTGAGAAAAAATCTGAGCAGCCTACTACTAATCAGAAAGTGTTGCGGGTAGTTCGCTCAAAACAACTTACAGCACTTGCTTCTTTAGAAAAAAAGGGTATTTTAGAGAAAAGATTAGCATCTCTAGGTTACAAGGTAGAGTGGCCAGAATTTCTAGCTGGGCCACAACAACTAGAAGCTCTAAATGCAGGTGGACTTGATATTGCATCAACAGCAGAATCGCCCCCTATCTTTTCACAAGCAGCAGGTGTACCTCTAGTATATTTAGCCGCTAATTCTACTGATGGCAAAGCAATTTCGCTGTTAGTTCCTGTCAATTCTCCAGTAAAAAAAGTCAAAGATTTAAAAGGTAAAAAAGTTGCTTTTCAAAAAGCATCTATCGGACATTACCTTTTACTCAGAGCTTTAGAAAAGGAAGGACTAAAACTCACTGATGTTGAGTCAGTTTTCTTGCCACCACCAGATGCTAATGCGGCATTTAGTCAAAATAAAGTTGATGCTTGGTTTATTTGGGAACCGTTTGTTACCAGAAATGAGCAGAAGAAAGTGGGCCGTATTTTGATAGATGGTGGTAATGGTTTGCGAGATACTAACAACTACTATTCCACCACACGCAAGTTCTATCAAGAAAATCCAGAAGTTATCAAAGTTTTTCTAGAAGAACTACAAAAAGAGCAAGTCTGGGCGAAAAACCATCCTAAAGAGTTAGCCCAAATACTTGCTCCTGTAACTCAAGTTGATGCACCTACCCTAGAGGTTATGCACTCCAAATATGATTTTGCATTAGTTCCCATTACTGAGCAAATTATTCAAAAACAACAAGAAGTTGCAGATAAATGGTTCAGCTTGGGACTAATCCCTAAGAAGGTAAATGTTAGAGACGGATTTTTGACACCTGAAGAATACGCCAAAATTACTCCGTCAGAGGTACTAACCAAAAAGTAGTTTAATCAAATCAACAATTACTAAATTGGGAAATATTATGCCTACCTCGACTTTGACAGCAGTTAAAATCGACTTTTTTGGTATACTCTTTCTTTTTAGGCTCTTTATCTAATACATAGAAACGTAATTTATTACGTCTCCAAAAGACTAGAACTGTACTTGAAATATTGCAACTATGAAAATACCATTTCTTCCACAACGTCGCACAGTCTTAAAGCGGATTGTCCAATATTCAGCACTAGGGCTGTTTGCTTTATCAACTTCCTTGGCAGGTAGTTTTTTACAAAGTACCCAAGCGCAAACAAAACCTGGAATTAATACAAAAGTAGTTAACTTGGCTTATCAAACCTCTGGTGATATTGTCAAGATTAAAGGGTCTATAGAACCACGTCTCAAAGCCTTGGGTGTTTCTGTGAATTGGGTACCCTTCCCAGCAGGCCCGCAACTCCTGGAAGCAATGAATGCAAATAGAGTTGATATTGGTAGTGTGGGAGAATCACCACCAATTTTTGCTCAAGCTGCAGGCGCACAACTTGTCTATATTGCTGGACGTAAACCCAGCAGAGGTGAAAGCCAAGCTATCATAGTTCAGAAAGATTCTCCGATTAAGAAAGTATCTGATCTTAAAGGCAAGAAAGTCGTCTTTCAAAAGGGGTCATCTGCACATTATTTAGTACTGAGAGCTTTGAAAGAAGCAGGGTTAAAATATAGCGACATTCAACCCATTAGCTTGACTCCAGCTGAAGCCCGTGACGCATTTCTACAGAAGAAAATTGATGCTTGGGCAGTTTGGGACCCAGCGTTTGCTTATGTACAAAAAAATGCTGGCGCTCGTGTGATTAGAGATTCAGCAGGAATATCTACCCAAGGGGGATTTTATCTAGCAAGGCGTGAGTTTGCTACCCAAAATCCAGAAGTGGTGCGAGTGGTTTTAGAAGAAGTGGATAAACTCGGAGAATGGGCTGAAAAGAACACAGGTGAAGTCGCTAAAATTTTGGCTCCTGAGTTGAAACTAGAAGTACCTCTTTTAGAAACTGTGGCACGCCGACGCACTTTTCGGTTAAGACCACTGACGTCTTCTATTCTTCGTGAACAACAACGAGTCGCGGATGAATATTTACAAGCACAACTCATCCCCCGCAAGCTTGATATCAAGGACTTCTTGCTTGATTCTAAACAGTATGAAGCTATTACACCTAAACGGTTGAAGCAATTGTAGGGAAATATAATTCCCAGTGAAAATTAACAATGAAGAGAGAGGAGAGAAAACTTTCTTCTCATTCTCTTCATCTACTTTTGCACCAAAAAACAGAAAATTTTGCAGGGTTATTCGTAATGCATTAAATCTGGTTATGAATGCATTAATAATTCTCAATTTATCCTCTTGATTCAATTAAAATATTACTCCCATGAAAACACCATTTTTTCCACAACGCCGTACATTGTTAAAGCATATTGTTCAATATTCAGTAGTGGGGTTATTTGCCCTATCAACTCCTTTAGCCAGTAGTTTAGTGCAAAGCACTCAAGCGCAAACAAAACCTGGTTTTAGTTCTAAAGTCATCAACTTGGCATATCAAACATCTGGAGATATTGTCAAAGTAAAAAAAGTTGTTGAGCCACGTTTTCAAGCATTGGGTGTCAAAGTGAATTGGGTTGGGCCATTCCCTGCTGGGCCGCAATTAATAGAAGCAATGAATGCAGGTAAGGTTGATATTGGTACTGTGGGAGAAACGCCGCCAATATTTTCTCAAGCAGCAGGGATAACAGAAGTGATTTACATTGCTGGACGTGTACCCAGCAGTGGTTTAGGTCAAGGTATTGTGGTCCGAGCTAATTCTCCTATTAAGAAATTAGCAGATATTAAAGGGAAAAAAGTGGCTTTTCAGAGAGGGTCAAATGCACACTATTTATTAGCGAAAGCCTTACAAGAGGTGGGGTTAAAAATTAGCGATGTGCAAGTCGTTGGTTTGACTCCATCTGAAGCCCGTGATGCTTTTATTCAAGATAAGGTTGAAGTTTGGGTGGGTGGTGATCCGTTTTTAGCCCTTGTGGAAAAAATTATCCCTATTCGTAATCTGAGAAATGCAGCGAGAATTAACACTCTGGGAGGGTTTTATCTTGGTAGACGTTCATTCATCACCCAAAATCCGGAATTAGCAAGAGTGTTTTTAGAGGAAGCAGATAAGGTAGGCGAATGGGCTGATAAGAATCCCAAAGAAGTTGCTAAGGCCTTTGCACCTGAATTAAAAATAGAGGAGGATGTTTTAGAAAAGGTGGCGCGCCGACGTACTTATCGGTTAAGAAAACTGACACCTGCAATTATTGCTGAACAACAACGGGTTGCTGATTTCTATTTTGAAGAAAAGGTCATCCCGAAAAAGATAGATATCAAAGAAACAATCCTACCTGCTAAATTAACTGAAGCCATTACACCTAAACGATTGAAGTAATTATTCGTACAGAACTGTAGGCAGGGAGATCCCGCCCCTTGTATTGCATACAACCGAGAACCGCTATAAGGGTTGCCCAAGTTGAGATATGGGAAACCCTTAATTGCCGGGTTTCATTTAATTGAAAGTCGAGTTTTGTGCTAGTACTATCTCGACTAACACCGGACGATATAACTATTATCAAGTTTCATTTAATTGAAAGTCGAGTTTTGTGCTAGTACGGTACACGGGTATGACCAGTTTCAATCCCGTTGCCGGGTTTCATTTAATTGAAAGATTGATGGGCGATCGCGCCCATGAATGGTTATCCAAAGTTTCAATCCCGTTGCCGGGTTTCATTTAATTGAAAGATGATTTAACATGCAATATTTTTTTGGTGCGTATATCGTTTCAATCCCGTTGCCGGGTTTCATTTAATTGAAAGATTAGACTTGTCCAAACAGAGGAAGAGAAAAACGCTGTAGTTTCAATCCCGTTGCCGGGTTTCATTTAATTGAAAGTCCCAAAGCGACAACAGCAGGCAGAAGAGGAGTTTAGTTTCAATCCCGTTGCCGGGTTTCATTTAATTGAAAGCTGTGGTCTAATAGTAATACTCATGGGGGGAAACATGTTTCAATCCCGTTGCCGGGTTTCATTTAATTGAAAGCCGCTTGCTTTGCTTTATCATCCAGTAAAGAATGGTTTCAATCCCGTTGCCGGGTTTCATTTAATTGAAAGTTTCAGTCATAAAATCCTAAATATTTTTTTCACTAGTTTCAATCCCGTTGCCGGGTTTCATTTAATTGAAAGTACGGGCTATCTTTGCAAACTCTTTACAAGCCGAAAGTTTCAATCCCGTTGCCGGGTTTCATTTAATTGAAAGTATTTGCTGTAGTTCTTACGAATCACGAAAAGTCAGGTTTCAATCCCGTTGCCGGGTTTCATTTAATTGAAAGAAGAAAGCATCAACGCCACGGGCACAACCGACAACGTTTCAATCCCGTTGCCGGGTTTCATTTAATTGAAAGTCTTGATGAATCTATTCATGAAGATTCTGTAAAGATGTTTCAATCCCGTTGCCGGGTTTCATTTAATTGAAAGTGCAGCTAGTACTGATAACAGCTAAATCAATTGTTATGTTTCAATCCCGTTGCCGGGTTTCATTTAATTGAAAGTTCTCAGATTGCGAAGTATTACTTATTAGTAAAAAGAGTTTCAATCCCGTTGCCGGGTTTCATTTAATTGAAAGGCTAGTCTATCGTGTGGATATATACGCTCTTTCGGCTGTTTCAATCCCGTTGCCGGGTTTCATTTAATTGAAAGCCCTATAGCCACCAATAGACCCTTAACGCGAAGGGTAGTTTCAATCCCGTTGCCGGGTTTCATTTAATTGAAAGACCATCTATATATAACCCAGGCATATCATCAGCAGCGTTTCAATCCCGTTGCCGGGTTTCATTTAATTGAAAGTTAATACATATTTGTTATCACTTATTTCTGGGAAAACAGTAGTTTCAATCCCGTTGCCGGGTTTCATTTAATTGAAAGCTACACGGTTAACAAGCTTAATAGCGAGTCTTAGTTTCAATCCCGTTGCCGGGTTTCATTTAATTGAAAGGTCAGCTTTCTGAGGAGTAATGCCAGACAATAAAAGTTTCAATCCCGTTGCCGGGTTTCATTTAATTGAAAGCTGACCGATTAGCGGCGTACACAGTAGATTACTTGTTTCAATCCCGTTGCCGGGTTTCATTTAATTGAAAGTTAGATGAACGGTTGAAAAGATAGAGAAGCAACGAAAGGTTTCAATCCCGTTGCCGGGTTTCATTTAATTGAAAGCCTAGCGAGCCACAACCCAGTTATAGACCAAGTTCTAAAAGCAATTTTGGCGGGACTGTTTTAAAAATCCATTTCAGCCGTTGGTTACAGCTAAACCAAGAATGCTCAAAACGCTGAAAATATTGATTTGTCAAGGTTCTGGCGATTTGGCAGGAAGTGGGGGGTTTTCGCCCGTGCTTTCCCATGCCAAAAATTTAGCTCTGGTTCAGATTATAAGCTTATTTTCTCACTGCGACAAAATGTAACTTTACAAAAGTTATCCACGGTCAAGCAAAGAAAAAACATTGATATCAAATTTTGACTACAACATTCCCAAAACCAGTACTAAACTGGGTGCAATAACACAGGGTAAGTAAGGTGAAGCTTTTTTTACAACCTCTTTACTCTCAACTCAACTCAGGAGTTGAGAATTGTCCCCTTGGGTGTACCTCTAAATGTATTGTTGCTCAAAAGGCTCCCAATCTCAAGCCACCGCTCGGATGTGCTTGTCCTCTATCATCGCACCAAGCGAAAACTTATAAAGAAATTATACATGGAGATGCAGATATTATCTGTAATCAAGCTGCAACTGGTGATGGTAAAACGCTGGGTGCAAATTTACCAGGACTGATCAATCCTGATTTTCGGATTATGGGGTTGTATCCCACAATCGAACTGGTGGAAGACCAAGCTGAACAACAATATCACTACAATCAGCTGTTTGGTTTGGATGCTTCTCAACGAGTAGACCGTTTATTTGGTGCGGAATTAAGTCGGCGGGTTAAGCAAGCTGTTAAGAGTAACAAGTTTCAAGAATTGCTGTTGGCGATTCAACAAAAACCAATTTTGCTGACTAATCCTGATATTTTCCATTACATCACTCACTTTCAATATTTTGATCCGGCTGATGGTAGAGATAGACTACCGTTGGTATTGGCGGAATGGCCTGATTTGTGGGTGTTTGATGAGTTTCATATTTTTGGTAGTCATCAAGAAACTGCTGCTTTAAATAGTTTGGCTTTCATTCGTCGCAGCCAAGAAAATCAATCTCGTCCCAGACGGTTTTTGTTTACTTCCGCAACGCCAAAAGCTGATTTTATCGAACAATTACGCAAAACAGGTTTTAAGGTGGCTACGGTTGAGGGAGTTTATGCAAGTGAGGAAACAACTGGATTTCGCCAAATTCTGCAAGCTGTGGAATTAGAGTTTGTGGAATTAGCCAAGGATGCAGATACGCAGACATGGTTAAAAGAGATGATTCCCACCATTCAGCAAATTCTGAATGCGGAGTCAAAAGCGAGGGGATTGATTATTGTGAATTCGGTGGCGAAAGCTGGACAGGTGACTCGTTTGCTGAAGGCTTTATTACCAGGGGTGATTGTTCAAGAAATTAGCGGACGCATCGATCGCCAGCAAAGATTACAGGTGCAAAGTGACTTGAAAGACGCTGAACAACCTGTTTTAGTTGTGGGTACATCTGCGGTTGATGTGGGTGTGGATTTTAAAATTCACCTGTTGATTTTTGAAAGCAGTGATTCGGCGACGGTGATGCAGCGTTTGGGACGCTTGGGTAGACATCCCGGTTTTAAGGCGTATACAGCATTTATTTTGGTTCCGAGTCATACTCCTTGGGTGATGGCGAGATTGCAAGAAAAACTTAGTGTCAATCAGACGGTGACGCGAGATAGTTTAGCAGATGCGATCGCTACTGCATTTGATCCCCCCAAGGAGTTTGAAAAATATCGCCAGCGTTGGGGTGCATTGCAAGCACAGGGGATGTTTTCACGGATGACTCAAGAGAATAGAAAGGTTAGTCAAGTAGTGCGCGATCGCATGACGGAAGACTTACAACGCGTATATTCTCAAGATTTGGAATCAGCACGTAAACAGTGGTTTGCAATGCAAAATAACCCCGTTGGTCAAGCCACCCAAAAACAACTTTTAAGTTTTCGCGGAGGTTCAACCCTACAAGCTGCGGTTTGGGATGATAAAAACTTTTACACTTATGATTTACTGCGATTATTACCTTATGCACTGGTAGAAATTATTAACCGCGAGACATTTTTAAATGCAGCTAATAAATCAGGACGCGGTGAAGAAGAATTCCCTGAAGATTTTATCAACGTTTATCTTCGCATTCAGTCATGGGTTAACGAGCGAATTAATAATATTAGTTTGCAATCAAATTGTCCAAGTAGCGAATTAAAGTTTGGCGAACTTTGTTTGATAGATAAATTAAGCTTAATTGGACATCCTCAATCTGACGTGGTTACTTGTTTACGGCAAAAGAAACTACTTACTTTTTTAGTGCCAGTTAACAAAAATAAATTAAGTAGCCACTGGGAAGTGACCCGTACCCTTAGTCTCAGTCCGTTCTTTGGTTTACATCGTTTAGTTGATGCAAGCGAAGAAGCTTATGCTTGTGCATTTAATCAAGACGCATTACTTCTCGAAGCTTTAAAATGGCGGTTAAAAAAATTCACCAGTACCCGCTTTGAATCTTCCATCTTTTAAAATTCCCCTCCGCGCACCTCTGCGCTTCCCTCAGCGTCCCTCTGCGTTTAAAAAAAATTATGTCCACCTTACTCCAAACCCTACTTCTAGAAACTCTCCCCAAAGAAACAGACCCAATTCTGCATTTATATATCGAAAAATTACTACCATCCCTCGAACAAGAATTTTCCTTAATTTCAGCCTTGGGTGGTTCTTACGAAGCACATTATCAAATATTATCTCAACTTGGCGACTCCTATGCTCAAGAAAAAGCACAAAATTGGTCAAATCGTGCCGACCAAAATTTACTAGTTCACGTTCTCAATGGCTTACTTACAGCTTGGAACATCAGTAAATATTTACCTCAACCTTTATCAGAAATTGAAAAATATCTACTCTGCTTAGGATTAACTCTGCACGACTACAACAAATATTGCAACGGACAAGGAGAAGAAACACCGAAAAATTGGGAAGTCGAAAAAATTCTTAATCTCTGCCGTGATTTAGGAGAAAAACTAAACTTTGAATTATTTTGGTCAGAATGGCAGGAGTATTTAACAGAAATTGCTTACTTAGCACAAAATACCCAAAACAAAGTCGGCACAAATATTTACCCAGCTAACTGGCCTATTCCTAAAATTAAAGATCGTCGCCGTTTAGAAGTTCCCCTGCGTCATCTGCTTGCTTTTGGCGATATTGCGGTACATTTTACCGATCCAGCAGATATTGATACACAAACTGGAGGACAACGACTGCGGGAAAGACTGCGGTATTTAAATATTAATAAAAGTTTGGTTTATCATCGCTTGCGAGATACCATCGGTATTTTGAGTAATGGTATTCATAATGCCACAATGAACTTTGCTAAACAACTAAATTGGGAGCCAATTTTATTTTTTGCTCAAGGTGTAATTTATCTCGCACCAGCAGATATTGAAACTCCAGATATTCACAAACTCCAAGAATTTATTTGGAGTCAAATTAGCGGAGTTTTGGGCAGTAAAATGTTGGGTGGAGATATTGGTTTTAAGCGAGATGGGAAGGGTTTAAAGGTAGCACCACAAACTTTAGAGTTATTTTCCCCATCCGAGCTAATTCCTAAGCTACCACGGGTAATTGAGGTCAAGGTAGCAAATATAAAAGATCCTGCAACCCCCAAACGATTAGAGAAATTATCTTTAACTGAAACTGAGAGAGAATTTCTCAATCAAGGTGCGGATATTCGCGCTGATAGAATTGCCGAATTTATTTTTCTAACTCAAAAAGAATTTTTTGGTGATTCAAGTGAATATATCAATTGGATACTGAATAAATTAGGAATTCAAGACAAAATTTCACCCGAACAAACCCAAATTCAATCGGGTGGTGTAAATTATGGCTGGTATCATGCAGCAGCGTATTATGTTGCGAATCACCCAACTTTCAAACCAGAAGATATTTCAGAACGCATCGAAATTTGGGCGGAAGATTTAGCAAATTGGGCAAGTGAAAATAACTTACTACCTTCACATTCTAGTCCGATCCGTGAGATGTTCTCTGATTATTTAGCGCAATATTTAGAAGTTAAAGGATGGGAAAGTAATCAGCCGTCATTTTATGCAGAGTTTACAGCTTATGCTGATGCTAAAACAAAGCTAGCTAAACAACCAATTTGTTCTTTAAGTTCTGGTGAGTTTCCATCTGAAGATCAGATGGATTCGGTAGTTTTATTTAAACCGCAGCAATATAGTAATAAAAATGCCCTTGGTGGTAGACAAATTAAACGGGGAATTTCCAAAATATATGCTCTAGAAATGTTATTGCGACAAGCTTTTTGGTCAGTACCAGCAGGGAAGTTAGAAGAACAACAGCCAATATTTTTATATATTTTCCCTGCTTATGTCTATTCTCCACAGACGGCTGCTGCTATCAAATTATTGGTCAATAATATGAAGTTTATCAATCTTTGGGATGTTCGTAAGCAATGGCTAGATAAGGAGATGAATATTAATGCTTTACAATCAGTTTCTTGGTTAACTGATGAAGCTAAATTAGGACGCTTTCATGAGGATAAATACAATAAAGAAGATTTGCCTTTTATCGCCATGAGTTACACCACAACAAGGGGTAAAACACTCAGTGATGCTTGGGTACAACCAGCTTTTTTAGCGTTATCGCTGCCTATATTACTAGGAGTTAAGGTCATAGCTACTAGTAGTTCTGTACCAATTTATAACAGCGATCGCGACTTTAAAGAGTCTGTAATTCTCGATGCACCTGCGTCATTTTGGAACTTGCTGGGATTATCTAATTCATTGCGGATTCAGGATTTTGAAAATGCTATGCAACGGCTTTTAATTGCCTACAGTTTGCATTTAGATACTCGCAGTTCGCCGCCAGATGCTAAGTGGCGAGATTTAATTAAAACAGTCCGGGAGGTGACAACAAATGTACTCAATATTTTTTGTTTAGCAACAGAAGGATTGCGGCGTGATAAACGAGATATACCTAGTCAAGAAGAAGTTAAACGTTATTGGCAATATGCCCAAATTTGGGTAAAACAAGATAATTCAGAAACAAATGAAGGAGTTTATCTGATGACATTAATTGAAAAATTGGTAAAACAATATCGCGTCTTCTATCAAGCAAACCTTGGCGAATCTAGTCACACAATCTTACTACCGCTATCTAAAGCATTGGAAATAATTTTGTCAGTTCCCCAACAAGTTGATGTAGATGATTTAATTTTGCAAGCTTCTGGACAAATCAAAGATGCTTTGGCGCGTCAAGAAGTTTATAAACGTCCTTTAATGATGGATAAATCAACAGATAGAATTACACGAGAAGAACGGGAATTAACTGCAATTCATACGTTTATGACAACCTGTGTGCGCGAATTATTTTTGGAACTTTATAAAGGCGATCGCGCTTTATTACAAGAGAACCGTAACCGGATTAAATCGGGTGCTGAATTCGCTTATCGCTGGTTAGCTTTGCAAGAGAAAACGGCAAAGGTATCCTAGATTTTCATGTTTTATTACCCTCTCAATCTAAATTATCAGGAGCAAAATCATGACTATTCTCACAACCTTAAAATCTGAATTTAAATCGGCATTTCCCCGCTTGGCTTCTGGGAAATATATTCACTTCATCATGTTACGTCACAGTCAATCATTTCCTGTATTCCAAACAGATGGAATTCTCAACACTGCACGCACCCAAGCGGGTTTAGGTAATACAGATGAAAGCAAAAAACAAATCAGTCGTTTGGTAATGTTTAAGCGCAAACAAACCACGCCGGAACGACTGGCTGGACGCGAATTACTCCGAGGTTTAAATCTTACCAGCGCGGATGATGTAAATAAAGATAAATACTGCGAATATAATGGCGAGAAATCTTGTAAAAAATGTCCAGATTGTATTATTTATGGCTTTGCGATCGGTGATAGTGGTTCGGAACGTTCTAAAGTGTATTCTGACTCCGCTTTTTCTTTGAGTGCTTACGAATCATCTCATCGCAGTTTTACATTCAATGCACCCTTTGAAGGTGGAACAATGAGTGAAGCTGGCGAAATGCGAAGCAGTATTAACGAATTAGATCACGTTATTCCAGAGGTAACATTTCCCACAATAGAAACTCTGCGTGACTCTACTTATGAAGGCTTTCTGTATGTTTTAGGTAATTTATTACGCACTAAAAGATATGGCGCTCAAGAATCGCGCACGGGAACAATGCGAAATTATCTTGCAGGGATTGCATTTTGCGATGGTGAAATATTTAGTAATTTGCATTTGACTCAAGCACTTCACGATGCTTTAAAAGGTGATATCGATGCTCCAATTAGTGATGTTTTACAACAGGTAGAAACGGTGGCAAATAATTTACTTAATGATGAACCTGTACGCAAAACAAAACTAGTTTTTGGTTCAGAGTTAGATGATTTAGTTGCTGAAGTTAACGCACTTTATCAAGATGAAGCGCGTTTATTAGAAACTATAACTTCACTATATGGACAAACTAAAGCCTATGCAGAATCTTTTGGAGCTTTGAAAAAGAAAGGTAAAAGTAATTCGTAATTCGTAAATAATACACCCCACTTCTAGAATATCGATTCAGTAATCAAAAACCTAACCCCCCAGCCCCCTTCCCTACAAGGGAAGGGGGAGCAAAAAAAACTAATAAGCAAAACTCCCCTCTCCGCTTCGGAGAGGGGTTGGGGGAGAGGTTCTTCCAGTAAATTGGCATAACACACCCTACTTCTAAAATTAAAAATTGGTTGCTATGGCACTATATCACTGCACCTTGACGCTACATGATAACGTTTTCTTTGCTACGCGGGAGATGGGAATTCTCTATGAAACTGAAAAATATTTACATAATTGGGGGCTAAGTTTTGCACTTTTTACTATTAATTACATTCCTCAACCCTACCGACTGCAAGGAGAATTAGCACAAAAACCAACATATTTAGATATTAGTGCTGAACAAAATTTACTCCATCTCAATCAAGCCGGAATTTATGTATTCCCCGCTCAACCTATCAGTTGGTCTTATCAAATTAATACTTTTAAAGCGGCTCAAGTTGGGTATTATGGCAAGTCAAAACAGTTTGGCGATAAAGGTGCGGATAAAAATTACCCTATTAATTATGGAAAGGCTAAAGAATTAGCTGTAGGTAGTCAATATCGTACTTATATTATCGCCCCAGAAACTATCAAGTTGCCGCGTTGGATACGTTTGGGTAAATGGGCTTCAAAAATTAGAGTTGAAGCGATAAAAATTCCCGATAAAGTCATGCAAAATAAATCTGGTGATTACACCTGTTTGCATCCTTTAAACCCGTTAGATTTACCAACTTCGACTCGAATTCTACTTTACAACCGCATTGTTATGCCTCCTGTGAGTTTGGTAAGTCAGGCGCAGTTACATGGTGAATATTTAGTCACTAAAAAAGATGATTGGCAAGATTTTAAGTCAACGTTGACCACACAGCAAAGTCAACAATTACCCGAAGAAATTTATCTACCAACAGGAATATTTTATGGAGCCGGAAACGTCGTTGCAGCAGCATAAATGTTCGACATTACATTCAATTGTTGTTGAACTTGCGGCTGCGGCTGTGGGGGATATTCCCGCTACTTTATCTCGTGCATTACACGCGCTGGTACTCAAATGGTTAGCAGCCGCAAACCCATCTGTAGCTGAAACTATCCATGCTAGTCAAAATCCACCATTGACTATTTCGCCTTTGTTAGGAAATCGCCGTCAAGGTGGGGTGCGGGTGGGAGATTATTTTTATTTTCGCATTAGTTTATTAGATGGTGCTTTAGTTGAACCGTTGATGCGCGGGTTTGAATGTTCGGAAACCCTGTCTTTAGTATTAGCAGATTTCCCGTTTGTACTGCGTCATCTCTACGCACTACCGGGAACGCACCAATTAGCAGGTGCGGCTGATTATGCTTTATTGTCTCATCCTCCACAGGTTTTAAATGATATTGAATTGCATTTTTTATCTCCTACTAGCTTTAAGCAAAATAAAAATGTGCAGACATTTCCGCTACCCGAATTAGTGTTTAATTCGCTGCATCGGCGGTGGAATATTTTTGCACCGGAACAATATCATCTTCCTAATTGTGAATGGAATGCTTTGGTGATAGCCTACGAACTCAAAACCTATGCCCTGAAGATGGAAGGAGGTACGGAAGTTGGGGCACAGGGTTGGGTATATTACCGATTTAGTAATACGGAAACGGCGCGAATTGCCACGATTTTGGCCAATTTTGCGTTCTTTGCTGGGGTAGGGCGTAAAACTGCGATGGGAATGGGACAGACGCAAATCGGGAATTCAAAATTCAAAAAAAAGTGAAAAGATAAATGGACGAAAAATACTATCTTCCCCTAGCTTATTTAAATGCTTGGGAATATTGCCCGCGTCGTTTTTTTCTGGAATACGAACTTGGGGAAAATGCCGATAACGAACATATTATTATTGGTCGCCATCTACACCGCAATGTTGATGATGAAGGTAAATCTGTTGAAGGCGACAAGGTAATTTATCGACATCAGTGGGTGTGGTGCGATCGCCTCCTCATTAACGGTATCATTGATGCGGTAGAAGAAATAGATTGCCAGCTAATCCCTTTAGAATTTAAAAAGGGACGTATGGCCAACCACCTCAGCGACCATTTTCAACTCTGCGGTGCGGCTTTGTGTCTAGAAGAACGCACCGGAGATTCCATTCCCTACGGAGAAATTTTTTACTACGCCAACCGCCGCCGCCAACGAGTAATTTTTACTCCCGAATTGCGACAAGCCACAGAACAAGCAATTCAGGCGGCGCGTGCTGCACTTGGCAAAGCAATGCCACCACCAATTGACCACCCAAAAAAGTGTCAAGATTGCAGCTTGCAAAAAATTTGCTTGCCAAAAGAAATCAAAAAATTACGTCTGGAGGTCTAAAACATGTCTATTCTCTACGTCACTCAACCCGATGCAGTTTTAAGTAAAGCTGCGGAAGCTTTTAAAGTCGCCTTAAAACAAGAAGATGGCAACTGGGAGAAAAAATCAGTTCCCGCCCAAACTGTCGAACAAGTCGTATTGATGGGGAATCCCCAGATTACTGGCGATGCTTTAGTATATGCTTTGGAATTGGGGATGCCCGTACATTACCTTTCTGGTTTTGGTAAATACTTGGGTTCGGCGCTACCGGGATACTCGCGTAATGGTCAGTTGCGGCTGGCACAATATGCTGCTTACTGTGACGCAGCACATCGTTTAGAGATTGTCAAAACTATTGTGACGGGCAAAATCCACAATCAATATAGTGTTTTATACCGCCACGACCAAAAAGACAATCCCCTAAAATCTCGCAAACAGCTAGTTAAAGAAAAAACAACCCTCGATGAAGTCCGTGGGGTTGAAGGATTGGCTGCACGAGAATATTTTGCCGCTTGGTCGGTGATGCTTGAGGAACAATGGTCATTTAATGGCAGAAATCGTCGTCCTCCCACTGATGCAGTCAATGCTTTATTGGGGTTTGCTTATGGACTTTTGCAAGTTCAGGTAACGGCTGCGGTACATCTAGCTGGTTTAGACCCTTACGTTGGTTATTTGCACGAAGCCACCAGAGGACAACCTGCAATGGTTCTCGATTTAATGGAAGAATTTCGCCCGTTGGTTGCGGATAATTTGATACTTTCGGTTATCAGCCATAAAGAAATTAAACCCGATGATTTTACTGATAATCTCGGTGCTTATCGACTTTCGGAAGCCGGACGCAAACAGTTTTTGCAAGCATGGGAACGAAAAATGAATGACGAGTTTAAGCATCCCAGCTTTGGCTATCATTGCAGCTATCGTCGTGCTATTGAATTGCAAGCACGTTTATTAAGTCGGCATTTACAAGAAGGGGTTCCCTATAAAGCCCTGACACTGCGATGAGTACTTTGTTTTACCTCATAATTTACGATTTGCCGGATAGTAAAGCGGCGAATAAGCGGCGAACAAAGTTACATAAAATGCTTTCCGGTTATGGAACTTGGACACAGTACAGCGTTTTTGAATGTTTTTTGACTGCCATGCAGTTTGCTAAACTAAAGGTGCAAGTTGAAAACTTGATTAAACCAGCCGAAGATTCAGTACGCATCTATGTTTTGGATGCTGGAGCGGTGCGTAAGACTATTACCTACGGTTCTGAGCAACCTCGACAAGAAGAGACGATAATACTATGATGTTGATATAATGCTGGTAAAATTTTTTGGCAGGGCAAAGCACGGGCGAAAACCCCCCACCTCCCGCCAAATCGACAGAACCTTGACAATTCAATAGTTTCAGCCTTTTATGTATGAATGTAGAGCCTACTAATGAATCCCGGAAACGGACTTTTAAATTAGACCTGCCAAAATTGCTGGCGGGAATGGCTCTATATTTAGCTTCTGGCTGGCGGACTTTCAAATAAATGATTCCCGGCAACGGGATTGAAACTCATAGCGGGTCTTACATCTGCTGACATTGCTTCTCTTTCAAATAAATGATTCCCGGCAACGGGATTGAAACACAATCGCACATAACGCCCCCACAAAGGCTGATACAACTTTCAAATAAATGATTCCCGGCAACGGGATTGAAACAGGAAAGGGAGTGCCACAGCCCCAGCCCTCAACACTTTCAAATAAATGATTCCCGGCAACGGGATTGAAACCCTTCAAATGCGATGGAAGAAGCAACCCCAGTGGCAGCTTTCAAATAAATGATTCCCGGCAACGGGATTGAAACATGAAAACATCATGGACATCAAACCTACTCTGGGAACTTTCAAATAAATGATTCCCGGCAACGGGATTGAAACCGACATTTACCTTGTTGAGCCGCCTTGCTTCCTAGCTTTCAAATAAATGATTCCCGGCAACGGGATTGAAACTTGTGAATGTATTGAATGTACCGCTTTTGATTGCTACCTTTCAAATAAATGATTCCCGGCAACGGGATTGAAACATGTCTTTACCAAAGCCATCTGATTTCTTTTTAGAGTTCTTTCAAATAAATGATTCCCGGCAACGGGATTGAAACTAATATATAATTATATATTACACATTACAATCAACTTTCAAATAAATGATTCCCGGCAACGGGATTGAAACTTGAAATTGTCCAAAATTGGAATTTTTACGTCCGACTTTCAAATAAATGATTCCCGGCAACGGGATTGAAACTAACAGTATCTCAAATGAATATATCTATGTGGCTGAACTTTCAAATAAATGATTCCCGGCAACGGGATTGAAACCAAAAGTATTCATTCTCAAGTTTTACAGGAAGTACCCTTTCAAATAAATGATTCCCGGCAACGGGATTGAAACAAAGATATAGAGTAGTTCCCGATGTTGGTTTAGCTTTCAAATAAATGATTCCCGGCAACGGGATTGAAACCATCATCACCCGTCACCGCCTTACACAGCAAGGATTCTTTCAAATAAATGATTCCCGGCAACGGGATTGAAACATCGCCCAGAAGATTTAGACTTTTGAGGAATATGAGGAGCTTTCAAATAAATGATTCCCGGCAACGGGATTGAAACCTCTCCTTACGAGCCAGAAAAAATTAAGTCTGAAGACCTTTCAAATAAATGATTCCCGGCAACGGGATTGAAACAGTTTATCAGGGCATTGCTAGAGAGAGATGATGACTTTCAAATAAATGATTCCCGGCAACGGGATTGAAACTTATGTCGTCAAGTGTTGCCACAAAGTTGATACTTGACTTTCAAATAAATGATTCCCGGCAACGGGATTGAAACACATTATTGTGTGCTGGGTATTAAAGATACTTTCTTCTTTCAAATAAATGATTCCCGGCAACGGGATTGAAACTTGCAAAATTTCACTAGCAAGATGCCAAGTAATGCCTTTCAAATAAATGATTCCCGGCAACGGGATTGAAACTTTGATAATATGCGTGATTCTTTTACGCAAGTATTTACTTTCAAATAAATGATTCCCGGCAACGGGATTGAAACTTTGCCTCTATGTCGTATGAAAGTTCCTGCTAAACTTTCAAATAAATGATTCCCGGCAACGGGATTGAAACCAGTTCCAGCCGATGTTCAAACTGCAGTGGACAATACTTTCAAATAAATGATTCCCGGCAACGGGATTGAAACTGCGCTATGGCTATTGCACGTTTGAAATTTGCTCACCTTTCAAATAAATGATTCCCGGCAACGGGATTGAAACAAGGCAATTTAGCAGATGATGCTGATTTTCAGCATCTTTCAAATAAATGATTCCCGGCAACGGGATTGAAACATGCCGTGGCTGCTCAAGACTCAACATCTAAAGCTGACTTTCAAATAAATGATTCCCGGCAACGGGATTGAAACACACTATGAATAAAACTCTCTACATCATCCGGGGTCTTTCAAATAAATGATTCCCGGCAACGGGATTGAAACGCTGAGGACTTTTGTCTAATTGAAAAAGATTTATCTTTCAAATAAATGATTCCCGGCAACGGGATTGAAACGCTGTTTCTAATGGTGACTTCGATTTAATGAAGGAAACTTTCAAATAAATGATTCCCGGCAACGGGATTGAAACATTTTAATTGGCGGCTATTCTCCGCAAATATGGACCTTTCAAATAAATGATTCCCGGCAACGGGATTGAAACTAAGTACGTAGTTTGAATAACCTACTTAGTGGTAGTCTTTCAAATAAATGATTCCCGGCAACGGGATTGAAACAATGCAATTTGGCTAGCTTATATCTTGCTAGGAAAACTTTCAAATAAATGATTCCCGGCAACGGGATTGAAACCGAGTAGATAGAGTCTTTTTAACAATTTCACCGCAGCCTTTCAAATAAATGATTCCCGGCAACGGGATTGAAACCCTTCTAATTGCACTGCCATATCAATTACTTCAGCAACTTTCAAATAAATGATTCCCGGCAACGGGATTGAAACTATTAATACTCTTGATCTCTGCAAGGATATCGCAGAGCTTTCAAATAAATGATTCCCGGCAACGGGATTGAAACATGTAGCTAGCTCTTGAAGTATTTCCCCGATGTTGTCTTTCAAATAAATGATTCCCGGCAACGGGATTGAAACAAGGATACAAGGATTAGCAGTTTCCGCGATCGCCATTCTTTCAAATAAATGATTCCCGGCAACGGGATTGAAACAATCTCCATAAGCAAATTCTGCCATCATTCTTTGACTTTCAAATAAATGATTCCCGGCAACGGGATTGAAACCTTATAGATGCAATGAACTTTTTATAAGTCACCTTTCTTTCAAATAAATGATTCCCGGCAACGGGATTGAAACTCGAAGTAGACATATCACTACTCCCTGACTGGATGCTTTCAAATAAATGATTCCCGGCAACGGGATTGAAACCGGTAGGGCATACCGGAACCTTTGCACTGGATGCACTTTCAAATAAATGATTCCCGGCAACGGGATTGAAACAACCACCTTTATGCCGCAAGGATTAATCATGGTTGACTTTCAAATAAATGATTCCCGGCAACGGGATTGAAACCGACATCACCACACTTTACCGTAAATAATTTCCTAACTTTCAAATAAATGATTCCCGGCAACGGGATTGAAACTGTATCATATACACTATCTTGGTCTTTGTCCTTTGCTTTCAAATAAATGATTCCCGGCAACGGGATTGAAACTGTTCATAGATGGTCGCCGTAGCTGCGTACAGTTACCTTTCAAATAAATGATTCCCGGCAACGGGATTGAAACATAGTCGGTTTCTTGAGCAGGTTTCCTTTACTGAGCGTCTTTCAAATAAATGATTCCCGGCAACGGGATTGAAACGGGCGTATCAACCTGATCAGCTAAAGGGGTTTTGAGGACTTTCAAATAAATGATTCCCGGCAACGGGATTGAAACATTCAGCCAAGAGCAGCAAAGTCTTTAGCCCAGATTTCTTTCAAATAAATGATTCCCGGCAACGGGATTGAAACGGTCAAATGTAAACAAACGAGCATTAGTCTACTACGTAGGGTCAACTTTCAAATAAATGATTCCCGGCAACGGGATTGAAACGCTTTTTGATGAAATTTATAACCTTGCAGTCTCTGGCTTTCAAATAAATGATTCCCGGCAACGGGATTGAAACTATAAAAAGGATTGGGATTAACTCTAGGGGCAAGGCTTTCAAATAAATGATTCCCGGCAACGGGATTGAAACATCAAGGAACCTACTCTTCTACAGTTGCTGGTAAAAACTTTCAAATAAATGATTCCCGGCAACGGGATTGAAACTTTAAAACCCCGCTTAACCGTGAATATATTTCTGACTTTCAAATAAATGATTCCCGGCAACGGGATTGAAACATAAAGATGTTAAGTCAGCCCTGCGTAAAAATTTAACTTTCAAATAAATGATTCCCGGCAACGGGATTGAAACGCACTTTCACAAATCCAAACGAGCCATTAACCTGGCTTTCAAATAAATGATTCCCGGCAACGGGATTGAAACGTAAATCAAGTCTGTGTACAGGGATTTGAGTGTTTCTTTCAAATAAATGATTCCCGGCAACGGGATTGAAACCAAATCTGTGAAGCCGAAGGCATAAAAGTACTGTGGGTCTTTCAAATAAATGATTTCCGGCAACGGGATTGAAACCTTTGCCGACAACATACTCAGCTTGATGTCCATCTTTCAAATAAATGATTCCCGGCAACGGGATTGAAACAAGCTCAAAAGACCGAGGCTGAGGTACAGACAGAGATTCAACTTTCAAATAAATGATTCCCGGCAACGGGATTGAAACTTCCTCAAACTGACGGTTACTACGCTGATCCGATATCTTTCAAATAAATGATTCCCGGCAACGGGATTGAAACTACCGCCTTTGCCATTAGTATTTATCCTTGACTTTGTCTTTCAAATAAATGATTCCCGGCAACGGGATTGAAACGCTCTCAAGATGCCAGTTTCAATAGAAGATATCCACTACTTTCAAATAAATGATTCCCGGCAACGGGATTGAAACTACCAGAAAGTACCATTCGCAGTTGGTTGCGCCTTTCAAATAAATGATTCCCGGCAACGGGATTGAAACTTTCTTGGCTATTAATACCAATAATCCACCATCACTAGCTTTCAAATAAATGATTCCCGGCAACGGGATTGAAACGAGAATAGAAACTTACTGGATGTAAAACGATTAATTACTTTCAAATAAATGATTCCCGGCAACGGGATTGAAACACCTTAGAGATGTCAGCGGCATGACAAGTATTAACTTTCAAATAAATGATTCCCGGCAACGGGATTGAAACCAATGGGGCAAGCTGCTTTGGACACAACCCGCGACTCTGCTTTCAAATAAATGATTCCCGGCAACGGGATTGAAACTATCGGTATCAGGCATGTCTAATCCTAGTTGGTAAACTTTCAAATAAATGATTCCCGGCAACGGGATTGAAACTTCTGTTTATCGGGAGTCAGAGATGGAGTACGCCCGCCCCCTTTCAAATAAATGATTCCCGGCAACGGGATTGAAACATCCTTGAACCCCTGTTTCTCAGAAAAATTTTCTCTTTCAAATAAATGATTCCCGGCAACGGGATTGAAACCTGAGTGTATTAACCTTTGCAGCTACTATGCACAACTTTCAAATAAATGATTCCCGGCAACGGGATTGAAACATGGCATATTTAGTCATCCGGGTCTAAGTCTAAACTTTCAAATAAATGATTCCCGGCAACGGGATTGAAACTGATGTTTTTGAGGCGGGTTTTGTTGGGATTAAAACTTTCAAATAAATGATTCCCGGCAACGGGATTGAAACGCACTGGACTGCACAGTAGGAGGCGATCGCTGGCTGCGGCACAGTACTTTCAAATAAATGATTCCCGGCAACGGGATTGAAACCGTCACGGGGGTTGAGCCTGACAAGTTGCCCTAAGGCTTTCAAATAAATGATTCCCGGCAACGGGATTGAAACGCCCAAGAAACAACAGGAGTAATCTGGGTCTGAACTTTCAAATAAATGATTCCCGGCAACGGGATTGAAACAATTAAATCCTTATTTGTGGAAGGTAGAAAAGGTATTACTTTCAAATAAATGATTCCCGGCAACGGGATTGAAACAGAACGTCACCACCTGGGGGCTAGAAGGCGAGAGCGCTTTCAAATAAATGATTCCCGGCAACGGGATTGAAACGAGAAATAAGCCTCGACTTTCTTGATGGCATCCCGCTTTCAAATAAATGATTCCCGGCAACGGGATTGAAACTCAGCCGAAGAACTCAGACAGCAATTGGGTGAGCTTTCAAATAAATGATTCCCGGCAACGGGATTGAAACTCCCGCTGGGGACACAGCGATACGTGGAAGTCACTCCAGACTTTCAAATAAATGATTCCCGGCAACGGGATTGAAACGTGATATTGTGGGGAGTTCTATGGTCAGTCCCGCTCCTCTTTCAAATAAATAATTCCCGGCAACGGGATTGAAACATATTTGCCGTTGTTAATCTCATTAAATCAAAAATCTTTCAAATAAATGATTCCCGGCAACGGGATTGAAACGTAATCAGTTTACGGCTAATGAATACTCTAGACAGCTTTCAAATAAATGATTCCCGGCAACGGGATTGAAACTAATGAAGAAGGCGAAAATAACTAGTACTCAATACTTGCTACGCGCTGGTGTATGAATTAGGTATCATTTCTGCGCTAAGGCGATAGCGATTACCTGGCTTGTGTGTGTCCGAAATGGTAAATACCAAAGTTCCGTAAATATATGGGACTTTTAGATTATCTTCTTTTGCCAACCTTAAAACATCTTTTGCCAAGATATCTTGCTTTGCTAGTAACTTTATTATGTTGCTAACCTGTGTCGTTGTTAGATCGCTGACAAAAGGTATTCGACAGCGTTGCAAATTAAGATGCAACTCCGGCGATTCTAAATTAGAATTTTTCATTAAGGGGATACTTCCTTAAAAAAAGTACAAAGATATTGACAGCACAACAGCAATTTAATTTGTGCTTTCAAAAGTAAAAATTCAAACGAGCGTCAAAGGAACTGGTACTTTTTTTGACGCTTATTATTTTCAATAAATGTAGCACCTACTTAAGAATTTTGTCCAGACCAATATAAAAATAGATGTTGTCATTTTTTGATATCATTTTTTGACTACACCTTTTTAGACGGATTTTTTTATGTCATGTCTTCTAAACCCGATAGCAATTACAACCAAATAGCCTTTGCTCTGGAAATCCTGAGACTTCTAGCCGCAAAGCCACGACGACGCGAAGAATTAGCAGATTTACTCTCAATTTTTCTTGAACAGCATGGCAAATCTACAGATGATGCTGATGTTAAACAAAAACTTACCCGCACAATTCGCAAACTTAGAGACTGCGGTATTGAAATTAAAAGCGCACCACACCGTCCCTACGAACTAGTCGAATCAAATTTCCCCGTTCTTCTCTCTACCGAACAGCGAGAAGCCCTTGCAGTAGCGGCATATTTCTTGGCTGATATGGGCTTCTCGGCGCAAGCAAGCCAAATTCAACGCATCGGTAACTTAATAGAATCGGACATTCCAGCGTTTATAAAAGTCAATTTTAGTCCTCCCGTTGATTATGGCGATCGCAATTTAGATGCGATCGTTCGCCAACTCCAAGAACGCTTTGTGCAACAACGTCGTTACACCATTCGCTATCAAAGTCAGCCAGGAGAAGGACGCATCTGGGATATTGACCGTTCAGAACTGCGACTGCACGACGGTGTTCTCTACCTATTCGCATTTATCCCCGACTGGCGTTCTTGGCGATTTGACTATTGGCATAATATCGACCAAAACCATATCTTTCGCCTTGACAAAATATCCATTGTTGGAGCTGCATCTAATACAAATTGGGTGTCCTGTGATTTCCCTACATTAAAAGTCTGCTATCACACAAGCGGACAACTATCTAATTATCACCCTCGACGCCAGGATGAAGTAATTGTTTACAGCGATCCAGAAGGACAATTTCGCCACATTGAAGCGACGATAGATTATTGGTTTTGGTTTCGTCAACGCATTTTGAAATATGGGGCAAATGCTCAAATTTTAAGTCCACCAATGTTCGCTGATGAAATCAAAAAAGAGTATGAGAAAATTCTAGAAAAATTATCAGTAGACGAAAACATTAAAAATTTTTGATTTAAAACCGATTTTCATACTCAACTACGGCACGACTATCATTAGATAAATTCGTGGAAGCACGGATGCGGAATTCGTCGTTGATTCTATAATTGATACCCCATTGAAAGGGGTCACTGGCTGTTAAAATCTTGATGCTGGAAATAGAAAACCTGGAAGAAATATCAATTCCCGCTTCGGCTGCTAATTCTAATGTAGAATTACTTCTTCCTGCTTCGGGATTCTCAGAAATGACGGTGGGAAATAGACGCAATTCACTTAAACCAAAAGCATTGCCAATTTGGTTAAAAGCTCCTTGAAAGTTGTTGAATACAGCTGAACCTGCAATGTTAATCAGTCCCAAAGTACTGTCACCACGTCCCTGAGTACCAACAAACCCACCGCCTAAAAGGGCAACAATTTCTGTTTCACCCCGTGCTGGGCTACTTTTCAGTTCGAGATTTTCGTTAAGTTTGCTGGCGGGGCCTTTGATGCTGGCTTCGACGCGAACAGTCTCTAAACCTGCTAACCCCCCAGTATTCAGCCTGTTGATATCATTACCTTGAATCCCATCTAATACCTTAGCGAATAGACGAATATCTAAGTCTGGGTCGCGGGGTTGACTGGCTCTAAAGGTTGCGGTCTGAGTATAACCACTAGCAAGATTGAACTGAGTAGTAAATAAATTTACACCGCCTTTTTTTAGCAGGATCGTACCATCAGGTATTGGATCAATAAAAGAGCCATTAACTATGAGGTCACCTGTAGCTAAAAAGCTGAGAATAGGTGGACGGGTAATTTGGACGTTGTTCCCTAGCGCTAATTTTAGATTATTAAACTTGCCGATCGCACTCCTGAGATCAGCTTTATTCTGCTTATCAGCTTTGATAAATGATACACCCAGACTGGTAGTAGCTGGTTTAGTTGAGTTGGTAGATTCTGCAAGTAACACCTGTCCATCAAACAAATTTACCTGACCACCAATTGCTGGGTTAAGGGCAGAACCAGTAATCTCCAACTTGCCACTAGCGCCTCCTTGATATAGTCCCTTGAGATTTAAGGTTAGCTGTTCGAGGTTAACAGTCAGGGGATTGTTAATACCCGCTTCCTCATTGTTAAATATGGGAATTTCTCCAGCCGCCTCTACCTTACCCCGACTAAATCGACCTTCTAGTTTTTCGACTACAATCCGGTCTAGATCAAACTGAACTTTACCGGTAACACGTCTCAGTTTTCCTGGCAAAGCCTGGGCGGAAAAAGTGGCATCATTAACAGTGGCAATTCCTACTACTTGCGGTTGCTTTCTTGTCCCACGGACTGTCAAGTCTACCTCTCCTTTTCCTTCCTCAAAAGCTACCTGGCTAGTCAACAGGTTTAATACTGCTAATCCTTCATTCTTTACCTTGACATCTAGACTGACTTGCTGACTATCTGCTAACTCTTCAACAACAGGTACACTACCGTTAATATCTACAGGTTCGGCCCCAGCAACTGCAACTTTACTGCCAAAATTCACCCGTCCATTGTCATAACTAAAAGAGGCAGTAGCTGATTCTAGTTTCTTCTGATTGATTGTGCCATCTGTAAGTTGTAACTCCCCTTTAGCTTGGGGATTTTTGATGCTACCCGCTAAAGCTGCATTAGCGTTAAGATTACCTGTTATGGGAACTGGTAACTTCACAAAGTTATTTAATACTTGAATAGGGAAATTAACGACCTGCAAATTACCAGTTTGCTCTTTACCACCAACATTACCTTTAAAAGCGATTAAGCTGTTTTGCGACTCAATTCTTAAAGGTAATAACTGCAAAATACCATTAGCAAAGCTGCCTTCAGCAATTACTCGCTCCGCTTCATAATAACGACCAGGGTCATTTTTTTCCTCATTTTTACCCCAAGTCCAGTTTTGACCGTTTAATTTAAAGTCCACTGCTAGTCCATTAGCTGCGGCAGTATTCAGGGCAACTTCTCCGTTGAAAGTTCCTTGTAAGTCTACTAAATCGGGTACTAGATTAGACTCACGTCGCTTTTGTTCTTGCTCTGCTAATAATGCATCAACTTGATAAAAGCGCTCTATTTGGGTTAATAGAGACTCACCTGGTAAACCTTGAGCGTTGGTAGTTAAATCGGCGGCTTTGCCGTAGGTTGGTGATGCTAATCCACGTTGGACATCTTGGACTTCAAATAACTGTAATGCCGTTAAGATATCTTGAATTTTACCTTGATTAACATTTAGTTTGCCTTGTAATTGCGGGCCTTTTGAGGATTGACTAGCACTACCAGCAAAAGCGTAGCGACTTTGTCCTTTGATAAATTCGCTATTTATGAGTGTGGCTACACCATCGCCATAACGGAATTGAGCAGTCAAACGATCGCCTTTAATCCTACCAATTGCTGGTTTGGCGATCGCTAAATTTCCTGATGAGGCGAATGTCCGCTGATTAATTTGCAAATTCCCCGTTAAGTCTCCTGCTAATGCCCCACTACCCAAACGTGTATTCGCTGGCAAAGTTAAATTTAATACCTTTAAAGGGAAGTTGTCTAAGCTCAGTGCCAAGTTATCTCCTTGGGCTTGACCTATGGCTGTGGCTTGCTGCCACTTAGCTAAGAAGGATTTGGGGCGATTTTTGCCGTCTAAATTTAGAGCTAGGCGATCGCTCACGCCTTCCAAGTTTAAATTTACACCAGTTCCCTGCACCGCCTGGATACTTCCACTTAAGACTGGCTCAAAAGCCAAGTCTTTCACCACCAAACCCCGTAACCTGAGTTGTCCTTGGACATCAGGTATAGGCAGCTTGCCAGTAATTTGACCATTAAAATCAGCTTTCCCAGCGAGATTAATGCCATTAGGCAGCTTGAAGGGTAATTGTTGCAGGTTGTAATCTTGTGCCTGGACGTTGAGATTTAAGGCTGTAATTTCCGGTATGCCTGCTTTTAGGGCGTTAGCTGAGATGTAACCACTAGCATTTAAATTACTGGCAGTGGCGCGCTCAATAATTAACCTTTCACCATTCCAGGCGATCGCCGCACTCAGGGGCTGCTGAATCACAGATATCCCTTGAGAAAACTGTACCTGACCAGCAGCACGCAAATCTGCTAATTTGGCTGTTCCCACATTCCCAGCCACTTGCAACTTCCCGCCGAAAGCCCCCCGCAATTGCTGATTCAAGCGATTTAATTGCACACCCGCAGCATCAACTACAGCCTGATAGCGACCATTCGCCAGTTGGATATTCGAGGCTGTAATTGTACCACCTGCGAGATTCAACCGACCCTGACCGCTGGCTTGGATAGTTTGTGGTTGGAAGGATTCCGCAGACCCTGCCACATTGAAATTACCAGCTAAAGTTCCTTGAAACTGTGGGGGTAATTCTGCCAACAGTTGCAATGGTACGTTATTCGCCCGGACCTGTGCCTGATAGCGACCATCGGCTAATTGAATATTGCTAGCTGTGACAATCCCACCACCCACTGACAAACGCGCCTCACCAGTGCCACGGAGGGTTTTGAGGCTGAAATTATTTCTATTACCTGCGATTTGGAATGTCCCCGCCAATGGACTGTTGAGAACCGCAGGCGCTTTTTTCAAGATCCGCCCCAGCCACACGCCATTGGCAACCAATTGAGCTGCAAAGCTTTGGTCTTGGAGTTGCAGTTTCTCAACTCCCACCGTCCCCCCGGCGATTTGCACCCTAGCCCCATCAGGGCGAATACTGGCTAATTTAAATGGGCCTGTAGTCCCTGAGAGGAGTAGGCGGCCGTTGAATTCTGCTCCCGCCAAGGAGACATTTTGGAGTTTATTTTTGTCTACAAACGGCTCCAACTGCACACCAGAGGCTTGCGCTACAGCTTGCCACGTTTGATTAGCATAAGTACCTGATGCCTGTACCACACCACCGCCAACTTTCAGCGCCACGTCGCGGAAGTTAACAGTACGATCTGGGGCGATCGCGATCTTACCACTAGCAGCATAAGTAGCCCCTGGTGCCTGCCATTGTACTAGTGTCTGAATATCCCCAGGAACACCAGTTAGTTGACCTTTAGCAGAGACAGTGCCAATTTGAAATGTGGATGTATTGCCATAAATTTTAGCGATCGCATCCCCAGGAACATTATTAGCAGCAAAATTAAAATTCAGTTGAGCAGGCTTACTAAGTTTAATAGTGCCACCACCTGTCACTTCACCACCTACCGTAGGTGTGCCTTGAATATCTTTGAGCGTAATTAAAGAATTAGTTGTAGATAACTCAAATTTGCTGCTAACGTTCTTAAAATCAACTTTGTCAATCTTGGCAGTTTTAGTAGTGACAACAGTACCTAAAAGAGTCGGTTTAGCAGTTGGTCCGACAATCTGCAAATCAGCTTTGACTTCCCCAATAACAGGTACTGGTAGTTTTACCTTGAGAGTCTCTAAAGCTGTAGCCACACTCACTGCATTGACACGTCCCGCCAACTTAAAGCCAGTCTTTCTGTCAATAATGCCCTGAGCCACCACAGGAATTTTGCCATAATTAGTAGCAACATTCTCTAACTTGATTTCCAGTCCCTGGAAGCGGAGATTTCCTTGAGTATTGCTCAACAACTGTGGTACGCGGGGAATCTGTAGCGTCACCCCTTGCACACTAGCGCTGCCATACAACAAGGTTTGCTGTTGCGGGATTAATTGAACTTGTAAGTCACCATTAACTCGACCTGCTTGTAAATTCAATGGCAACTTAATTAAACTGCTGATGTCCGCAGCTAGCAAGTCTTGCCCGCGTATCTGTAACTTGGCGGCTTGCGTCTTAACCTGTGCTTCTCCCCGGACTGCAACATTACCACCACTATTGTCTGCACGACCCGCCACATCAAACCAAACCAACTGATTGTTATCTCGAATGTCGGCAGTACCATTTAGTTGCGAAAAGGCGATAGGAGATGAAGGGGATGAAGAGGATTTTGCTCCCTTATCTCCCCCTACTCCCGCCTGCGGCATCAAAACCAACTTGCCATTCCGCAACCGCAGTTTCTCCAAATCGGTTTTAATGGCTGCATCTTTACCTGCTGGCGCTATGGTAGTAGTAATCCAGCGCCCTTGGTTATCTTTTTCAATATAAATATCTGGGTTGACTAAAGTGACATCTAGCTTTAATCTACGGTTAAAGATTAACTGTAATGGGCTAAAACCAACTTCTACGGCATCAATAGCCACTCGGTCTGGGTCTGTTGCAGTTGCGGGTATAGCTGAAGCTCCAAACCGCACTCCCGTAAGGGAAAATTCTGTCACTCCTCCAAGTTTGACTGGACGGTTGAGTGTATTGGTGAGATTTTTTTCTGCCAACGGCGTTAACTCTTTCTGGACGAAAGTCCATAAACGCCAGATACCTAAGGCAACTCCCAGCAGCAAAATTCCACTCAAGACCAAGCCAGCGCGACTAAACAAAAGCAACATTAACCGTCTGTGAACGGGGGAATTTGAGCGATCATCTTGATTGGGAGACTGTGTCATTTGCTTTCACCCTTTACTTGGAGAATGTAGCTGGCTCACTGCTAGCATTAACTGGCACACGATTTGTTCTGCCTTTTCCAGGATACGTCAACTCAAACCAAGACCCGAATGCTTGCATGGGATCTACTCAATAGTTATATGCTCAATCATATTCGCACGGTCAGGAAAATCTAAATTTAGGAAAAATGTTACAGCAACTTTCCTTGGGACACATCTTAGAACTTTAATATAAATAGAACCAAGAAAAAAAGGATCAATGATTACACCGATGCGAGTTTTTGTGTTGGTTTTTAATGCCCGTACAGAAAATGAGGGGATTCACACAGTGCGAGAGGGCAATCGCAATAAAATTCTGATGTTCGAGTCAGAAGACGATGCTACTCGCTTCGCCCTCATGTTGGAAGCTCAGGATTTCCTGACACCGACAGTAGAGGCGATTGATGCTGAAGAAATCAAGGAATTTTGTGCAAGTGCTGACTATGAATGGGAACTCGTCCCAGAAAATGGTGACTTAGTTGTTCCTCCAGATATTAATGTGGAAGAAACCGACTGGCAACCAAACGCTCAAGCAGAGGAAACTAGTGAGGGAAATTTTTCCTCCAACCAAGCAGCTACAGATCAATCAGATTTGTCTGATTCGGAACTAGAAAAAATGCGGCGCAAGCTAGAAGGACTATTGTAATTAGTCATTGGTTAGTACTGATAAGCAACAAATGACACAGAACAAATGACAACTTGCCCTGAGCGCAGCCGAAGGGATGACGGAGAACAAATGACAAATTTGCAAGAACGCGGCCATCTATTAACTGAGCAAGTCAATCCTCATAGTCTGAATTTAGATCAACTAAGTTCCCTAGAATTGGTGGATTTATTTAACAATGAAGACCAAAAAGCAGTTGCGGCAGTAGCTGCAGCGAAAAGTCAGTTAGCTCAAGCCATTGAATATGCAGCAGAGCGTTTACGCCACGGAGGACGGCTGTTTTATGTCGGCGCTGGCACAAGTGGTAGGTTAGGAGTGTTAGACGCGGCTGAGTGTCCACCTACCTTTTGTACACCCCCAGAATTAGTACAAGGGATTATTGCTGGCGGTGCTGGCGCATTGGTACGTAGTTCTGAGGATTTAGAGGATCGCGCTGAAGATGGAGAAGCAGCGATCGCTCAAAGACACGTGACACAATTAGATGTGGTAGTTGGTATCACCGCTGGTGGGACAACACCTTTTGTCCAAGGTGCCCTCAACGCTGCTCGTCAGCGGGGTGCTATCACTGTTTTTATTGCTTGTGTTCCCGCTGAACAAGTTAGCTTTGATGCAGATGTTGACATTCGCTTGTTAACTGGGCCAGAAATTGTAGCTGGTTCAACTCGCCTGAAAGCTGGAACAGCCACAAAGCTAGCTTTAAATATTATTTCTACTGGGGTGATGGTCAAACTGGGCAAAGTCTACGGTAATCGCATGGTAGATGTAGCAGTCACCAATCAAAAATTACGCGATCGCGCTTTACGCATTTTAGAAGACCTCACAGGTTTAAGTCGAGAAACCGCGAGTTTGTTACTAGAACAGAGTGGTAAGTGGGTAAAATTAGCTTTGTTGATGCATTGGACTGGTTTAGAAAAAGACGCAGGCGATCAGCTACTCTCAGCACATCAAGGTAATCTCAGGGCGGCTGTTGCCAGTTACAATCAAGACAAACAACCCTGAAAAATCTTCCTAGCGATCGCTCACAGATATCGAGTCATACCACCCTTCAATCCAACACCCTGCTCCCTACCCCTTAACCTCTTGTTCAGCATAGCCACGAGTATTCAAAACCTCGAAGTTAATGGATACTATAGTAATCCTCAATAACTAGATTCTGCACTTTTTATGTTGGAAATCTAGTCTTTTATAAATGATTTAGAGTCAGCAGGTAATTGAGAATAATTAAACGTACTTTGAAAGATTTAGTTGCTGTGAATTTTTTGTCAATAGATTAAATATATCATAAATCTACATATAAAAATATCAGCAATTCACAGCAATCCGCTATTACCAACAGGTAGTCAGAGCAATATAAGATTAATATTTGATTTTTTCAAAAATCTAAGTATCTGTAGGGTGGGCAATGCCCACCAGATCAGGGTTTTGTAAGGCATAGCCCTACCTACGTGTATTTCAATATTCAAGTGTGAATCCTATATACACTGTCTAGACTGCCGCAAAAATATTGGTTACATAGCTTTGTAAACAAACATGTCAAAAACAATCATTTCAATCAAAGCTGACAATTTAAACAAATATTGCAGTCGTTAATTAAGTGCAAAAACTATTTTTCAGAGAAAAATCAGGATTATTACTGATCATTATTTACCTGAAAAATGCTTAATATAATATATGAATAAATAAGCAAAATAGAAAATTGCATAAGTCAAGCTCCACTTAAATTTTTAAATACTAGTAAGGGATGAGAGTCCATTAATGAGGTATTTTATTTTAAATAAATCCTCAAAAGATACTACTTTTACCCTTTTAATCACCTCTATTCCTCTCAGCCTCAATTTAGCATTACTCAATCCCAATCATGGTAAAGTCACAAACACTTATCTGAATTGGTTGAATAAACGTATCTGTAAGCGATGGGATAGATACTGACCAATAAATGAGTATTGTAGGCTTAAAAAAGGCTGAATTTTTAATAAAAGGAATTAAAGCATAAGGAATTAAAGCATGACGCACCAAGAAGAACTGATAGTATCAAATAACCTACTGAATGAATTTAAAATTTGTACTCAATTACAATACAACGGACAATTAAAGATTAAAAGTTCCAAGGGACAGCAATGGATTTTCTACTATCGCTTAGGAAGGATAGTTTGGGCAACCGGTGGAAAACATCCTTTCCGACGTTGGCGTAGACATATCACTCAGAATTGTCCCCAAATTGATTTGAATAAGTTGCGGTTTCGCTCAGAAGACTTAGCAATTGATTACTGGGACTATCGCCTTGTAGAAATATTGTTTAAAAGACAGAAAATCCAACGAGAACAAATTCATACAATTGTAGAAAACACAATTGCAGAACTATTTTTTGACCTTGCTTATGAGGCAGATTTTACGCCTCTAACTTGCGATCGCAACCAAGAAGTTATCTTGGATACGGCCATGAGCTTTACGAGTGCAGACATTTCTCTCAAGCATATGCAAGACTCGTGGAAGATTTGGTCAGAAACAGGGTTAGCAAATTTTTCACCTGACTTAGCACCAGTCATCCGCAAACCCGAACAACTCCAACAGCTAGTGAGTCCATCCGTCTACAATAACTTTGTAAATTTCATTAACGGTAAATATACCTTGCGGGATTTAGCAGTGAAAATGAAGCAGAGTGTACTACTAGTTTCTCGTTCATTGCTTCCCTATATCCTCAAAGGAATTATCGAACTTGTAGAAGTGCCCGACTTACCTTTATTAACAAATGAAGTCAAAAATAACTCTAACACCACACCACCAAAAAATCCCAATGCTCCCTTGATAGCCTGTGTAGATGATAGCCCACAGGTTTGTAAAATGTTAGAAGACATTATTACTGGCAATGGAATGAGGTTTATCAAAATCCAAGATGCTGTGCAAGCATTGCCAACTCTGATTCAAGAGAAGCCAGACTTAATCTTCTTAGATTTAATGATGCCAATCGCTAGTGGTTACGAAATATGTACTCAACTACGACGAATTTCTAGCTTTTCTGAAACACCCATAATCATCCTCACAGGTAATGATGGACTTCTAGATAGAGTTCGCGCCAAAGTAGTTGGTTCTACAGATTTTCTCACAAAACCCGTAGTAGCTGATCGGGTCATGGGTATAGCACAGAAATATTTACGTTCACAGGCTCCATCAAAAGTCAAGAATGTGTCTAATAGCATACCTAGTAGGATATCCGATTTAGAAGTTTGTCATTAGGCAATTAGTAATCAAACTGTAATGATTTTTCCTTAGTGATAAATCATTGATTAACTGTATGAATCTACATATTAGCCTGATGATTTATTAGGGGCGAATCACCATTCGCCCTTATTTAGTTTATAGCTCACTACAGTTCAGTTAAGGAGAATTGTAGGTTGGGTTGAGGTTTTTAGCTTTAACTTAACTGTATCGTCTTCTAGCTAATAAAATCGCATTTAAAGTTATATTTTTACGTACTTTTTCCGAGGTCTTTAGATCAAAAATACATCAGAATTAAATGACAGCAAAAGTTTGATTTAATAGATGTGTTGTGCAGTTGTACTTTTGTTTTTTATCATATTAATAGGTATCTACTATGAGTACTGTTTTAGTAGTTGAAGATGGATTGACTGATATGGAAATTATCAGCCGTTACTTAAAGCAGGCAGGTTATTCTGTCATTAGTGCCACAAGTAGTGAAGAAGCTCAAGACAGAATCGATAAAAATAAGCCTGATGTAATTTTTCTCGATGTAATTTTACCAGGTAAAAGTGGCTTTGAAATTTGTCGAGAACTGAAAAATAATCCTAGTACTAGCCAAATACCTGTGATTTTTTGTTCAACAAAAAATAGCGATGTAGATAAAATTTGGGGAAATATGTTAGGTGCTGATGCTTATCTTTCAAAACCAATTAATCGGGAAGAATTAGTAGTAACTCTGAGTCGGTTAATCAGTAAATAGAGACTAAATAAGCATTTCATTATAACTCCGTCAGGTAATTTATTGCCTATGAGAGTTGAATAACTGCAAATTTCGACTGAAAATTAATAATCAATGCTAAGGAATCATAAACTTGGAAAATTTGGAGAATAAGCAAAAATTTTTAAGCTTTAATTTGGGAGTCAAAGACACATCTGTCATTTCATTACAACACATCACGGAAGTTTTAAAAATATCATTAACAGAAGTATGTAGTGTTCCTCAGATGCCTAATTGTGTCTTAGGTATCTATAACTGGCGTGGTGAAATGCTTTGGTTAGTTGATTTAGAGGAGATGCTAGGTTATCCTCCACTATTGCAAGACTTAGACTCCGTCTCAAAAATGATGGCGATCATACTAGAAAGTGATGGCAAATATTTGGGTCTGTTGGTGCGACAGTTGATGGATATTGAGTGGTTGGATACCAATCAAATGAAAGCTCAATCAACAGAACTATTTTATCCAGCTATGTCACCTTTTTTGCAAGGTTACTTTATCAATTCTACTGAAGAAATAGTATTCAATTTAGATGCTCCAGCAATTATTCAAGCTTCCTTGTGGGGGCTTCATAATTGATAATTTGACAAGCTGTGACGGTGCATAGTATTCGGTTCAATTACCATCAGCTTTTAAGCTAAAAAGTTGCAAATTACTACTGATAACAAATTTTGAGGTTTCTGAAATGACAAATTCATATAATAACATCCAAGAAAATGGAAATTTGATTGCTGATAGTGAATACTTAGAAAATCAGAATGGTGCTATTGAGATCGCCAATATTGCTAAGGATCAATTATCTACGTTAAATGCAATTACTCAAGAATTTAAAGTTTGGCGACGACAACTGCAAAGCATTATCAGTCAGATGCGTCAATCCCTAGATATTGAGACACTATTCAAAGTCACAGTAGCACAACTCAAGGATAAAATTGCCTGTGATCGCGCCTTGATATATCAATTTACTTCCTCTGAATCTGGTATTGTCTTAGCTGAATCTAGAACACTAGGTTGGACACCGACACTGGATGAAAACTTACCAGGAATTCTTTTTGGTTTATATGCTAGTCAAGACTATTTAGATTCTGTAGTAATTGATGATATCAATCAGATACAACTCACTCCCTATCAAAAACAACTATTAGAAAAATTTCAAGTCAAAGCTAGCTTGAGTGTACCGATTTTAGTAGAAGATAAAATCTGGGGTTTATTAGTAGTAAATAATTGCGCTTCAGTACGAAAATGGCAGGAAGGAGAAATTACTTTACTATCTCAAATTACAGGAGAATTAACCTATAGATTACAGAGTTTTGAATTTCAAGCAGAACTACAACAGCGGACATTAGCCAAAAAAGCAGTAGCTAAAGTTGTCGATAAGATTCTTAAGCTATCAGATGTAGATAAAGTATTTCAAACAACGACTCAAGAGGTACGCCAATTACTCAAATGCGATCGCGTCGGTGTTTATCGCTTCAATTCCAATTGGGGTGGTGAATTTGTCGCTGAGTCTGTAGGTAATACTTGGGTAAAATTAGTAGGACCTGGGATTAAAACTGTTTGGGAAGACACTCACCTACAAGAAACTCAAGGAGGACGTTATCGTCATCATGAGAACTTTGTAGTAGATGATATTTATAAAGTCGGTCTTGCTAACTGCCATATTGATATTTTAGAGCAGTTTGAAGCTAAAGCTTATGTAATTGTGCCTATATTTTTTGGAGAAAAATTGTGGGGTCTATTAGCAGCCTATCAAAATTCAGAGACTCGTAAATGGCAAAATTGGGAAGTTAGCTTTTTAGCTGAGATTGGCTTGCAATTTGGTGTAGCACTCTCCCAAGCAGAATACCTGGAACAACTGCGGTTAAAGTCAGAAGAATTGGTGTATATAGCGGAAAAAGAGAAATCTTTAACTAAGACAATTAACCGCATCCGCCAATCATCAGACATGGAAAGTGTCTTTAAAACCACAACTCAAGAAGTCCGACAATTATTGCGATGCGATCGCGTAGCAGTTTATCGCTTCAACCCAGACTGGGGTGGTGAGTTTATTGCTGAATCTGTAGGTAATATTTGGACAAAATTAGTCGGTCCTGATATTAAAACTGTTTTGGATGACACCTACTTACAAGAAACTCAGGGAGGGAGGTATGTTAGAGGAGAAAACTTTATCGTCAATGACATTTATACAATAGGTCTTGCTCCTTGCCACATTGAGATTTTAGAGCAGTTTGAAGCTAAAGCTTATGTAATTGTGCCTATATTTTTTGGAGAACAACTATGGGGCTTACTCGCAGCTTACCAAAATTCTGGCTCTCGTGAATGGCAAAGCTGGGAAGTTAACTTTCTAACTCAGATTGGCTTACAATTTACCCTAGCAAAGTCACAGATAGAATATATAGAACAAGTAAAATTAAAATCGGAAAACCTAGTTCAGATAGCTGAACAAGAAAAAGCCTTCACAAAGATAGTTAACCGCATCCGACAATCTTTAGATGTAGAAGAAATCTTCAAAACTACAACTCAAGAAGTCCGACAATTATTGCGATGCGATCGCGTAGCTGTTTATCGCTTTAATCCTGATTGGGGTGGTGAATTTGTCGCTGAGTCAGTGGGTCATATCTGGATAAAACTAGTGGGGACTGATATCAAAACCGTTTGGGAAGATACCCACTTACAAGAAACTCAAGGCGGTCGATATGCCAAAGGTGAAAGCTTTGTGGTCAATGATATCTATCAGGTAGGTCTTGCTCCCTGCCATATTGAAGTTTTAGAGCAGTTTGAAGCCAAAGCTTATGTAATTGTACCTGTTTTTTCTGGGGAAAAATTATGGGGCTTATTAGCAGCTTATCAAAATTCTAGTTCTCGTGATTGGGAAGAATCACAAGTAAGTTTGTTAACACGCATTGGCGATCAGTTGGGGTTAGCATTACAACAGACTGAATATTTGCAAAAATTACAAGCACAATCAAATCAATTAGCAGAAGCAGCGGCGCGAGAAAAGGCAGCTAAAGAGTCATTGCAACAACGATCAATTCAACTATTGACAGCCCTTAGACCCGCTCTCAATGGCGACCTCACAGTACGTGTACCAATCACAGAAGATGAACTAGGTACGATCGCTGACGCATATAATAACACCCTGCAATCACTCCGAAAAATTGTCATCCAGGTGCAGACAGCAGCCCAACAAGTCGCCCAAACCTCCACTACCAGCAATGCTTCACTAACAGGGTTGACAAACCTCGCACAAGAACAGTCAGAAGAAGTCACCACCGCTTTAGGCGAAATTCAACAGATGGTAGACTCCACACAAGCTGTGGTGACTAACGCCGAGTTGGTACAAGTCGCAGTCCAACAAGCCAACCAAACTGTCGAGTCTGGTGATGCGGCGATGAACCTAACTGTAAAAGCAATTCAAGCGATTCGGGAAACTGTCGCCCAAACTAGTAAAAAGATTAAACGCCTCAGTGAATCCTCGCAAAAAATCTCCAAAGTAGTAAATTTGATTGGTAATTTTGCTACACAAACAAACGTTTTAGCATTAAACGCAGCCATCGAAGCAACTCGCGCTGGTGAATATGGCAAAGGCTTCGCAGTGGTTGCAGATGAAGTCCGTTCTTTGTCTCGCCAATCAGCCGCAGCAACTATCGAAATTGAAAAATTAGTCCAAGAGATTCAAGCTGAAACTAGTGAAGTAGCAGTAGCGATGGAAACAGGAATTCAGCAGGTGGTAGAAGGCACAAATCTGGTGAGTGATGCGCGGCAAAATTTGAATGCAATTGTTACCGCTACTGCTGAAATTAGTCAGCTAATCCAACAGATTACTGCAGCAACCCAAACGCAAATGGTGCAATCTGTAACTGTCACTACAAGCATGAAAGATGTAGCAGAAATTTCTCATAAGACTGTTGGTGAATCTCAAGAAATTAGCGAGGTTTTCCAACAGTTATCAATCATGGCACAAGAACTATTAGTAACTGCAAGTAGGTTCAAGGTCAACTGATGGTGATTGATCTGTAAAGCTACAAGGGAGAACTTTTAATTGGCAGGCTAATCACCTGCCCTCCTAGAGGTTGTTTGAAAAGCGTCTTTCTATGTCATGTTGTAGCTTGTTTCCCCGTAGGGATATACAGCGTAGCGGAATGTAGGCGTTAGCCGAACCGCAGGGTAACATCTCAATATGCCCCGCAAACCTTTGATTCTAGCCTGCGGGTTCTGCTTGCGGTACAAAATGACAAGTTATACCTTCCCTGACTTTTCAAACATTCTCTAAGTAGCCATTATCAACTGCGTACACTAGAACACATAAATCTCCATAAATGGTATGAATATAGATGATGAAATTCGTCAGCAAGGTTATATCTATTTCCTAGCTGAAGCTCCAGAGTTATTAGAAACAATCGAGAAAGAATTGTTTAGCTTATCGTCAGGCTTTAGCATTGCTAAAGTGCATAACTTAATGAGAGCAACTCACACACTAAAAGGAGGAGCCTCTAACGTTGGACTAGAAGCAATTAATACACTCGCTCATTCTCTAGAAGATGTATTCAAATCTTTATACAACCCGGATGTAGTCATTGATGATGAATTACAAACGCTAATATTACAAGCTTATGAGTGTCTGCGGCTAGCAATAACTGCAGAACTTACCGGTAGTAATATTAATGGTCAAGAAATTATCCTGCGCTCTACTTCAGTATTTGCACAATTACAAGAAAAACTGGGTGATGCTTTTGGTACTGAGGCTCATATACCCACTTCTGAGGAATTAGGATTTGATATAGTCCAGTCTATCTTTGAAGTTGGAGTTCAGCAACGTATAGACAGTATTGCTGCAGCCATTAATAATCCACTAGATAATACCGAATTATTTAATTTATTAAGCTCTCAAGCTGAGGTATTTATTGGTTTAGCAGAATCTTTAAATTTACCTGGGTTTGGGGCGATCGCCCAAACAATTTTGGCTGCATTGACGGCTAATCCTAGTCAGGTAAAACATATTGGTGAAGTTGCGCTTGCTAATTTGCAGCAAGCAAAAGCAGCAGTACTCTCAGGCGATCGCATCTCTGGTGGAGAGCCTTCTCAAGATCTAAAAGTATTATCAATTGTCAGCAAAAATGACGTTTTAGATGACCCCCAATCATCAAACAAAAACTTTGATAATACATTATTATTATCTGAAATCAAGGGACTATATAAGTTTTTAACTACAACTGGCAATACTAAAAATCAGCCTCTAAAGCCAGCGAAAGCTAAGTTTTACCTGAAAGTAATTCGATATATTTTTGGATGGTTTAATCACCAGATGCAAAAACCTAAGTCAGAGCTAAATTTAGCTCTACTTATTTCCTCACCAGGAGAGAATCCAATCAATTATATTGAAAATTGGTTGATGAAATTTCTAGATTTTATCCAAGAGCCTACAGATAGTCAGAGCTTTTGTATTTATCGCCAAGGCATAGTCCTGACAATTATACTAACTATTGTTAAATTTCGTTATTCAACCGAGAAAAATGACGATGGCATTCTAGTAATTAAAGAACTACAAAACAGCATCATTAAACTAGCAAAAGAATATAAGAAATCTCCTCCTGTCACTAGCCAAGAGAAAAATTGGATTGACAATCCTAAGTTACAAAATCTACTGGTTTTTCAAGAAATATCTCTTGATAAATCTCGTCAAAATAGCGATGGTTTACTACAGGTAATTTGGGGTGGGAATCCTAGCCTCATCTCTGATGATGGAGTTGGGAGCATACATACTATAAAAGAAGGTGAAACTGAGGATTTTGTTAATGATATCGAATCATTAATTATCAGTGAGCAAGCATCAACAGTCATGACTTCAATGACTATTTCAGTAGGGCAAATTAATCAGCAAATAGAACAAAAAACCTTAGATTCTCCAACCAAAAAGTCTCGCCAATCTTCCTTTGTTCGAGTAGATATAGAGGGACTACAACGTCTTAATTACTTATCAGGAGAATTGCTAATTTACCAAAAGCGCCGGACTTTACACGATGAACAAATTAAGGAAATAATTGAGCAACTAACACAACAAATCAGCAGGAATCAAACAACTTTAAATAAGTTAGGTGATTTACCACTACAAATACAGAATATTGCATCACCAAACACACAAAAATTTGATGCTGTGAAATTTGATGCTTTAGAAATGGATGTCTATACAGAATTCCATATGACTTTGCATGAAGCGATAGAAGAGACACTACAACTACAAGAAACTACAGAATCTCTTGATTTACTTCTAACACAAGCGACTCAAATTTCTGAGAAAAAACAGAAATTGATTCTTAATATCATAGATAATTTAGTAGAAGCACGGATGTTACCTTTAGGAAATATCCTTAATCGCTTCTCCCAGATGGTAACAAATCTAGGGAATATTTATGCTAAACATGTAGAACTAAAACTTATTGGTACAGAAGTACTAGTAGATAAAGCGATCGCTGAAAAACTCTACGAACCCTTATTACACTTAGTACGTAATGCTTTTGACCACGGTATTGAACCGCCACAAGTACGCCGGGAACTTGGCAAATCAGAACAAGGTTTAATCGAAATTTGTGCTTATCATCAGGGTAGTCAAACTATTATTGAAGTCCGGGATGATGGTCAGGGACTAGATTTCGAGAGAATTCGCGCCAAAGCAATTGAACTTAATCTCATACCTGCTAACGATGAGGCTAGGGGCTATTCTTCTCACTCGACAGAATCTGAACTTTTAGATCTGATGTTTTCAGCTAGATTTTCCACCGCTAGTCAAGTGAGTGAAATTTCTGGGCGCGGTATGGGCTTAGATATTGTGCGTTCTCAGTTACAAGCACTCGACGGTTCTATCTCCGTGCAATCTTCGCCCAAGCAAGGAACAACATTTTTACTTAAAATACCTTTTTCTATGACCACTGATAAATTAATGCTAGTTCAAGCGGGTGGTGTCGTTTATGCCTTGCTTTTAGACAGCATCGAAAGAATTCTCATTCCTAGCACTCAGCAAGTCAAGGAATTTGAAAACAAAAAAGTTTTACATTGGCAGACAGACGCAGCTGAAAGTATGATAGTCCTGCGTCAACTTTCAGAATTGTTGTATTACAATAGCTCATTTAGTGGTGCTACTAATTTACAAAATATAGTAAACATTTCTGATTTAGGAATCACCAATAATCCTGTAATTTTGCTACGTCGAAATCAAGAAATTTTTGGGTTAGAAGTTGACCAAATTATTGGTGAGCAAGAACTCGTAATTAGACCTTTAGGAAATGGGATTGCGCCCCCAAAATATATTTATGGTTGTAGCAGTTTAGCCAATGGTACGCTCATTTTAGTGATTGATGCATCTCTACTAGTAGAGTCTCAAGAGATGCAAGCTGTACTAGAAACTATGGGGACATCAAGAGAGTATTCGGCAAATCAACAAGCTCTACCGCTGCCAAATTTAGATTTGAACCCTTTGCCGTTACTAGCTCCATCTGCTCCCACAAGTACTACACAAACGCAATCAAGTCAATTGCTCCCATCAAAAAACAAATCACCAAAAGTGGTTTTGATAGTAGATGATGCAATTAGTCTTCGTCAAACTATATCTTTGACTCTCCAAAAATCTAGCTATCAAGTATTACAGGCACAAAATGGTGTAGAAGCTTTAGAACAATTGCAATTACATCCTGAAATTCAAGTTGTAATTTCTGATCTAGAAATGCCGCGGATGAATGGATTTGAACTTTTGTCTAATATCCGCCAAAATCCAAATTTTGCCAAGTTACCTGTAGTCATTCTCACTTCTCGCAGTGCAGAAAAACATCGTCTGCTTGCACAATCTTTGGGTGCAACTGCTTATTTAACTAAGCCTTATTTAGAGGATAAGTTCCTTTCTACAGTTGGGAATTTAATTAATATGAACTAGAAAGTCAGCAGGCGGCTATCAGAGGATGTTTGAAAAGTCATGATTGATGTATCAAATATTTTTTACCCCTCCCTAACCCTCCCCTTATAAAGGCAGGGCTGATTCATCCGCTCGTGTTGGGGATTTGTCAAGAGGATAATCTCACGCAAAGGCGCAAAGGCGCAAAGAAAAAGAACACGATCTAGGGACTGAAGACGCAAAAATTATCGTCAAAATTGTGTACTTACCCTAAATTTTCATCTCGTTAACCCTTGCAATTTTACCTGTTATGGGGAATGAAACAGCCCTGCCTTATAAAGGGGAGGGAAAATCAATTATTACTGATGACTGTTCATTCGGCATCAATTCCCTCCCACATTTGTGATAATGGGAGACGTTGACACGTTTTCGCTTGCTGCAAGGCTCTCCTTAAGCTGGCTTTAATCTCCTCAACAGGTGTATCATCAGGGTCAATTTCTTCTATTTCTGCTGGTTCTGGAACCAACACAATCACCCGTACCTGATGAGGATAAGTTGTTCCTTGAATCGGTTCATCTAGAACTAGTACCGCAAGGCGGAAGTCAAAAGTCAAAAGTCAAAAGTCAAAAGTCAAAAGTAATATGGAGTAAGCTTTTTAGCGATTGAGAATGGTCTGCTTATTTCCGCCGCACTGTACTAGTGGTTTGTCAATTTTGTTTTGAGGGGTTTTTGGTAGTGCGGGCCGAAAAGCCCGCGTGAGCGAGACGCTCACACTACAGTCCCTCATTTCAACCCTGACAGACTACTAGGTTTCCCTGAGTATCAATTTTGCCGGTAACTTCGATCGCCTTCATTGGTGATTCACTGTGTTTTGTAGGAGATTCTAACACGCCCAAATCCAAGCAGGATAGGAATTTATCGCTTGGGTGTGCCTTCACCAAACTTAATCAAAAGAGCGATCGCTATACTAACAAACAAAATTAATGTCATACTCAACGCTGAACCAAATCCCCAATTTTGGGTAGCGCCGAGAAACTGATTATAAACTAACCGCGAAGCGGTCATACTAGAAGCACCACCTAATAATTCTGGGTTGGTAAAATCTCCTAAACCTGTGATGAATACCAGCATTGAACCAGCAGTAATTCCTGGCAATATTTGCGGTACTGTTACTTTCCAAAAAGCTTGGATAGGACTTGCGCCTAAATCAGATGCTGCTTCTAGTAAACGCTTATCTAACTTTTCCAGAGAGGCATACAAAATTAAAATCATGTAAGGTAGTAAACTATAGCTCATACCAATAAATACCGCAGGAGCCTGGTTTAGTAACTCCAAAGTAGGTAAGTTTAATGTAGTTAATAAACTGTTTAATAGACCAGTAGGACGAAGAATGGTAATCCAAGCATAGGTACGCAGTAAAGAAGAAGTCCACAAGGGCAATACAAAACCTAATAACAGTAAGTTTCGCCACCTTTCCGGTGCTATTTGAGCAATCCAATAGGCCACAGGGAAGCTCATAACTAAACAAATTATGGTAGTGCGACCTGCTAAAATCAGCGATCGCTGGATTACTTGCATATAAATAGGGTCAAGTATCCGCAGGTAATTCTGCAATCCACTAGGATTGACTATATCTCCCGGACGAATGTTAGGTACGAAGCTCAACTGAAAAATTATCAGTGTTGGCAGTACCAATAACAATAGCAACCACACACCAGATGGTGCAAGTAATGTCAATGGTTGGAGAAAATCTAAATTTGAACGATGTGATTTTTGCATTTTGTCATTTGTCAAGAATCAAAAGTGAAGAGTCAAGGGTCAAAAGTCATTAGTTATTTATCCTTCATCTCCCCATTCTGTCTAACCACTAGTTAATTTAGTCCAATATTGTTCGTAAATATCTTCAAATTTTCCTAGAGGAGTAATGCGTTCACATTTTTCTACAATCGACTCTGGAGGAAATAAATTTGTATTATTTTGGATCTGCTTTGGTAATTGCTCAAATCCAGAACGATTGGGAGTAGCAACACTCAAACGCTGGCTGACTTGAGCTGCTACTTCGGGTTGTAAAATAAAGTTAATCCAGGCGTAAGCTCCATCAAGATTTGGGGCTGTTTTAGGAATTATAATAGTGTCAGTCCACAGTGAGGAACCACTGCGAGGAATCACATATTTGAGATGGGGATTTTCTTTACTAACTCGGATAGCATCTGCGGAATAACACATTGCTAAGACTAAATCTCCTGCCAGAATTTGGTTTTGCCAAGCATCAGTATCAAAAGCCGCGATCGCTGGTTTGAGTACTTTCAACTTTTCATAAGCTTGTTTAATCTGGTTCTCGTCTTTTGAGTTATATGAATAACCCAGCATCCGCAAGGTTGCACCCATCACTTCCCGGACATCATTAAGCAAAGTCATCCGTTTATGCAGTTGCGTTTGATTTTGCCACAGATAGTCCCAATCTTCTGGGGCATTTTTAATGATTTCAGAATTGTAAAGTAAACCTGTTGTTCCCCAATTAAAGGGGATACTGTAACGGTTATTGGGGTCATAGCTAGGGTTTTGGAACCGAGGCAATAAATTATCTAAGCCAATTAGGCGATCGCGATTTATTTCTGCTAATAAATCTTTCTCCACCATCTTCTGTACCATATAGTCAGATGGGTACATAATGCTGTAAGTTCCACCACCACCTGCCTGGAATTTAGCCAGCATGACATCATTAGAATCATAGGTATCTGCCAGAACCTTCATACCCGTTTGGGCGCTAAAAGTTTTTAGTAATTGTTTATCAGTATATTGTGCCCAAGTATAGAGAGAAATTTGGTCACGCTGACTAGAACTTTTAGCATTAGCTCGCACATCACCAAGCTTCCAACCACAGCCGGTCAAAGATAAGCTAGAAAGTGCTGTTATACCTTGTAAAATTTTTCTTCTGTTAGTCATTTGTCATTTGTCATTTGTCGTTTGGTATGTTACCGATTGAGTTTAAATATGAGTTTAATTTGGGTGCTAGTTCGTCAATGATTGTTTTAGTCGCATCTATTTGCTCATTAGTCAAGAGATTACGAGTGTAAGCTCGTCTTAACCAATGTTGAGTTTCATTTAAAGAACCTCTTGCTATTTTGACAAAACGTTTATTTTCTTGATAACTACCTCTTCCTAGTCCTTCTGCTATGTTGGCACCAATGCTATCTGCTGAACGGACAATTTGTTTACCAATCGTATCTTTGGCAAAAAAATTCCATCCGTCAACCATTTTCCAAATGTCATCTGCTAATCGTTCTGATAGTTGATAAACCTGTAAATCTTGAAAACGCTTTGCTGCCATTTATTCAGTTGTTACTCTTCGTCTGCAATTGTCATTGAGATTTTTTAATTTGTCACCATCCAATAACAAATGACCAATGACAAATGACTATTGACAAATGACTATTGACAAATCGCCAAACAATCAGTTTCTGCCCACCAAGCATAAATCGGTGTATTGGGGTCTGGTAAGCCACCAAAGGTGTTAGGCTGCAAAACGTTGATGCTAATCCCGTTGGTCAATTCCACAACATAATTAACGTGCGTCCCCAAATACATGACATTGACAAGCCGTCCTTCATAGCAGTTAGTGGGTAAATTCGGTGGATAAAGTGACAGCTGAATTTTTTCTGGGCGGACGCTGACTACCACTGCTTGCGATAATTCAGTAGGTGTATCCTCTCTACGGGTAACGACTATTTTCAGTCCGGTTTTTGTCTCTATTTGGATGTTAGAGGCGTCTACCTCAATGATTTCACCGCTGAATAAATTAGTATCACCGATAAAATCAGCTACAAAAGATGACCGAGGAAATTCGTAAATTTCGCTAGGAGTGCCAATTTGCTCAATTTTGCCTTGATTGATCACAGCAATCCGATCAGATAAAGACAGTGCTTCTTCCTGATCGTGAGTTACCATGACAAAGGTCAATTCTAAATTTTTGTGTAAATTTAATAACTCGACCTGCATTTCCTTACGTAGTTTTAAATCTAAAGCTCCCAAGGGTTCATCCAGTAGTACCACAGATGGGCGATTGACTAAAGCCCTGGCTAAAGCGACTCGCTGCTGTTGACCACCAGAGAGTTGACGAGGAAAACGCGATCGCAAGCTTTCCATTTTCACCAAACTTAATGCTTCTTGGACTCTGTGAGCAATTTCTGATTTGCGGAATTTTTTCAACCGCAGTCCAAAAGCAATGTTATCCCACACATTTAAGTGATTGAACAGTGCATAGCTCTGAAATACCGTATTGACAGGGCGGCGGTAAGGAGGGACATTAGTCATAGACTGACCCTGAATCAATACCTTGCCAGCATCAGCTTTTTCAAAACCAGCGATTAAGCGCAGTATAGTTGTCTTGCCACAACCAGAGGGACCTAAGATACTAAAGAACTCCCCCTGTCTGACATCCAAGTCTATGCCATTGACTGCTGGTTCTTGGTTAAAAAACTTGAACACGTTACGCAGCTCAACATCAAGCGGCTGCAAAGCCATTATCTCCCTCTGATTCTGCGTCACAGTTTGAGCCATAGTCCTCAGTAGAATGCCGTGATCTTATGTGATGTGATCATTGCTGTAGTCGATTAAGCTGACTACAGATTACACTTTGGTTTATTGTATCCGGCAAAAACAGTTGATTAGGAATATACTCCCTCAATTCTGCTGAATACTGGGTAGCAGTTTAGACTAGAAATTGCGAGTAACGCCAATCTTAGAATCTTGTTTGTCTTATGGCTTTATTACCATCATTTTCAATTGGCAGCAAAAAAGATACACGTACAGTAGGACGTGGTCGCCAGTCGATATTTTTAATCGTATTGACTTTATTAATGATGGCCGCTATTGACATACGTTTGGCGTATTTGCAAATCCTTGAAGGGCCAAAATTCCGGCAAAGAGCCGAAGCAAACCGGATTCGGATGATTCTCAAACAACCAGAGCGGGGCAATATTTTTGACCGTAATGGCAAACTTCTAGCTAGCACTCGTTATCCTCACTCTGTATATTTGTGGCCAATGGCACACAATAAGCCATCCTGGTCAGTTGTGGCTCCGCGTCTGGAAAAAATTCTGAATATGTCAAGAGCGGAGATGGAAAAGAAATTAGAACAGGCTGGTGTCAATTCGTCTTCACTCGTCAGGATTGCTCGTGATTTAAACGAAGCACAAATCACCGCACTCAAGGAATATAAAGATGAGCTACCAGAGGTAGAAATTAATACAGAAGCCGTCCGCTACTACCCTCATGGGAAGGAATTGGCTCATATACTGGGTTATACGCGAGAATTGACCCCTACACAGCTACAAGACAAGAAGGAGTCAGGCTATCGCTTGGGAGATGTAATTGGTCAAATGGGTGTGGAGAAAGCCTATGAGCAGTTATTGCGGGGTGAATGGGGTGGTCAGCAAGTAGAAGTAGATAATGCAGGTCGGCCACTGCGGGTGTTGGGAGAAAAACAGGCAAAAGCTGGTAAAGATTTGCACTTGACCATAGATTTGGATCTGCAAAGAGCTGCAGATAAAGCTTTAGGTAAGTACCAAGGGGCAATTATCGCTATTGACCCCAATAACGGTGCTGTTTTAGTCATGACCTCTCACCCCACGTTTGATCCAAATATCTTCTCCAAGCAAAAACTCTCCCAGCAAGACTGGGAAACGTTAAAAGGTAAAGAACATCCTTTGGTAAATCGCTCCCTCAGTGCCTTTCCACCCGCCAGTACTTTCAAAATTATTACGACTTCAGCGGGGTTGGAATCGGGGAAATTTTCTCCAGATACAGTATTACAGACCTTCGGCTCTCTGACTGTGGGTGGGGTAACTTTTGGTGAATGGAATCACGCCGGGTTTGGCCCGTTGGGATTTCCCAGAGCGATCGCTATGAGTAGTGATACTTTCTTTTATCAAGTTGGCAGAAGAGTCGGTGGCCCAACTTTGATTGCGTGGAGTCGTAAATATGGGTTTGGTCAAAAAACCGGGATTGAATTTGCTAACGAAGAATCAAAAGGTTTAGTTCCAGATGAAATTTGGAAGCAGAAAGTTTTAAGAACGCCCTGGACTGTAGGCGACAGCATTAATATGTCAATTGGTCAAGGTGCGTTGCAAGTCACACCACTACAGTCAGCAATTATGTTTGCTGTTCCTGCAAATGGTGGGTATCGGGTGAAGCCACATTTACTCAAAGATCATGAAGAAGCAAAAAGCTGGCGATCGCCGTTGAATATGAAACCGTCTACCATCAAAGTCTTACATGAGGGATTGCGGAAAGTCGTAAGTGAGGGTACAGGTAAGAGTTTGAACGTACCCTCAATTGCTCCAGCCTCTGGCAAGAGTGGTACTGCTGAAGCTGGGACTGGTCGCCCTAATCATACTTGGTTTGGTGCTTATGCCCCCAGCAATAAGCCAGAAATTGTGGTTGTCGCATTTGGTGAAAATTCTGGCGATCATGGCGGTACTGTTTGTGGCCCAATGGTTTTACAAGTGTTGGAAGCTTATTTTCAGCACAAGTATCCCGGCAAATATGCAAAACCCCACGCTCAAGAATCGGAAACCCCATCTCGTCATTCTGCGTCTAATACCCACAATAGACAAAGTATTAATGGGGACTAAGTATGGAGATGGTTTGTATAATAGCGAATGGGGAACAGGAAACGGGGAACGGGGTCAAAAATGTTATCGGGCAAGTATTATAGCTCATCCATCTGCTCTAAGATGTCTATTTACAGCTATAGAAGTTAGAAAAATGTCAAGGGGAAAAGTTTAAACTCTAAACATACCCTCATCGGAAAAACAAATTACAAAAAATATGCAATCCCAATAGTTCCGCAACCAATCAACAGTAGTAATTAAGTTTTATTGTATCTAAATATACTAATTGTAAAAATCCATTTTGTCCTATGACTTTATTGCAACCATCGCCACTTGGTCAAAAAAAAGACACGCGCACTGTAGGACGGAATTTCCAGCCGATATTTTTGATTATATTCACCCTATTAATGACGGCTGGAATCGGTGTGCGTTTGGCATATTTACAAATTGTGCAAGGATCACGTCATCGAGAGCGAGCTGAGTCTAACCGGATTCGGATGATTCCTAAACAACCGGAACGGGGCAACATCTTCGATCGCAATGGCAAACTCTTAGCTAGTACGCGCTATCCACGTTCTGTATATTTATGGCCAATGGCCCATACTAAACCTTCATGGTCAGTTGTGGGTCCCCGCCTATCCCAAATTCTGCAAATTCCCCAATCGGAAATTCAAGAGAAACTAGAACAGGCAGGTGCTAATGCTTCTGCTGCTAACTCTTCTACGCTGATCCGCATTGCTCGTGATTTGAATGAAGCTCAAATCACGGCATTGAAGGAGTACCAAGCGGAACTCAAAGATGTAGAAGTACATGCAGAAGCTGTTCGCTATTATCCGCACGGCAGGGAATTGGCTCATATACTAGGTTATACCCGTGAACTGACCGCCGAGCAGCTGCAACAGAAGAAGCAGCAAGGCTATCGATTGGGAGATGTGATTGGTCAGATGGGGATCGAAAAGGCTTATGAAAAGACACTAAGAGGCGAATGGGGTGGTCAGCAAGTAGAGGTGGATGGAGCGGGTCGGCCACTCCGAGTTTTAGGCGAGAAACAAGCCAAGGCTGGTAAAGATTTGCACTTGACTATCGATTGGGATGTGCAAAAGTCGGCAGAAAAAGCTTTGGGTAATCGCAATGGTGCGATCGTCGCACTTGATCCCAAAAATGGTGCTGTTTTAGCAATGGTGTCTCACCCTACTTTTGACCCTAATATTTTCTCTAAACAAAGACTGAGCAAAAAAGATTGGGAGACTGTACAAGGTGCAGATCATCCCTTGGTCAATCGCGCTCTTAGTGCCTTTCCTCCTGCCAGTACCTTCAAAATTGTCACCACAACAGCTGGGCTAGAATCGGGTAAATTTTCTCCGAATACAGTGTTACAAACCTATAGTTCTTTGAACATTGGTGGCACTCGTTTTGGTGAGTGGAATCATGCTGGATTTGGCCCTTTAGGTTTTGTGGGAGCATTACAGTGGAGTAGCGATACTTTCTTCTATCAAATTGGTAGGGGTGTTGGCGGGCCAACTTTGATTGAATGGACGCGTAAATATGGATTTGGCAAAAAAACCGGTTTTGAGTTTGCTTCTGAAGAAACAAAAGGTTTAGTTCCTGATGAGGTGTGGAAGCAGAAAAATTGGAAGATGCCTTGGACTGTAGGTGACAGCATTAATATGTCCATCGGTCAAGGTGCTTTACAAACTACACCTCTACAAGTGGCTGTTATGTTTGCGGTACCAGCGAATGGTGGTTATAGAGTTCAGCCGCATTTACTCAAAGATAATGAAGAGGCTAAAAGCTGGCGCTCATCCTTAAATATGAAGCCAGAAACTATTAAAATTCTTCGTCAGGGGCTGCGGAAGGTGGTTGCTGAAGGTACAGGTAAGGCTCTAAATCAGCCAACAGTCCCACCAGTTGCTGGTAAGAGTGGTACAGCAGAAGCTTGGCAACGGGGAGTCAAACAAAATCATGCTTGGTTTGGTGCTTATGCGCCGGCTGATAAGCCGGAAATTTTAGTGGTGGCTTTCGCTGAACATTCTGGTGGTGGTGGCGGTAGTATTGCAGCGCCGATGATTTTAGAAATTATGGAGGGCTATTTTCATCGCCAGAGTCCTCTGAAGTACAAAAAATCAGCAGATGGGGTATCTCCACAAAATAACCGCAACTCTGCTAGCAGACGACGGAATTAAAACAGTTATCAGTTATCAGTTATCAGTTATCAAGCGTATGCTGGGGAATTTAAACCCGCCACTAACACCTTCCACCATTAGACCCAAGGATTTAACTGTTTACTGTTTACTGTTAAAGTTGACAATCCCACGGCTGTCAGCTGTGGGATGCTTTATTTGCAGTTAGGAATGAAAATTTAATAACCTGCAATTCTGATTGAAATGGGAATGGTGCGTTACGCTCCGCTAACACACCCTACTTTTGCACTTTATTTAATCTACGTTCCTTAGGGTTTTTGGGTAGCGATCGCTAATTTTGCTCCTTCTACCTGACGTACCCGATCCATGACCGCGACTACCTTACCATGTCCTACTTTTTCATCAGCATTAATAATTACCAATGCTTCTGATTTAGCACTGACTAAAGTCCGTAATTTATCCGTCAAAGCATCAACTGCAATTGCTTGGCGATTGAGGCTCACCTCTCCTTTTTCATCTACCGTGATTGTAATTCGAGTAGGCACTTGCTGTTGTTTGGCGGTTGCTGCTTTTGGTAAATTTACTGGCAACCCTTCTGATCTGGTGAGAAACAACGTTGACATAATGAAAAATGTCAAAATTGCAAATATCACATCAATCATCGGCACGATGTTGATTTGTGGCGGCAAATCTGGTTCATCTGGTAGACGCATAGGTTTTCTCTCCTCGTTCGTAGCGACGGCGGTATAGTAGCTCTAATTGTCCCCCATATTCTTGAATCAGCGCTATTTGACGCTGGTACAGTCCTCGAAAGGAGTTGGCAAATAACAGTACAAATATGGCAACTACCAACCCTGATGCTGTAGACACCAAAGCTTCACTGATCCCGGCTGTCACACCTGTGGTTTTTGTACCCCCAACATCACCCAGATTCAAGGACGCAAAGGAAGTAATCAAGCCTAACACAGTACCCAGAAGACCTAATAGTGGTGCTAAACCAATGACTGTCTCCAGGATATTTTGGAACCGTTTGAGCAAAGGTATCTCTGCTTGGGCTTCACTTTCTAATGCCAGCCGAAACTCTTCTGGATTTGGTTCTTCTAATTCTAAAGCGGCCAGAAAAATGCGTGCGAGTGGTAAGTCTGCATTTTTCTGTAGTTTATCTATTGCACCAACTACGTTATCTAGCCGATAGAGATTCAACACGTCTCTTACCACACGGCTTTGACGGTTGTTAATTTGAATCCAAAACTTGACACGCTCAATAATCAACGCCACCGCCAACACCGAAAATCCCAACAGCGGCCACATCACCACGCCGCCTGCTTCAAACAGATTCTTAATTCCCATTTAGAGCCTCGTCATGAATCAACAACAAACTTCTTGCAGAAGTCTAACTAAGGGGAAGGATTAAAGAAATTAAATTTCCATTTTTCCCTTTCCCCGCCTCTTGCAAGCAGTCTAATACACAGTCAGACTAGCAAAATCTTTATTCAAGTTGAGAGTCTTTATCAAAAGAGGATACAGTATAATGCAAATTTATTTCAAGTCTTTTTAATTGTGATTCACAATATCTTGTTATCCAAATCTCAATAATTTCCTTTGCTGGGAGGATTAGGGACTGAAAAATAGTTCTGGAGCTTTTCTGCGCTTACCCGCATCAGGAAACATTTCCAGCTTTTTACTTGATATTTTGGATATAACCATTTTAAGATGACTCTAATTAGTGAGAATCAATAGCAATATATATGAGCTTTACAGACATTGCTGTCGCGCAGCGTTCTAAGGAAGCTGTGGCTCTTAGGTCTTTTCTGGTTTATAGTTTCATGGGTTCGCTAGCAGTACATGCTGGTGTTCTGACATCAGGTATAGGCAATCTTTTGTCGAGAGTACCAGATTTAGACGCAGAACCAATTGAAGTGGCAATTGTTGAAACTCCACAAGCAGAAGTCACGAAAGCTCCGGAAGCAGAAATAAAACCGGAAAACCCCAAAATACCGGAAAAAAATACTTTCATCCCTGAACCTCCTAAACAGAAAATTGAGGAAATACAGGCTCAAGTTAAAAATGTACCAGTACAAAAGATTGTTCGAGAAGAGCAAAATCGAGAACCAATCAGACAGAATACGCCCAAGATAGCGGCTGCATCTGCAAATCAAGTCAGTAAGCCTAGTTCACCAGATGAAATTAAAGACAGAACAGCAGCAGGTGGAGGTGGCGGAGGAGGTGGCGGTGGTTCCTCTGTTCTAACTGGGAGTGGCGGAAGTGGTGTTGCCAGTAGTACTGGTAGCGGTACTGGCATTGGTAGTGGTAGCGGCTCTGGTATTGGCAGTGGCTCTGGCTCTGGTGTTGGTAGTGGTACCGGCTCTGGTGTTGGTAGTGGTACCGGCTCTGGTGTTGGCAGTGGTACCGGCTCTGGTGTTGGTAGTGGCTCTCCAGTTGCTACAGCACCGAGAACCCCAGCCATTGAAGCTCCACCTGCACCAGTCAATCGTAACGGTGGTAATGGTCGTGCAGCTTGTCGTGAATGTAACGCCAAATATCCAGAAGCTGCTAGACGGCGAGGAGTTGAGGGCAGAGTAGAGGTAGCAGTTGATACTGATTCCGATGGGAATGTTACTAATGTGCGGATTGCTCGTTCTAGTGGCAATCGTGAATTAGATGAAGAAACTGCTAGACAAGCGCGTGACTGGAAATTAAAACCTGCAACTGGTGGTAGACAAGGGGTATCAATAGCAACAGAATTTGCTATCCAAGGTTCACGGCGACACAGCGAAGCCCAAAAACGCAGACAACAAAGAGAAGTAGAAGAAAGAAACCAACAAGCAGCTGCTAACAATAACAGTTCAACAGAAGAGACTCCTAGAAGACGGCGGTTAGAAGCATCAAGTAATACAGATAATTCTGGTGAAAGTACTAGAGAACCGCAAACCAGACGCAGGCGATCGCTCACACCTGCATCTGAGACAGAATCTAGAATCAGCCGGCGTTTACTGCCTGAAAAAGCAGAAACCACATCGGAAAGCAGAGCATCTAATAATCGTGGAAGTTTAAGAGAGTTCCTCCGTCGGACAAGACGCGAGTCTGCGGTGAGTGATTCATCATCTGGAACACAACCAACTAAAAATCGCCGTCGTCGGCGAACAGAGCAAGCCAGACCTGCAAGTCAAAGCAGCTTGGTGGAGTCTTTACGTCGTTCTCGTCAAGAATCGCCAGCCGCAGCGCCAGAAGCTCCCGCCACTGGGAATTAATGGTGAGTAATTTCGTTAACAGGGAATAGTTATTTACCTATTCCCTACTCATTTCCATAAAAATTGATAAATACTATCAATAAATTGTCATGTTTTCTTAATCTATTGAGAAGATTCGTGAGTGTTGATTGATCTCTTTAGTTACTAAAGCACAGCCATAAGCGATAAATTATTGCTGCTTGCGGTAGGAAAATAGAGAATATTGTGCTTATTTGAGCAATTTTAGGCAAGAGTTTCTGTATTTATGGTGTTTGTAAAAAATATAAATCTGGGATATGGAAGTAATTTGCCCATATCTCTTCCTAAACTATTGCAAATCTTTTGTAATAAAACGGTTTTGACCAATAATTCCTTGATGCTACAGAGCAAGCAAATTTATTTATGGGGTCAATCCAAAATCCAAAATCCAAAATCCAAAATTGTTTGACCTGATCCAAAAGCTGAGTTAATGAGGAGAACATACAATGAAATCTCAAAAAATTCGCAACCTATCTTTTTACCTCCATCGCTACATAGGTTTATTCGTCGGATTAATCCTAATTATCATCGGCTTGACAGGTAGCTTACTGGTCTTTGAGCAAGAAATTAATCGCTGGCAAGTCAGTCAGCAATTTGGGCAGGTGTCGCCTCAAGAACAGCGCGTTTCTATGGAGACTATACTCAACAACGTCAAAACAACCTACGCCAATCAACCCGAACTCAAACTCAGATCGATGAATATGCTGCCAAAAAACAGCACCTATACAGTGTATTTGAAAACACCCAACGATGCACAGATTAATGTATTTGTCAATCCCTATAGTGGAGCAATCATGGGCGATCGCCAATGGGAAAGCTCTTTCTGGGGTATCGTTTTTAAACTGCACTATGCACTACTGGCAGGTAGAACTGGAGAAATTATTGTTGGCATTGCGGCGCTGCTGTTATTGATCCTCAGCATTACAGGTATCATTCTCTGGCCTGGTTGGAGAAGGCTGATTAATGGTTTCAAAATTAAATGGCAAGCGCATCCAAAACGTGTCAACTTCGATATTCATAAAGTTTTTGGCATCATTACCGCTGTATTTTTGGGACTGATTGCCTTTACAGGTTTCTGCTGGAATTTTTATGATTTCACTAAACCTGCAATCTATGCTGTCACCTCAACGCCAAATTTGCCAGAGCCTATCTCTAAACCAGTGACTGGCAAGCCACCATTAGGATTGGCAGAAATCTTGCAAAAAGCGGATGCAGCTTTACCAGGTGCGGTGACAACTTACATTACCTTTCCCAGCAAACCAGAAGATGCATTTGCCATTTATAAAAAACAACCCCAAGAGTCTAATGATTACGGCGATAGTGCTGTTTATCTTGATCAGTTTAGTGGAGCAGTCTTGCGATTACAAAATGGACTATCGCTGCCATTAGGCGATCGCGTCCTGAATTCTTTTACACCTCTGCACTACGGCACTTTTTGGGGGTTGCCGACCCGTATTCTCTATGTGTTTGTGGGACTTGCACCGTTGATTTTGTCCGTCACTGGTTGGGTGATGTGGTCATATCGGCGACGACTAGATACCTTAAATCCTACAGACACCTTAGAACCTTTGCAGCGATAGCAATTGAGAGATCGCACTTATCCCATCTTTTTCTAAATCTGTCATTTCGCTTTCTTGATTGATGCGATCGTTTGAGATTTTATTGCGAGTGAAAATGTTAAAAAACTGTCAACTAATTGCTGGTGTGTGGGTAACTAGCTTTCTATCTATTCTGGCAATACCATCAGTATGTGCAATAGAGCCTTCCGTGACTAACGCTGCTTTTTTATTAGCACAACAATCTAATCAAGCAGTAGTTGTACAAGTTACAGGTATCAAAGTCAATCAAACAGAAACAGGCTTGGAGATAATTTTAGAAACTAAAGAGGCAGAAAAACTGCAACTTTTGCCTAAAAGTGATGGCAATAACTATATTGTTGATATTCCTGTAGCTCAACTGCGTTTAGCATCTGGTAATACTTTCCGCCAAGAAAACCCCACCAAAGGAATTACTTTGGTGACTGCTAATAACCCAGATGTCAATAGTATTCGGCTCATTGTCACAGGTGAAACAAGCATACCCAAAATCGAGTTATTTGATAGTGATGAAGGTTTAATTTTCAGTGTGAAACCAGTTGTTTCTCAATCTCAACAACAACCAGAAACACCAGATACAGTTCAACCTAGAAGCGAAACATCCGAGAATGAAACCCCAATTGAACTAGTAGTTACAGGTGAACAAGACGGATATCGTGTACCAGACGCATCAACGGCAACTAAAACAGATACCCCAATCCGCGATGTACCGCAGTCAATACAGGTAATCCCTCAGAAAGTAATTGAGGATCAAAAAATTATTCGGATTTCCGATGCAGTGCGTAACGTCAGCGGTGTGACTCCGCAGGGAGGCTATGCGGGTAATACAGATAATTACAATATCCGGGGATTTACGACTTACGACAACTTGAGAAATGGTTTCTACTCTCAAGATGGCAATGTGAACCCGACTAATATCGATCGCATAGAAGTACTCAAGGGTCCGGCTTCGGTGTTGTATGGTCAGTTTGAACCTGGTGGGGTTGTAAATTACATCACTAAACAGCCACTTAGCCAGCCTTACTACTCCGGCGAATTTACGGTTGGCAGCTACAATACTTATCGTCCCTCAATTGATATTTCTGGGCCTCTCAACTCAGAGAGAACATTGTTATATCGCCTCAACACTGCCTATGAAAGTTCTGGTAGTTTTATTGATTTTGTTGATCAAGAATCATTTTTTATCGCACCTACACTAACTTACAAAATTAGTGATGCCACAAGTTTGACCTTTGAATATGAGTACAGCAAGGTCAATAGAACTTATTATGACGGCTCTCCACCTGACCCAATTATTTTTCAGCGTCCCATCAGTCTATTTTTAGGAGAACCAGATACCAAAGATTACTACCGGGAATCGAATAATGTCAATTTGACATTTGAACACCGCTTTAGTGAGAACTTGAAACTCCGCAGTGCCTTTTCTGCTGAACTTTATAATGAAGATGCGAAAACTATCCGACCAGACAGCATTGATGCAGACGGTCGTACTGTATTGAGAAGATTTGCTGCTGGTCCTGGTTATTTGGAAAACTATTCTTTGCAAACCCAAATTGTAGGCAAATTTAATACAGGTTCCATTCAACATCAAATGCTCTTGGGTTTGGATTTAAACAAATACATTTATGGTTACGATTTTCTCCGCACCCCGGCTAATAGCATTGATTTGTTCAACCCAGTGTATGGCTCTCCATTACCAACGAGTTTTGAGACGGCTCGCAAGGAGAGATACGATCGCAATACCATTGGTCTTTACCTCCAAGATCAAGTCTCTTTGCTACCAAATCTCAAGTTATTAGTCGGTGGTAGGGTGGATTTTATTAACCGCAAAAATAGAACTCAAGATTTAGATGGTAGCGGTACCAATCTCATTGGCGATGCCACAACAGAGGATTTCTACGATAGTCCCTTCTCACCTCGCGTGGGGATCGTCTATCAACCAATAGAACCGATTTCGCTGTACGCCAGCTACAGCAGCTCATTCAATCCTAGCTCTTCACGAACAGCAACTGGAAGTACATTACCGCCGGAAAGTGGGACACAGTACGAAGTGGGAATTAAAGCCGAAGCTTTGGGTGGTAAGCTCTCAGCAATATTAGCAGCCTATGAAATTACCAAGCAAAATGTTGCCACGACTGATCCCAACAATACCGACTTTTCCATTGCTGCTGGAGAGGTAAAAAGTCGAGGTATTGAATTGGATATATCTGGGGAAATCCTTCCTGGTTGGAATATTATCGCTTCATATTTTGTTAATGATGCGTTTGTGAGCGAAGACAACGACCCAACCCTGAGAGGTAATAGGCTAGTAAATGCTCCCAGACAGGGGGGGAGTTTATGGACGACATACGAGATTCAAAGTGGCGATTTGCAGGGGTTAGGGTTTGGTGGCGGGGTGTTTTTTGTAGGCGATCGCGCCGCATCCCTCCCCAACACATTCGATATTCCGTCTTACGTCCGTACCGATGCCACTATTTTTTACAAACGTGACAACTGGCGGGTGGGGTTGAACTTTAAGAACCTCTTCGACATTCAGTCCTTCGACTCTCAGGGCTATTATCTCCGTCCAAATGCGCCGTTTACGGTTTTGGGCACGATTTCCGTGCAATTTTGATCTGACTATAGCCAAAGCAAATGCTCAGGGTGTTGATTGTGGTGTTGGGGATGGTTTCAAGTTTTTGGCTTTGTAGAACATTTCTAAACTAGAACTATCGCCTACAAAACGCCAGTGCCAAGGCTCATAACTCACCCCTTGAGCATTATCCTTGGGAAAGGACATTTCAAAACTAAATCGGGCGGCGTTTGCTTGTAGCCACTGATAAGCCTTAGTGTTATCAAAGTTGGCTTGGAGATTAGTTGCTGGTACTGCGCCGTCGCCGATATCCACAGCATAGCCTGTATGATGTTCGCTATGACCAGGTGGAGCGCTGAGAGCGGCTCTTTGAGACGGGGTTTGATTTCGCTGGGCACCAACGCTAAAAAACAACTGCTCCTGCTCTTTCACTGAGCGAAAAGCAGAAATTGGCACTAAACTTACACCTGCACTGCGTGCTGCTTGTACCATTGCTTGAAACTTTTCAGCAGCAGCTTTTCGCATTCTCGTTCGTCCATCTCTGGAAATTGCCACTAGTTCTGTATCTGGTGCTTCTGGATATGCTAAATGCCCCAACACAGTATCACTATTGTCAATTTGGGAGTTGACAGAATTACTAGTTTCTGGCGTGGGTGCGGGTGCAGAACTAGTTGATGTAGGTTGAGATTTGGCGGTTTTTTTAGGTGAAGTGACGAAAAACAAAAAACCACTAATTACAGCCAGCAAGACAAATCCCACTACTCCCCCAATCAGCAAAACCACGGGTTTAACGCCCACCTTGGGTGCTGCATCTGGAGTATCGCGCAAAGCCGCTGGAATATCATCACTAGAGGCAGCTGATGAATCTTGCGGTTTTCCAGAAAACCCAGCCTTATTCAAGAATTAACTCCTGCTTTTTTTTGAATAGCCATAACAGATTGTAGACTGGAAAAAAATAAAAGCAATAAATAAGTAGCCATCATCAACTGGGGATTAGGGATAAGTATTTTTTAGTTCAACAGTCAGCACTGTAAGCTGAAGAACTTTTTCAAGCTAGATAGACATCATTTGAATATTTATGTTTCATCCCTTGATGGCTAAGGTAATTTTATACTTCAGACTTCATTTGACAAACCTTTTAGAACTATAGCGGTTATCGCTTGAGTCCAATACACTCATAAGGTCACGGCAGTGCCGTGACCCTACAAGCGACGATATAATTTTGTATTGCATCCAACTGAGAACCGCTATATACGTCAAGCTAGTAGGACTGGCCTGGATAGGATTCATTTGGGGACGGACACTATCTCCAACGTTTCCTACTCGTTTAGGTCAGGTTCTCTTTTGAGTGGTAGTACTGATAACTGTTGTAGCTTTTTTGCGGCAAATTGACTTGTCAGGGCAAATTTGGATTGCTCCAGCGATCGCCTATTTAGCTATTTTCCTAGGAGCATTTTTAGCTTGGTTGGGGATTCAACGACAAGCCTATTTCACAAATACCATTCCCCAGCAGCCAATCCCAGGTAGTTTACTCCTAGCGGCAATGCTCACCAAAAAGTTGCAAAATTATCCGTTTTTCTTTCCCCATTCCCGTTGGCGATGACAAAAATTACAAAACTGTAATTTACAAACAGCACAAATTGTAATTTTGGGTTGTTTAAATCATAAATATAAACAATCTATCGTTTCCAGGTTAACAATGAACGTTCGTCAAGTACTAGTTTTCACAGCAATTCCTGTTATGGTTGGCACTATTGGTTTGATTTCACTCCATCAAGCCAATGCTGCTGATCGATTCCAGCAAATTGCCCAAGCTTCAGAACCGTCCAACGAACAACAACGCCCACCCCGCCCTGATTTTGCGGCTGCAGCGACGAAGTTGGGTGTCACAGAACAACAATTAAAGGATGCGTTGGGTGTTCCTGCTAATCCTCCAGGCGATCGCAATCAACGTCCACCCCGCCCTGATTTTGCGGCTGCAGCGACGAAGTTGGGTGTCACGGAACAACAGTTAAAGGATGCGTTGGGTGTTCCTGCCAATCCTCCAGGCGATCGCCCTAATAAAGCAAGATAGCTCCAAGAGCGTGAGCTTGCCTTGCTCCGCCAATGTGGCGCATAAATCGTACGGGCGGGGTTTCCCCGCCCTGGTTCTTTGGCTGGGATTTGTAGATTTGTGTGGCTGAATCACAAGATGAGATTTTTGTAATTCTTATTATTGGGGGAAATTTTCCTCACTGATTCCACAGGGTTTCCACAGGGTTTTTTTGAGTTTTCCACAGATGCTTTACGAGTTTATAGGCTCTTGCAGTCTTACTGGGGATTTTTTACTTCTACGTAACAAGAATTTTAGAGACTGAGTTATTGTTAACTTGTGTAACAAGAAATAGCTTTTAAAGCTGATTATCTCGTAGTAAATTATTTTTTATACCAACCTTTTTAACATTTCGCAGCATTGACAAACCTACCCCCTCTTGCCGCACAATAGTTCGGCTTGCTGTTGTAGTTTGTTCGACTGTTGACAACAACGTGTGTAAAATTACGTCAAATCTTGTCCCAGATTATCGGATAGGGAATGAATTGTATATTCAGCCCTCAGCTAACTACAGCAAGTAAAAAGCCACTCTTGATTGACCTCAAAGGAGGAAAATCTCATGAACGCAACAGTTAGCATTTTTACAGAAATTCCTGAACCACTTCACGAATCTCTCAAGAACTACTTAGAAACCCATCCTGATTGGGATCAAAACCGAGTATTGACGGCTGCTCTGTCATTATTTTTGCTGCAAAATGGAGATAGCGATCGCCGTGCTGCCCGTGTCTATCTAGAAACTTTGTTCCACCACAGCTAAGTAAAAATCCTGTATCAATCTACGCCTAAGCGATAATAATGTACTACACACGTTCTAGACGATGTTATTGTGACTTATACTCTAGTCTAAGTTTTTCATGATCAATCACTAATCAATCACATCCTGCGGGAATGGTTGCTCTACTCTTGTTATGCGGTGATACTGCCGCATAACTTGCTGAACCGTAGGGGTAAGCTTTAGCTCAGTCAGGCTAACCCTCCTAAGAGGGCTATTTCACTACAAAGGCGAGCAATTAGTCTATAGTCCAGAGCTTTTTCACTCTTGACTATAGACTTAAGAATTGGCTTCCAGTTGCCCTGGGTGACTAGCAGATTCAAACTTATACCCTACGCCACGTACTGTTTGAATTAATGCCGGCTGGCTGGCATCGATTTCTATCTTCTTACGAATTTGACCGATATGCACATCTACAACCCGCTGGTCACCAACGTATTCATAGTCCCACACCTCTTGAATTAGTTCTGCTCGCCGCCAAACTCGACCTGGATGGCTGGCTAAAAAATGCAACAAATCAAATTCCAGAGCGGTTAAGAGTACTGGTTGGTTGTTAAGCGCCACTTCTCGCCGCACTGGATCAATCATCAACTTTTCAAATACCAGGCGTTTCTGTTCTGCTGTAGTTACAACTCGCTGACGCCTTAAAATAGCCGCTACTCTGACTTCTAGTTCTCCCAGACCAAATGGTTTGGTGAGATAGTCATCAGCACCTTTAGCAAAGCCGCGAATCTTGTCAGCTTCGTCTGCTCGACTAGTCAGCATCAGCACAAAAACACCATTACGACTTTGCATCTCTTGGCAGAGGTTAAACCCAATAACATCTGGTAGATTCACATCTAGAATCACCAGATCAGGGTTAAACTGCTCAAATAGTGCTAAGGCTGTTTTACCATCCTCAGCCGCCTCTACCTGATAGTTCTGCTTAATCAAAAAGCGTTGGATTAAATTCCGAACCGCAGGGTCGTCATCAACTACAAGAATCTTGGCAGGAGCCATGACCATCACTTTGCACAAAAATTCATAGGATTAACAGAAAAATTGCGTAAAAACGCTGTTTCCACTTTCGGGGAATAATGAAGAATCTACAATGCTAAGGGATGCATTTCCTGATTATCCAACATAATATTCTAATCAGGGCTATGGAAAATTAAACTAGGAGTATCTTGGTATCCACACTTGCATTGATTAATTTTACTTCCAGCGATCAAATCTTCTGACCTTAGCTACAGGAGATTTGTAACCTAGAACACTTTCGGATATCAAGTAGGTGGTAATCTAAATTGCTTTAATCTTAATATCGATATGCGGATCGATACTACCACCTAGAATAAGACTCATTGATGAAAACTCCATTAAAGCTGTGTCAGCTACCCTTTTCCTGACGGAAACGCGCTTGCTGACTTGCTTAAGCCGAGTAATACGGGGCTGCTTCACCAAATCTGAAGCCGAAAAATTAATTTTTCCATACAAAATGTGTTTTAGGTATTCTTAGTTCAAATTCTAGATTAGAGCTAGAACTGGTCAACGACATGAGGGTATACACGGAGTTATGACAATATGTTAAAGTGGCTATAGTTGAAATTTCCAAGTTAATTAAACTAACCCGTGTTACCATCCTGGTAGAACAAAAAAACCTGGTTGATATACTGGGTATGATCAACATAAAACTCAAAGTTGTTTTTCCGTCAACAGAAAGACTGCCGTTGACAGAGGCTAAAGTATAAACTCCCATGAGCGATCAAAATCCCTACGAAAAACTTGGGGTATCAGAAGATGCTAGCTTCGATGAAATTCAGGATGCTCGCAATCGCCTATTGGAGCAATGTGGTGGCGATGCGAAGCGTCTAGAAGCAATTGAAGTTGCCTACGATGCGATTTTAATGGAACGCTTACGAATGCGTCAGGAAGGAAAAATTAAAGTACCTGAGCGGATTCGCTTTCCAGAAACTCGAGTGCAATCACTTCCTAAAGAAAGTCTGACCCAACGGGAGCAGTCACCAGCATGGCTACAGCGAATGCTAGACCAGCCAACCCCTGCTGATGTACTTTTACCTGGAGCCTGGTATTTGGGCTTGAGTACTATCAGTGTGTTCTACCCGGCTGCGGGAGATCAAGTTTTACAGTTGGCTTTGGTGGTTGGAGTAGGAATCAGTATTTACTTTCTGAATCGCAAGGAAAATAAGTTTGGCAGAGCAGTTTTGTTCACTCTGATTGGCCTCATCATCGGCTTAATCGTGGGAGGACTAGCTGCTAGCTGGGTACTGCCGCAAGTGCCATTTATTAGTCTGACGTCAAATCAGTTTTCTACGGTACTGACGTTTATATTGTTGTGGTTGGTTAGTAGCTTTCTGCGTTAGGGCGATTCGAGGCTCAGAAACAGTTAAAAGGCGATAGGCAGTAGGGGAGTCCCCATCATTAAAGCCTAAACTTTGCTTTCTGAAGGGTAATATTCTGCCTAATGAAAATTGGGGGCAATGACTCCGATTTATATGGGTAATGGAAATGAGTTTCTATTACCCATCTTTTATAGTGTTAATCAGCTGCTATCCGATCGCCAGCCGTTTTGTATCCGCCTGTTGGCTCTGTAGAATGAAATCTACGGCAAAGCTCAAATCTTGAACAATTAAGTCGGGGTGGTAAAGTTCTAAGCGAGTGCGATCGCGGATACCAGACTCTACAGCCATGACTTTAATATCATGTTTTTTGGCGGCGGTGATATCGGCTTCCGTGTCCCCTACCATCCAGGTATCACAGGCTGGGGGTAGTTCTGCTAACGCCCGCGCCATCAACAAGGGCTTATCTTCAATATCGCGGGTTTTAACATAGTCATTACTCAGGCAATAACGGCGATTTTCTGGGAAAAATCTCCCTAAATCGTATTTTTTAAAGGCATAGTCTAGTTCCCAAACTCGGCGCATTGTCATGACTGCTAAATCGACGCCAGCTTGTTGAATTTTTAACAGTGCGGCGATCGCGCCAGGCATCAGGCTATCATATTGGAAATAAGGCTCTGTATGCACTGTTTGCCGCCGTAACTGAGCAAACTCCTGTGCTTGTGCGGCATCTAAACCCGAATTCATGGCGATTTGTTTTTCGGGAACTTGCTCCCGCTTTAACTGCCAAAATACTTCTTTAGAAAGTTCTTGCACTGATTGATTTGGGCTGCGGGTTTTCTCCAGGCAAAATTGATAAACACGATAATAGCGATCGGAAACATCAATAATCGGGCCGTCGAAGTCAGTAATTAGTCTTAGCATCGGCGGAGAGTTTTAAGTTTTATTAAAATTATCTCAGTTGTGTGGCCGTTTTGGATATGCAAACCGCTTCCTGAACCTAGAAAAATAGATGACTGTCGGGTTGGATATTAATTTCCATTGGCACAGCTTGCGGATCAGCCGCAAGAGCGAAGAAAATTGCATTAGCAGCAGTTTCCGGACTGAGCATTTTTTTCCGGTCTACCTTGAGGCTGACATTATCCCAAAAGGGAGAATCTACACCACCAAAGTAAAATAACGTGAATTTAACTCCAAAACGTTTGAGTTCTTCTGCCATACACTTACTAAAACCAACAACCCCAAACTTGGAAGCAGAATAAGCTGCTGCCATTGGCATCGAATGTTTGCCCAGGATTCCCACGACGTTACAGATATGGCCAGATTTGCGCTTTTGCATCTCTTCGGCTGCTGCTTGAGTGGTATAAAAGCTGCCTTTTAAGTTGATATCTAGCATCTTGTCTAAATCAGCTGGTTCTAGGTTGTTATAGGGTTTGAGGATACCAGCACCAGCTGTATTGACTAAAACATCGATTTGACCGAACTGGGTGACAGTTTTTTCGATTAAAGTGTTTACTTGTTGGGGATCAGTGATATCGCAGGAAACAGTCAGAACTTCCCCTGGTAATTCCTCTGCCAGTGTTGCCAAACGCACTGCGTCTCTGGCGGTTAATACCAACCGTGCGCCTGTGGGGGCAAGTTTACGTGTTAAGGCTGAACCAATGCCGCCGGTAGCACCGACAATGACAATGACTTTATCCTGCATCGTGCTATTTACATTTCTTTACATACTGTATTAATCATATACCGATATGCGTGGTCTGGGGTTTAACGCACAGCCACCTCCCATCCTTTTGTTGTTTGCTTGAGTTCAAAAGAACTACAAGACTGCAGAAATTTCAGAAAATTACCACTTATCTGTAAACATTTCAATTGTTGAGTAATTGGCGTACCATATTGCTGGTTAAATTTACCGCTCAGAAGGCCAACGTTAACATAGCTGATAGGAGATTTAATAGTTAAAGTCTTTATCAGATTTTTTAGTACTTCTTCTAAATCTGCTTTTGAATTAATTATAGATAATAACGGCTCTTGAACACTGATTGGTAAGGCTTCAACATTGGCATCTACTAGTAGAGATGGATTAATTTCAAATAGGGCGATATATAATTCAGAAACTTCATCAACTTGATGAACAACGAACTCTGTAGGATAACTAAGAAAAATATCTCTGGCTTTTTTACCAGGAAGAAGTTTAGAAGCAACTTGACTGATAGTGCATTGATATCTATTTTTAAAAGATTGAGAGATTGTATAAAGTTTAATCCAATAAGTGTTATTGTGCTTTTGTTCTGTTTTTATTAAACTTTTTAATTTTAAAATAAACTCTTCAATTGAAGATATTTCTGGTAATGATTGTATAGATTGTGTTATATTTTTCCCAGTATAGCTATTAAATATAACTAGATTAATTCCTTGCTTGCTAACCCGATATACTGTTAATCCATTCTGCTGAAGATGATTACAAAGATTTGTCATAACTTTGTCTGAGGAACAGACTAAAACTTCTTTAGCATTTGGGTAACGCTCATGAATTGATGAACCAAAGGTGATCATTTTGCCATCAGCATTGTCTCTACCAGATGGCACATGAATTAAATCGTAACCACGCCCGTGCAATTCAATATCTAGTTTACCCATGCTGCACCAATTGGCAAAAGCAATTTTAATTTGGATAGGATAGGTGCAAATCGTTGTTAAAAACTTTTCTGTTTCAGTGTTGAGTTGTAAGTTTTCTGCATCTAGCAGTAAAATAGCTATCGCTGAAGATATAAAAGTATTTTTACTATTTTTAGATTCCTGTAAATTGTTGGCATTAGCTTGATTATTTAACTCAGGAAGAGTTGAGTGATGGAGCAAGGAAAGAATTCGTGTTTCTATGTTATAAAAGTCAGGAGAATCAAAAAAGCTCTGAACTAGAAAAATTCCTAAATATTGTTTTACATTAGCTAAGATTAACGAAGTATCCGCTAGACTGGCAATTTTTTTATTTAAACTAGCAAGTAGTGCAGATTGGTATTTATCTTCATTCCAGTTAATATGTTGGTAATTTGCAACTATTAATTCAGGATGCTGTTGCAAGATAGGAATAATAGATTGACAAATAAAAATACTGAGTTGGTTAATTAATGCAGAATTATGGGTAGTCTGCAAACCCTCATTATTTTGCATAGCTGACACATTACAGTAGGGCATCCTAGCTTGCACCATCATCAAAGACGGTATTTTAACCCTGTTATACCAGGGTAATCAAGCATTTGATAACCGTGAAAATCCCTAAAGTAATCGCTTTGCAATTAGCTGTAGCACCAGAATATGTGAACAGCTTTGTATTGTGGGCAAAGGGAATTAAAAGGAATTAATTAAACTTTTAATTCCCCTATCACAATTAGCGGTAGTCTTCTTAATAACCACAACCAAAAATCCCTCAACCAAGACGCGCTAAAACATAGTCGCGGGTGCGAGAATCAAGGGGGTTAGTGAAGATTTTGTGTGTGGAACCAAATTCAACCAGCCGACCAATCCGATTTTCATGGCTATGAAAGAAAGCTGTAAAATCAGATATGCGGGTAACTTGCTGCATGTTGTGGCTAACAATGACAATTGTTAATTCAGAGCGTAAACTCTGGATTAATTCTTCAATTTTCATACTAGCAACAGGATCAAGACCGAAACAAGGCTCATCCATTAAAATAACTTTCGGTTTGACTGCTAAAGCACGAGCAATACAAAGTCGCTGTTGTTGTCCACCAGAAAGTTCTAGAGCAGACTTATGTAGCTTATTCTTCACTTCATCCCATAGATCAGCAGATTTGATCGCAAATTCGACAATTTCGTCTAACTCTGCTTTCGGTCTCCATCCTACTATTTTCACCCCATAGGCTACATTATCGTAGACACTCATGGGAAAAAGATTTGGCTTGGGAAGCACCATACTAATTTGGCGGCGCACTCGGTTTAAATTGACTCGACGCTCATAAATATTTTGACCAAAAAATTCTACTCTGCCTTCAACTCGCACGTTTCCTTCTAATTCAATCATGCGATTGAGAGATTTTAAAAAAGTGGATTTTCCACAACCACTAGGTCCGATAATTGCAGTTACTTTATCCTGGAAAATATCTATTGATATCCCTTCAAGTATCTTTTGGGTGTCATAAGAAAAGTTAAGGTTTTTAACTTTTATGACTGGAACTAATTTATTCAGACTTGTAAAATTCTTAGACTCAATCATGGCTATAAAATATGAGAAAGTAATAATGTTACTGTAGGTTTATACGAAAAACATGTGTTTGTTGTTGAGTATCAGAATAGATTTTTGTATGTAGTATATGGCTGTTTGTCGAGAATAAGCATTGAGTTAGGCATATTTTTAGTGAAACAACTAAAGTTTGATTATTTAAAAATCAAACAACAGCACTGTTGTGAATTTCTAGCATTAATCTCATGAAAGTGTTATAGTTACTATTTGGACGATTAAATGTCTGGAAATATTAACAATAATGTTTACAAACTGAAATTTTAATCTGATTATCTCATCCGTTTGCACAAATGTCGAAAATATAACAATGTTTATAGCCCTCAGCCTGTAGATTCCCATAGAAGTATCAGGCGAAACTACCGAAAGGCTATATCTAAAGCCTGATCTGGCTTCAGATGAGTCACCTGTACAGTATTTTTGCAGAAACAGGCTGTATATATTAAGTTTTAGTTAAAACTTCATCCTTTTTAGCACCCTGTTGAGTCCGTTGACTTTCCCAGCAGTGTTGTATATATGTGCTTATTTGCTTGATAGTATATAGAAAAGTAACCTAATCAAAAATTTGCGATCGCCATCACAGAAAATTCATCAATAAAAAATGACATCCTCCTGTGCTGTCGGGGCGGGAAGATGTCAGTTGGATGCTAGCTTGGTTGAAAAAGTCCAGCAAGTCACACGAGGCTAAACCTTAACCAAAACGTCCGGAAACGTAGTCCCGAGTGCGGTTATCGAGGGGGCTACTGAAAATTTGATTTGTGACACCAAATTCTACCATTTGCCCAATGCGACTCTCATCAGTGCTGAAGAAAGCTGTAAAATCTGAGACGCGTGTGGCTTGCTGCATATTGTGAGTGACGATCGCAATTGTCAACTCAGAGCGTAAACTATGGATCAATTCTTCCACTTTCATCGTCGCGATGGGGTCAAGCGCGGAACAAGGTTCATCCATGAGGAGAACTTTCGGCTTGACTGCTAAAGCACGGGCGATGCAAAGTCGTTGTTGTTGTCCGCCAGACAGCCCTAAAGCTGATTGATGTAGCTTATCTTTCACTTCATCCCAAAGAGCAGCACCTTTGAGAGCAGATTCAACAATTTCATCTAATTCGGCTTTAGGAAGATTCTTGGCTATTTTCACACCATAAGCAACATTTTCATAAATGCTCATCGGAAAAGGATTCGGCTTTTGAAATACCATCCCAATTTGACGACGTAGCCGATTGATATTGATGCGAGTGTCATAGATATTTTGACCAAAAAATTCTACGCGTCCTTCTTTGTTAATTTTGACATCTCCTTCCAACTCGCTAATTCGATTGAGGGTTTTAATGAAGGTAGATTTACCACAACCACTAGGGCCAATAATTGCGGTTACTTGATTCTTGTAAATATCCATTGACACCCCTTCAATCGCCGGTTTAGTGCTTTTTGGACTATAGAAAAAGCTCAGGTTTTTGACTTGGATGGCTGGAATTAATTTACTCATACTTACCAGAGTTGTGAAACAAAAATTAGTAACCTGATGGATTTCTAGCTGCTTTTCTTGCTAGTAACTATACGAGACAAAAGACTGACGCACAAAACTAAGCCTAGTAGGACTATAGAAGTAGTCCAAACTAATTGGTTTTTTTCTGGGCTAGGGTCGTTGTAAAGATTAAAAATCAATACTGGCAAAGAGGCCGTTGGACTTAATAATCCTGCCGACCAATCTAAACTAAACAAAGCCGTAAAAACTAGGGGTGCTGTCTCACCAGCAGCGCGGGCGACGGCTAATAAAACACCTGTAGTAATACCAGGAATTGCTGCTGTCACCACAACACGAAATGTAGTTTGGAAACGAGTTCCACCTAATGCGGCTGAGGCGAGACGTTGAGCGGTGGGAATAAGTTTTAAAGCTTCTTCTGTGGTTAGTGTCACAATCGGTAGCATGATGACTGCTAAAGCAAAACCACCAGCTACTGCACTAAATCCTTTGGTGACAAAAACTATCAAACCATAGGCGAACATCCCGACAACAATTGAAGGAACACCAGTGAGGATAGTAGTGATAAAACGGACAAAATTAGCGGTTTTGCTTTTACCAAACTCTGCTAAAAATATGCCTGTGAATATGCCTGTAGGTAGACTTAATAATGAACCAATTAATACTACTGTAATAGTACCTAAAATGGCGTTGCCAAAGCCATTATCAATAACTGCATTGACAAACATCTCGGGTTTGAGTCCAGATGTACCGCGTACCAGAATCTCCCACAAAATTGATAATAAAGGAATTAGCGCTAAACCTGTAAAAATAAAGGCGATCGCATTCATCCCATAACTAAACAACAGTCGTGCGGGTGGGAGAGGACTGCACAATTCCGCTGCTAGAGAATCATCTATTTCTGATTGTTGATAACTACTCATACCATTTTAGATTTTAGATTGAGAATCCCATTCTGAGGCTCGGTTATATAATTCCATTTGTCACAATGATTTTTTAATTGGTATCATTTATTCTACAAGTTTTGATGAGCAAAAATTCTGCTAATTGTCATATATGGAAGTTAGAAAACCTATTTATTTTTCTTGCCAACCCACTCTACCAATAGGACAGCACCAATGTTGACAATTAGAGTTAAGGCGAACAAAATTAAGCCCAAATAACTTAAAGCCCCAATGTGCAAGCCGGGTTCAGCTTCGGCAAATTCATTGGCTAATATAGAGGGAATTGTATAAGCCGGATCAAGTAGAGATGCACTAATTTGAGCAGAGTTACCAATTACCATAGTTACAGCCATTGTTTCACCCAAAGCTCGTCCTAGAGCCAGCATAGCTGCACTGACAATTCCAGAAAATCCTGCTGGTAACAACACGCGAAAAATGGTTTCCCAACGAGTACTACCTAACGCCATAGATGCGCTACGTAATTCCTTAGGTATGACTAGCAAAACATCACGAGCAATTGCTGCCATTGTGGGCAAAATCATAATAGCTAGAATAATTCCAGCTGTTAACATATTCGTCCCTGAAGGGTCTGTTGTGCTAAATAAGGGTATCCATCCGAAGGTACTGGCTAACCACTTTTGTAGTGGTTCTAGAATGGGAATAAAGACAAAAATAGCCCACAGACCAATAATAACACTGGGAATTGCCGCAATTAACTCAACCACAAATGCTAAAAATGATCTTACC